>CAYMEB010000501.1:0-2472 GCA_964389095.1 uncultured Hyphomicrobiaceae bacterium
GGCTCTCGTGGTTGAACAGGATGCCGCAGCTGGCGTGCATGCCGTAGCTCTCGCGATAGTTCACGGTGATCCAGTGGCCGAAGACCTTCGCGCAGCCGTACGGCGATCGTGGATAGAACGGCGTGGTCTCGCGCTGCGGGACCTCCTGGACCTTGCCGAACATCTCGCTGCTGCTGGCCTGGTAGAAGCGGATCAGCTGTCCGGTGATCTGCTGGAAGGTGCGGCAGGCCTCGAGCAGTCGGAGCGTGCCGGTGGCCACGACGTCGGCGGTGTAGCCGGGCTGGTCGAAGCTCACGCGGACATGGCTCTGGGCGCCAAGGTTGTACACCTCGTCCGCGCCGACCTGGCGAAGGATGTCGAGCAGGCCATTGCCGTCCGCGAGATCCCCGTAGTGCAGCCGGAGCCTGGCTCCCTGCTCGTGAGGATCGCGGTAGATGTGGTCGATGCGATCCGTGTTGAAGCTGCTGCTTCGACGCACGATGCCGTGCACCTCGTAGCCCTTCGACAGGAGCAACTCGGCAAGGTAGCTGCCGTCCTGACCGGTGATGCCCGTGATCAGCGCCTTCTTCACGTTCGGCTCGCACTCGTCATGGAGACGGCATCGTATCTTGAACCACCTCTGCATGAGCGGGTGCGGGCCGATACCTTTGCATGCGTCCATGGGCTCGACACTTGCAGGCAAGCGCGTCGTCGTCACCGGTGGCGCCGGATTCCTAGGACAGGCAGTCTGCCAACGGCTGCGCGATCGATCGGTCACCGAGGTCATGGTGCCGCGACGAAGCCGCTTCGACCTGACCACGGAGGACGGGGTGACCCGCCTCTACCGGGAACTCCGGCCCGACGTGGTGCTGCACCTCGCGGCCGAGGTGGGCGGCATCGGTGCGAACATGGCGAATCCCGGCCGGTACTTCTACGCGAACATGGCGATGGCCCTTCACCTGATCGAGGGCGCCCGCGTGCACGGGGTGCAGAAGTTCGTCCAGGTCGGCACCATCTGCGCCTACCCGAAGTTCACGCCGGTCCCCTTCCGTGAGGAGGACCTCTGGAACGGATATCCGGAGGAGACCAACGCGCCCTACGGCGTCGCCAAGAAGGCTGCGCTCGTCATGCTCGACGCCTACCGTCAGCAGTACGGCCTTCGGAGCGCGTATGTCCTTCCCGTCAACCTCTACGGCCCCGGCGACAACTTCGACCCACAGACCTCCCATGTGATCCCGGCTCTGGTCCGCAAATGCGTCGAGGCCCGGGACACCGGACGCGACCACATCACCTGCTGGGGCACCGGGGCCGCGAGCCGTGAGTTCCTGTACGTGGAGGACGCGGCGGAGGGACTGGTGCGTGCCGCGGAGTCCCTCGACACGCCGGATCCGGTCAACCTTGGAACCGGTTCGGAGATCCCGATCCGGGACCTGGTCCGCATGATCGCTGGCCTCTGTCGCTTCACCGGCGAGATCCGATGGGACGCATCCAAGCCCGACGGACAGCCTCGGCGGTGCCTCGACACCCGACGGGCTCAGGAACGCCTTGGCTGGCGCGCCGAGATCGGGCTCGAGGAGGGACTGCGGCGAACGATCGACTGGTTCGAGCGTCACCCAACGAAGGAATCCCGTCCATGAGCACTTCCATCCTTCTGACCGGTGGCGCCGGCTTCATCGGAAGCCACATCGCGGTCGAACTCGCTCAGGCGGGCCTGCGACCGGTCCTCCTGGACAACCTCTGCAACAGCAAGCCCTCGGTGATCGACCGGCTGGGGAAGGTCGTGGGCCACCCAGTCGATTTCGTGCAAGGTGACATCCGCGACGCCGACCTCGTCCAAAGGACGCTCCGCGACTTCGATGTGCACGCCGTGATCCATCTCGCGGGCCTGAAGGCGGTCGGCGAGTCGATCCAGAAGCCGCTCGAGTACTGGGACAACAATGTGCACGGCACGCTCCAGCTGCTGCGCGCGATGCGAGAGACGCAGGCCCGGTCGATCGTCTTCAGCTCCTCCGCGACCGTGTACGGGCAGCCCCAGGAACTGCCGATCGGCGAGTCGCATCCCCTGTCGGTCACCAACCCCTATGGGCAGACGAAACTGGCGATCGAATGCCTGCTGCGTGATCTCTCGGCCTCGGACCCCGCGTGGCACATCTGCATGCTGCGCTACTTCAACCCCATCGGAGCGCATTCGAGCGGGCTGCTCGGCGAGGATCCGAACGACATCCCGAACAATCTCATGCCCTTCGTGCTCAAGGTGGCGGCCGGGCAGTTCAAGGAACTCAGCGTCTGGGGTGGCGACTATCCGACGGTCGACGGCACGGGCGTGCGGGACTTCATCCATGTGGTCGACCTGGCGGCCGGCCACCTGAAGGCGATGCAGCACCTCGACTCGATGCGGTGCGAGGCGATCAATCTCGGCACCGGACGTGGCAGCAGCGTGCTCGAGGTGGTGCTCGACTTCGAGATGGTCAACTGCGTTCCAGTGCCCTTCAC
>CAYMEB010000502.1:0-2467 GCA_964389095.1 uncultured Hyphomicrobiaceae bacterium
CGCTGTCGTGGCGGCCGGCGGGCGGCGGGTCGTCGGCGAGGGCGCGAAAGTTCGCGGTTCGGGAGGAGGTGGCGCCTCCGCGGGCTCCGACTGCGGGGCCGCGTCCTGCTCGGGCGTGGGGCGCTCGGGAGCGGGAGTCCGGGCCTCGGCCGCGCCCGCGTGAGCCGCACTGGCCACTGCCGGCGGCCGGCGCGTGGTCGGCGACGGCTCGAACGACCGCGGCGGCGGTTCTTCCACCTGACGCGCAGCCGGTCGGGGCACGCGAGGCGCTGGACGCTCTCCGGCACGGGGATGGGCTTCTCCGGCCGCTGCGGCGGGCGGCGCGACGTTGCCGGAAGGTGGCTTGACCGGATTGGGCGGCAGCCGGCTCGGCGGCGGCTGCGACGACCCCATCGGACGCGCCCGGGTCGACCGCCAGCGCAAGTAGGCGCCGACCATCACCGCCGCGACGAGCGCAAGCGCCACATAACCGAGGGTCGAGAGCATATGCGCCTCCAGGCACTCGTCGAGCTTGCGACCTCTCAGGCCTCCCCATCATCCGTAAGGGGACCGGAAGAAGCTGCACGATCGATCGGCCTTGCCTGTCGACCCCAGGAGTCGGGTCGTGGCGCCGGCCGGTTCGTGTCGTTCTATACATTTCCGTGCCGCCGTCGAATACTGTCCATCGATCATTCCACGACGGCACCAGAGGACCGGACAGCTCGGACATGAAATCCAGAACGATCGTCTTCGACCTCGACGGGACGCTCGTCGACACGGCTCCGGACCTGATGGGGAGCATCGATATCATCCTGGAACGCAAGGGGCTTTCCCCTGCCCCGCACAACCTGTTGCGCCCCCTGGTCTCCATTGGTTCACGCGCAATGCTGACCCGCGCATTGGAGCACAACCAGCACACGCTGCCACAGGCCGAGTTCGAAGCTTGGTGGCAGGAGTATCTCACGATCTATGCCGATCACATCGCCGACACCAGCCGCCCGTTTCCCGGGCTCCTGCCGCTCCTGGACCGGTTGGATGCGGCCGGAGCCAAGCTCGCCGTGTGCACCAACAAAGGCGAGGCCCTCTCCCGCAAGCTCCTCGGAAAACTCGACCTTCTGGACCGGTTCGTCGCGTTGGCGGGCCGCGATACATTCGTGCGATGCTACAAACCCAATCCGGAGCATCTGCTGGGAACCATCCGCATGGCCGGCGGCATCCCGGCCCAGGCCGTCATGGTCGGCGACAGCGACATCGATGTCGCAGCCGGCAAGAACGCCGGCGTTCCCGTGATCGGCGTCACGTTCGGCTACACTCGGGAACCGGTGGCGACATTCGGTCCCGCGGCAACGATCGACCATTACGACGAGTTCGACGCCGTCTTGGGCCGCATCCTGCCGGGTGCTGCGTAAAACCGGCAAAGCGATATGCCGGTACGGAAGTGGCCCCCGTGGCCTCGCGCAACCGACGCGACTGGCATCCTACCCCGTTGGTGCGATAGGGTTGGCGCCGCTTCGCAAGTACAGACGAACGGGAGATGCACGAGATGAAAATCCTGGTGATCGGCGGCGCCGGCATGGTCGGCCAGAAACTGGCTCAGCGTCTTGCCCGCGACGGTCGCCTGGGCGGACGGGAGATTTCCGCGCTGACCCTTTATGACGTGGTCGAGCCGGCACGACCGAAGGCCCCCTTCCCGATCCACACCGCCACCGGGGATCTGCCGGCGCCGGGTGAGACCGACAAACTCGTCGCCACGAAGCCGGACGTGATCTTCCATCTCGCCGCGATCGTTTCGGGCGAGGCCGAGCAGGAGTTCGACAAGGGGTACCGCATCAATCTGGTGGGAACGCAGAACCTGCTCGAATCGATGCGTCATGCCTATACCGCCGACGCCAAGAAGCCGCGGCTCGTCTTCACGTCCTCGATCGCAGTGTTCGGGGCGCCGTTTCCCGAAAAGATCCCGGACGAGTTCCACCATACGCCGTTGACCAGCTACGGAACGCAGAAAGCGATCGGTGAACTCTTGCTCGCCGATTACACGCGCAAGGGCATGCTGGACGGCATCGGCATCAGGCTGCCCACGATCTGCGTGCGGCCGGGCAAGCCGAACAAGGCAGCTTCGGGGTTCTTCTCCAACATCTGCCGTGAACCGCTCGCCGGTCAGGAAGCCGTGCTTCCCGTATCCGAGGACGTCATGCACTGGCACGCCAGCCCGCGAGCAGCCGTCGGCTTCCTGCTGCACGCGGCCACCTTGGACGGCGAGAAAGTCGGCCCGCGCCGCAACCTGTCGATGCCGGGGCTGGCCGCCACCATCGGTCAACAGATCGACGCCTTGCGCAGGATCGGCGGCGAGAAGGTCGTCAAGCGAATCCGGCGCGAGCCCGACCCGTTCATCCAGAAGATCGTGGCCGGCTGGCCACGCAACTTCGAGACCCGACGCGCCGAGAGCCTCGGGTTCAAAGCCGAGACAAGTTTTGAAGATATCCTTCGG
>CAYMEB010000503.1:0-2465 GCA_964389095.1 uncultured Hyphomicrobiaceae bacterium
AATTCGCCCAGGCTGCTATCGATGATGAAAAAGGCGACGGGTCGCTCAAGATCTACATCCAAAAGAAGTCGCTGAAAGCCGACAAGGAAGCCAATTTGCTGCCTGCGCCCAACCGTCCGATCTGTCCCGTGATACCGCTCTACTGACCGAAGACGACACCGCTATAGATTTAGCCGGCACGCATGGGAGAGTGGCAGCTCCCGGGATCAGGATGGTCCCGTGAAGTCGGGCAGCTACCTCCTCCCGAGGGCATTGCCGCCGATTTTCTTGAAGCATGGAATGCCAAGACTGCAAGCGAGAAGAGCAACGGACTATAAATACGCGCTTCAGTCGACGGGTAGAGGACAAACCGGCAAACAAACGTTGCGGCAATGGCCGCCAGCAGGGCCCATACCAGCTTACGGTCTGGACCTTTCGCAAAGGCTCCCGCGAGGATGAAGGCGAGCAGAGCCAGAAACACCCAGTCATGATGATAGAGCCGCATGAACTGGACTTTGAGCACCTCGAAATAGAGCATCAGATCGAAGGGTGGCTCGAAACCGCGCATATCGGCGGACCAACTGAGGAAATTATAGTGGAAATGCACCCACCACCCGGGATGAGCGCCCATCCGCACGTTGATGGCGTAGACAGCCAACGAACATATGCCCAGCAACACCGCTGCGCGAACGGACCGAGAAAAAATCACACCGCAAAGCATGACGTTCAACACGACATTGTCGGGACGTAGAAAGGCGCCAAGCACCATCAAGACGACCGCAGAACCCAAGTGACCTGCTCCCCGGAAACTCTCACGTAGTAGGGTTGGGTCCGTTCGAGGAGAACGGCCATGAAGCGGAAGCGATTTAGCGAAGAGAAGATCATCGAGATCCTGAAGCTGCACAGTGCGGGGGCGAAGCCTGCGGACCTCTGCCGCCAGCACGGGATCAGCGAGACAACGCTGTACAACTGGCGAACCCGTTACGGCGGGATGGAAGTATCGGACGCCAAGCGGCTTCGATCTCTGGAGGAGGAGAATCGGAAGCTGAAGAAGCTTCTGGCCGAGGCGCACCTGGACATGGCGGCGCTGAAGGATATCGCTTCGGGAAAGTTCTAAAGCCTGCAGTGCGGCGTCGTGCGGTGGACCACGTCAGGCGTGTCCACGGTCTTAGCCAACGCCGGGCCTGCAGGCTGATCGGAATGGACGTGAGCAGTTATCGGTATCGCTCGCTGCGGGACGATGGCGCGCTGCGAGAGCGATTGCGGGCTCTGGCGGCAGTGCGTCGTCGGTTCGGCTACCGGCGTCTTGGCTGGCTGCTGGATCGGGAGGGCACGAAGGTGAACCTGAAGAAGGTCTACCGGCTGTACCGGGAAGAAGGACTGGCGGTGAAGCGTCGGCGTGGCCGCCGCCGCGCCATTGGCACCAGGGCGCCCATCGTCGCGCCGCAGAATCTGAACCAGCGGTGGTCACTCGACTTCGTCAGCGACCAACTCGGCAATGGCCGGCGGTTCCGGCTGCTCAACGTGATCGACGACTTCAACAGCGAGTGCCTGGCGGCGATCCCGGACTTCTCGCTGTCGGGCCTGCGGGTAATCCGCGAGCTGGAGGCCATCATTGCCCGTCGTGGCAAGCCGGCAATGATCGTCTCCGACAACGGCACGGAGCTGACCAGCAACGCGGTTCTGCGGTGGGCTGCCGACCAGGGCATCGAGTGGCACTACATTGCGCCAGGCAAGCCGATGCAGAACGCCTTCGTCGAGAGCTTCAATGGACGGCTGCGCGACGAATGCCTCAACGAGCACGTCTTCACCACGCTCGCCGAGGCCCGGCGAATCGTCGAGGCCTGGCGCATCGACTACAACACGGTAAGGCCGCACGGCCGGTTGGGCAGGTTGCCTCCGGCGGTGTTCGGCGCTACGCGCAGACCCGAAGAGCAAGGGGACGGGACGCTGCGCTCGATCGGGGGCTTCGCGCCCCGTCCCCTTGCACCATCAACCACGAGAGCAAAAGAGGAACAGACTCAATCTGCTGACGTGTGAACATCGGGGAGCAGGTCAGTCGAACCAGCACAATTCGTCGGCGACGGAATCAACCTAAAGCTCTTTTTGGGAGCTGGCACGACAGTCCTGAAGGAAGGCACACCCGTCACGCTGAAATTCATGACCAACCAGGGAGGGAGCGTCCAATCCACCGGCGCGGTGACAGTCAGTTCTTACGATAGCTTCAACATCAATTACACCGGTGGCACCTACAGCGTTATGTCTACCGGCCCCCAGGTTATCGGCAATATTCTCTTCAATCAGTTGCCCTTCTCCGCCAACGCCAGCAATGCCGGCGTGAACTGGTATCAAATCGAGGTTGGCTCGGGCTCGTCGGCAAAGACATTCAACATGTATTTGTCGGCAGGGGTTTCCGGCGGCAATCCGGCGGTTCTCAACCCGACCTATGAGCTCGCCAATGGCCAAACACCCCAAGCCAACGCCAT
>CAYMEB010000504.1:0-2455 GCA_964389095.1 uncultured Hyphomicrobiaceae bacterium
AGACCCCCAGCGTAAGCTGGTGTGAAGACTTCTTGGCCTAGGGCCTCGTACTCGTACAACTTCCAAGCGGCCTCGTCACGGTGCGCCAACTCAACGCGCTCGTAGAGCGAAGCTGGGCTGGTGACCGACGCCATCGAGACCTCCAGCAGGCGCAGGTCACAAAGCGCCTCGACCAACATCCTCGACCGCGGCCCTGCACGCAGCGCCGAGAGTGGGCCCAAATCCACAGGCGCCTCATCGCCGTGCATTCTTCCGACACCACCCTCGACAACCACAATCGCTTCTCGCCCCTGGCAGACAGTCAGCGGGAAGGTTTCGCCTCGAGCGACGTGATGCACAGAACAGTCGACAAGGTTTGAGGACCAACCACGCAAGATCGTGCTGGTCAAGCCGAACCCCTTGCGCTCGAGCGGGAATGCTTCGATCCGCCCATAGATAGAGTTACCGCCCGGCGCGAGGTCCGGATGTTCCGGAGGCGAGGAGAAACCACCATCACCAGCGTTTGATTCGTTGTGGCCGAAGCACATGGTCTGCATCTCTCCTTCGACGTTTCAATGGCCGAACAATTCGACTTATCGACGATATGATGACCCGGGAGTTACCTCTGTGATTTTTTGTCCCATTTGTTGGGATTTCCGATCCCTCTGCAAGTCAAATCATGGTCGATCGTTCGAACCGTGCGAAACCCCAGCGCGGTACCGGTCGCGAAACTCCGCCTTGACTCGGTGGGTCGAATCTTCCGTCCACGGCGCCGCCAACGCGTCTTGGCGCTAGACGAAATATCTCTGGAGGTTCAGAAAGGCGAGTTCGTCTGCCTTCTCGGAGAGAGCGGTTGCGGAAAATCAACACTGCTCCAAATGGTGGCCGGGCTAGATCGGCCAACGTCAGGCAGGATTCTCGTGGACGGCCAGCTAGTCACCGGTCCAGGGAATGATCGAACGATGGTGTTCCAGTCTCCCCTGCTGTTTCCGTGGCTGACCGTTCGTGAGAACATTGCGATCGGCCTTGAAATTCGCGGAAACGACCGCGAGGCCGAACGCCGAGTCCAGGAACTGATCGCCCTCGTTGGCCTTGAGGGGTTCGAATCCGCCCAGCCCCGGGACCTGTCAGGCGGTATGGCACAGCGCGTGGCACTCGCCCGGGCACTGGCTCCCGACCCTCGCGTTCTGCTGCTCGACGAGCCGTATAGCGCACTGGACACGTTCACGCGCACGCGACTTCAGGACGAACTGCTCCGGATTTGGGCTTCACGCCAAGTGACCACACTCTTTGTCACCCACGACATCGACGAGGCGGTTTTCCTCGCTAACAAGCTTGTGATCCTGTCTCCCCGGCCGGGACGTGTCGCGCGCGTGATACACAACCCCCTCAGCTATCCCCGGGATCGCGCCGATCCTGAATTCACCCGCATGAAACGCATGGTTCATCAGGAATTCACCATCATGCAGGCCGAGTCCGCGGCGCGAACTTCCACACCTCCGACTAAGGACCCACTATCCCATGTGCAATGATCCGCTTCACCGCATGTGCGGGCATGGCCTGCACCGCCGTGACTTTCTGCGCCTTTCCGCACTCGCCTCGCTGGCGCTGACCCTGCCTGCCTGCGGACAGTCGCCATCGGCCGCGAAGCCCGCCTCGACGGGGCCGATCCTGAAGATCGGCTACATACCGATCACGGACGCCACGCCTCTGCTGATCGGTCATGCCAAGGGGTTCTTCGAGGCGGAGGGCCTTCGGGTCGAAGCGCCCACGCTCATCCGAAGCTGGGCCACACTTTCCGAGTCGTTCCTCACCAGGCAGTTCAACCTGTGTCACCTTCTGCTTCCCATCCCGATCCAGATGCGGTACGGACCGGGCAAGCACCGCGTGAAGGTGGTGGCGTGGAACCACATGAACGGATCCGCCATCACGGTCGGAACGAAGACAGGCATCACCAAGCCCGAGGAGCTCGGCGGCAAGCAGATCGCGGTGCCCTACTGGTACTCGATGCACAATGTGATGCTGCAGGGCCTGCTGCGGCAGCATGGACTCGAGGCCGTGCTTCAGCCACAGGGTGCACCGCTGAAGCCGAACCAGACGAACCTCTTCGTGATGGCGCCGCCGGACATGCCCACGGCGATGTCCAACGGCAAGATCGACGGGTACGTGGTGGCGGAGCCCTTCAATGCCGTCGGCGAGACGCTTGCAGGCGGGCGGATCATCCGGTTCACCGGCGAGAACTTCAGGAACCACCCCTGCTGCGTCGCCACCATGCACGAGCCCGACATCGACGCCAATCCCGACTGGGCCTCCAGTGTGCTTAGGGGACTGGTGAAGGCGCAGCGATGGGTGCTCGCCAATCGCGAGGAGACCGCCCTGATCCTCTCCAAGGACGGCAAGGGATACCTGCCGTGCCCGAAGACGATCGTGGAACGCGCCCGGCTGAAATACGACATCGAAACGTAGTGCGGCAGCG
>CAYMEB010000505.1:0-2448 GCA_964389095.1 uncultured Hyphomicrobiaceae bacterium
CTAGGCTATCGGCGTTGGACGCGTAGTTGTGCGTCATGGACGAGTCGATGATCATCAAGGCGCTTCGCGACAAACGGGCGGAGATTCACGGGCAGATCGCCGCCTATGAGGCGCGCATTGCCCAGGCCAAACACGACTTGGCGCATGTGAACGCGACGCTCCGGCTGTTTACCGACGTTGAGAAGCAGCGCGCGCGTTACGTGGTGAGCCACGGCTTCTTCAGGAAGGGAGAGATTGCCGATCTGTGCGCCCAACACTTGGCCGGCGGCGTGGAGCTGACGACACGTGAGCTTGCCGAACGAGTGATGTGCGCCCGCGATCTTGACGCGTCTGATGCGACGCTGCGCAGATCCGTCGTGTTTAAGGTCGTTCAAGCGTTGCGATTGCGCCATAATCCCGGTCTATTGGACCGCCACGCACCGTTAACAAACGGCGCCTCTGTGGCCCATCATTGGGGCGCCGCGTACAGGCCGGCAATTTCGGTTCTGAACGCATTGATGCCGGAAAAGGACAATCCATTCGTTATCGTCGGCGCCAGAGGCGGGCCCCACCTCACCAACCTTGATCGCCCGTGACGCATCGTTTGCGCACATGCGGAAATTGAAGGCGTGCGCATTCACGACCTTCGACATACCTTCGCATCAGTAGGAGCGGGCGCATCTCTCGGCCAGCCGATCGTCGGGAAGCTGCTTGGGCATACCCAGGCGTCAACGACATAACGCTATGCACATCTCGATGCAGATCCACTCCGCCAGGCTAGTAACCTGATCGCGGGCAGGATTGCCTCAGCGCTGGGGGAATTTTCGGACTAACCGCTTCCCCTGGACGCAATAAGCGCCAGCGATAGCCGCGCGGGATTCCACGATCGGTTTGAGGCAGGCGCACAGTTCGACTAAGGTCATCACCGCGAACGTAAGGGCGATAGCGCCCCACGAACGTTACGGCCTAGGTGCGAACATGAGATTGAGTTTCGCATGCTCGTCACGCGCCGATGGGACCGTGGCGAAATTCCTTCCGACGTTAGGCTGGTCACGTCCTCAGCCTAGACGACCACGAGAGGATTTCGCACTCTTTCAAGTCGGGCGGCGCTCTGGACAATCGACAGAGCAGCGCGTTTGCACAGGTAACGCCGACTCGTTCCTGCGCACTCAGACAGTCAGCATCTGGTCAGCCATGCACATTGATGCCGACAGACCTTTCCTGCCCCCCGGGCGCGAAGAGTCATTCTGCGAGTTTGTGCTTCGGCTCGGCCATTGAGTTTCGTGTTGTCGTTCGACACCTCCGAGTTGGCTCGTGGTCAGTGCAGCTTGCGCATTCACTTCGATTGAAGAGGTTGGTTTCTCCGCCGTCGATTGCGTAACGGAAAAGTCCGCGGTCGCCGGCGCGCACTGGCGAGTTAGAAGCGTCAGTGTTCGGACGGACTTCGACGCCCGCGTCTCATCACTCCGGCAAGACCGCAACGCAATCCACCTCGACTGAAATGCCGGCAAGTAGGTCGCAAATGATGGTCGTGCGCGCCGGTTGGGGCGCTTGGACGTACTCCGCATAAATCTTGTTGAACGCGGCGAAGTCGCTCGCCGACTTCAGGTAGACCCCCACACGGGCCACGTGCCCCCAGTCAGCGCCGGCGGCCCGCAAGACTCGCCCAACGTTGTCCAGCGTCAGGCGCACCTCGGTCTCGAAGTCTCCGAGCCTAAAACCGCCCGTTTGCGAATCCTGCGGCCCCTGCCCCGAAACGAAGAGGAGCCGGCCCTGCGTCAGCAACCCGTGGGAGAACGGGCCGATGACGGCCGGTGCGTCGGGCGGATCGATCTTTTGTCGCACGATGGGCTTTCTGAACTGGAAAACGGTTGGCGAAAAATGCAATCTCATCCTACAAAATGAAAACACGCGCCGTCCAGCAACCTTTCGGCTCGCCGGCGCGTCGAGGATCGCCATGGCCCTGACCGCACCGCCCCCCGCCTCAAGCCTGGAAGCGCGCGACCGGCGCACCGTGCTCCATCCCTTCACGCGCTTGGATGACTACGCGGCGGGCCGTACGCCCCGCCAATTCATCGTCGTTGGCGCCGATGGCATGCGGGTGCGCGACCAGACGGGTCGGGTCGTATTGGACGCGTTCTCGGGGCTCTACTGCGTCAATGTCGGCTACGGGCGCGAGGAGATCGTCGCAGCAATGGCGCAGCAAGCGCACGACATGCCGTATTTTCATATCTTCGCCGGCGCGTCGCACACCCCGGCCATCGATCTTGCCGACAAGCTCCTGGAGCTTGCTGGGCCGCACTACAAGCGGGTTTTGTTTGGGACGTCAGGCTCGGACGCCAACGAAACGCAGGTCAAGCTCGTCTGGTACGCCAACAACGTGCGCGGGCTTCCAGCGAAGAAGAAGATCATTGCCCGGCGCCGCGGCTACCACGGCGGCACGATCGTGACAGCAAGTCTGACAGGCCT
>CAYMEB010000506.1:0-2433 GCA_964389095.1 uncultured Hyphomicrobiaceae bacterium
CAGCTCGCTCGGCTACACTCCGCCAGCGGTCTACGCGGCGCGGCAAGCGAGGAACCTGTGCTTTCGATGGAATCAACCCGACTCTCATAGTGCTGGACCAGAGATCGGGGGCAGGTCACACCCCGCCAGCGTCGGATGTACTGCGCCGGCCGGCTATTGACCCCGGAGAACAAGGCTGATCGTGCGACTCGCATTTCCAAGAATGACAACTAGGACCCGCAATGCCCACTGAACCACTTCATCCCGAGAAATTCGACCTTCGGTCGATGTCGATTGCCGATTCGCGGCGGACTGAGCTTCTCAGGCTCTTTCCTGAAGCCGCGACAGAAGGCGGCATGGTGGACTTTGCACGTCTGAAACTGGCTTTGGGCGAGGCCGTGGATATTGGGCGCGAGCGCTATGGGATGACGTGGCCGGGCGTGTCCGACTGTTTCAAGACGATTCAGACACCCAGCATGGCCACACTCCGACCCGCGCCCTCCGAAAGTGTCGGGTTCGACAGCACCGAGAACATCATTATCGAAGGCGACAATCTGGAGGTGCTCAAGCTGCTTCAAAAGTCGTATCTCGGCAAAGTCAAGATGATCTACATCGATCCGCCCTACAACACGGGAAACGACTTCATCTACCCGGACAACTACACCGAGACGCTCCAGACCTACTTGGAGTACACGGGCCAGATCGATGCTGGAGGGAAAAAGTTTGGCACCAATACAGATTCGGAAGGACGCTTTCACAGCCGCTGGCTGAACATGATGTACCCACGGCTCTTTCTGGGGCGCAACCTGTTGCGGCAGGACGGCGTCATGTTCATCAGCATCGGCGAGGAGGAACTCGACAATCTGTTGAAGCTGTGCCACATGATCTTCGGCGAGGAGAACTACTGTGGCCTGTTCGTTTGGGAGAAAAAGAAAAAGCCCTCATTCCTCGACGCGAATATGGGCAGCGTGACGGACTACATCGTCTGTGTTGCGAGAGATCGCTCACAAGCGCCACCGTTTGCCGCGGGTGCCGTCAAGGATGGCAAGAAGTACCCCTTCAACAATGCGGGAAACGGTGTGCAAACCCTGACGTTTCCATCACAGAGCGTTCGCTTCCGCTGTCCCGATCAGGTCATTCCCGCTCAGGACATGTCTGAGGGGAACATTGTCACCGAGTTGCTCGATCCCGTGTCGATCCAAAATGGCACGAACATTGGCCCATTTCGGCTTAGGGGCGAGTGGCGGTACTCCCAGCAGAAACTGAATGAGTTTGTCGCGGCTAAGGCCGAGATCGTCATTAGCAAAGCGCCATTCCGTCCCAACTACATCAATCGTTCCGGCGACCTCAAAAAGTCCGCCAATCTGTTGTCTCATCGAACCAATGGCGTGCCCACGAATGAGGACGCGACCGAAGAGATCCGAGGGCTGTTTGGTGCCGATGTCATGAGCCATCCCAAGCCTAGCGGACTGTTGCAGTACTTGGTGCGTGCTGTGACGGTTGATGGCGATTTGGTGGTGGACTTTTTCGCCGGGTCGGGAACCACCGCTCATGGAGTGTGGCTGCAAGACGCCGTGGATGGGGGCGAGCGTAAGTGGATTCTTGTGCAGCTGCCCGAAAAGCTCGACCCCACTGAACCGGCGAGCAAGGCGGCTGCCGAGTTTTGCCAGAAGCACGGGCTTCCTCTGACGCTTGCAGAGATCACAAAGGAGCGCGTCCGAAGAGTCATCAAAGCGATGGATGCTGAACGAGCAGGCACTCTCACGGCTGGGCGCAGCGCTGGGAGCGACCTCGGGTTCCGTGTCTTCCGGCTTGATCAATCGAACTTTCAGACGTGGGACGCTGCGAGGCCCAGCGATGGAGCGGCATTGGAGGAGCAGATGTTTGCTCACGTGGAGCACATCCGGGAAGGCCGCTCTGAGTCCGACATTCTGTACGAGATTCTGCTCAAAAGCGGCTTTTCACTGACCACGCCGGTTGAGACGCTCGCGCTTGCTGGCAAGAAAGTCTACAGCGTCGCAGGCGGGGCGCTCATGCTCTGCCTGGAGCGGCCGCTCACGATGGAGGTCATCCGCGCAATCGCCGAGAAGAAGCCCGAGCGTGTCGTCTGCCTGGACGCCGGGTTCGCTGGCAACGACCAACTCAAGACCAACGCGGTCCAGATCTTCAAGACCAAGGGCGTCGGCAGCTTCAAGACCGTCTGACGAGGGAAGCACCACCACACCATGAAGCTCCAGTTTGACGCCAATCAGCAGTTCCAAATCGACGCGGTGAGCACGCTCACCGACCTGTTCGACGGCCAGCCCCGCGGCATGGCTGAGTTCTCCGTCATCAACCTCGGCACAGCAGGGGCCGAGGCGGGCATGTTCGCCGGTCAGCAGCAGACGGAACTCGGAGTCGGCAACCAGTTGCTCATCGACGACGATCGGCTCCGTGACAACGCCCGAAAGGTGC
>CAYMEB010000507.1:0-2414 GCA_964389095.1 uncultured Hyphomicrobiaceae bacterium
ACAAGATGGCCCCGGCCCTGCGCAAGGTCTACGACCAGATGCCGGAGCCGCGCTATGTGATCTCCATGGGCTCCTGCGCCAACGGCGGCGGCTACTATCACTACTCCTACGCGGTCGTGCGCGGCTGTGATCGCATCGTGCCGGTCGACATCTACGTACCGGGCTGCCCGCCCACGGCGGAAGCCTTGGTCTACGGCATCCTGTTGCTGCAGAAGAAGATCCGCCGCACCGGCACGATCGAGAGATGAGCGCGTCCCGGACGCCCGACGCCGACAGCCAGTCATCGTGAGCACCGTCATGGCCGACACCCTCCAAACACTGGCCGCCGTCGCCAAGGCCCGGCTCGGCGCCAAGCTCCTCGACGCCAAGATCGCGTTCGGCGAACTGACGCTGACGGTTGTCCGCGATGAAATCGTGTCCGTCCTGACTACCCTTCGCGACGACCCCGAGCTGATGTTCGAAGTGCCGGTCGAGATCTGCGGCGTCGACTATCCGGAACGGGCCGAGCGCTTCGACGTCGTCTATCATCTGCTGTCGCCGCGGAAGAACACCCGCATCCGGGTGAAGGTCTCGACCGACGAGGAAACTCCGGTGCCGTCCGTGATCTCGGTGTTCCCCTTCGCCAACTGGGTGGAGCGCGAGGCCTACGACATGTACGGCATCCTGTTCTCCGACCATCCCGATCTGCGGCGCATCCTCACCGACTACGGTTTCCAGGGTCACCCCCTGCGGAAGGACTTCCCGCTCACCGGTTTCGTCGAGACGCGGTACGACGACGAGAAGAAGCGGGTCGTGTACGAGCCGGTGAAGCTGACCCAGGAGTTCCGGGCGTTCGACTTCGAGAGCCCGTGGGAGGGCGTCGACTACGTGCTTCCGGGCGACGAGAAGGCATCGTCACAGCCCAAAGCCGGCTGAGGCTGACCGAAATGGATTGGGAGTTCCAGGCCACACTGCAGCTCGGTCTTCTCAGTCTGTCGAAACAGCTCTGGGTGTTGTTGCCGGCCTTCGCAGCCGGGACGTTGCTACGCTCTTGGCGGCAGGCAGCAGCGGTGTGGCTGCCCCTGGCCCTGGCATTGGCTGTTTATGCGAGCCTGCGCTTCGGCGCTCGCTGGATCGGCGGTGGCAACGAGGGATTTGCCGTCGCCCTCGTCATCGTGACCCTCGTCGCCGTGATGGCGGGCCACCTCACACGCACGGCCGCCCTCGCGGTCCGGCGACTCGTCGCAAGCTGAACGGCGAGGCAGCCTTCTTTGGGGTTGCCTCGATCGCCCCCACGGGCACACTCTGCCGCAACCGGCACATCACGAGGTCCGCTCATGATCACGCGTAACGCGCTCAAGTTCTACATCGACGGCGCCTGGGTCGACCCGTCCGAGCTTCGCACCAGGGACGTCGTGGATCCTTCGACCGAAACCGTCATCGCCCCGGTGGCGATGGGTGGTCCGGCGGATGTCGACAAGGCGGTGGCGGCGGCTCGTGCGGCGTTTCCGGCCTATGCCGCGACCTCTCGCGAGGAGCGCATGGCCCTGCTGGCGCGCATCCTGGAAATCTACAAGAAGCGCTTCGCGGAAATGGGCCAGACCATCAGTCGCGAAATGGGCGCGCCGCTGTCGTTCGCGACACGCTTCCAGGCGGGCGCCGGCATGGGACACTTCAAGACCGCGCACGACGTGCTCAAGGATTTCCATTTCGAGGAGCGGCTCGGCAGCACCGAGATCATGCGCGAGCCGATCGGCGTCGTGGGTATGATCACGCCGTGGAACTGGCCCGCAAACCAGATTGCCTGCAAGGTCGCCGCAGCCCTGGCGGCCGGCTGCTCGATGGTGCTCAAGCCTTCCGAAGTCGCGCCGTTCAATGCGCTTCTTCTCGCGGAAATCCTCGACGAGGCGGGTGTCCCCAGGGGAGTATTCAATCTCGTGAACGGTGACGGCCCCGGCGTCGGCACCGCGATGGCGGCGCATTCCGGCATCGACTGCATCTCCTTCACCGGCTCGACCCGTGCCGGCATCGAGGTGGCGATCCGCGCCGCGCCGAGCGTCAAGCGCGTCGGCCAGGAGCTCGGCGGCAAGTCGGCGAACATCCTTCTCGATGACGCCGACTTCGCAAAGCTCGTCCCGGAAAGCGTGAAGCTGTGCTTCCGCAATGCCGGGCAGTCCTGCAACGCGCCGACCCGCCTTCTGGTTCCGGCATCCCGCATGAAGGAGGTCGCCGATCTCGCGCGCGCGACCGCCCAGAGCATCAAGGTCGGCGCTCCCGATGCCGAAGGCTCGGATATGGGGCCCGTCGTCTCCGAGGCGCAGTGGTCGAAGATCCAAGGCTACATCAGGAAGGGCATGGAAGAGGGAGCCACGCTTGTCACGGGCGGCCCTGGCCGTCCGGACGGATTGGCCAAAGGCTACTACGTCCGTCCAACC
>CAYMEB010000508.1:0-2404 GCA_964389095.1 uncultured Hyphomicrobiaceae bacterium
ATCAGCACCTGGGTGCCGAATGTCGGCAGGCCGACGCCCGTGACCGCGTTCTGCTGCAAGGTCTTCTTGCCGGCCGCGGTCGCGCCGAAGAAGGCCTTGAAGTCGCGGACCTTCACCCCACCGGTGCCGCGCACGGCCACCGCCTTGAGGTTCTTCGAACCCATGACGGCGCCGACGCCCGAGCGGCCTGCCGCACGGTGCAGGTCGTTGACCACCGCAGCGTAAAGCACCTGATTCTCGCCCGCGACACCGATCGCTGCGACGTGCATCATCGGGTCCTGGTGACGCTTCTTGATGGCCTCGTCGGTCTTCCACACCGAGGAGCCCCACAGGCCGGACGCGTCATGGATCTCGGCCTTGTCGTCCATGATCGTGACATAGACGGGCTTGGCCGCCTTGCCTTCGAAGATGATCATGTCCCAGCCGGCGAATTTCAGCTCGGCGCCCCAGTAGCCGCCGGAGTTCGAGCAGGCGATCGCATTGGTCAGCGGGCCCTTGGTGATCACCGAATAGCGGCCGCCGGTCGCTGCGGGCGTCCCGGTCAGGGGACCGGTGGCGAAGATGAGCTTGTTCGCCGGGCCGAGAGGGTCGGTCTTGGGGTCGATCTCCTCGATCAGATACTTCGAGGCGAGGCCGCGCTGTCCGATGTACTTCTTCGCCCATTCCATATTGAGCGGTTCGGACTTGGACGTACCTTTGCTGAGGTCGATACGGAGAATTTTACCTGTGTATCCCATGGAAGGTCTCCTTGCCTGCTGCCGCGGAGGCCGGTCTCTCGATGGTCGACCGGTCCGTGGTGGTGGTCCTGCGCGATCGCGCAACGGGCCGACCTGTCGGGTTTCAGTGCTTTGCGACGGGGGTGTTGGGGCCGCCGGCATCGGCGCCGGCGCCGGTCTTGGCCGCCCACATCTTCATCTTGTCGTAGCCGGTCTGCTCGACGTCCTGATAGGTGATCGCCGCGGTCGGGCAGGCATCGGCGCAGGCCGGCTTGCCCTGGCAGAGGTCGCACTTGATGACCTTGCCGGTGGAGGCGTTGTAATTGATGGTCCCGAACGGGCAGGCGATCGTGCAGACCTTGCAGCCGACGCAGAGGTTCTCGTGGACGACCTTCACGCCCATGGCGTCGGTCGTGATCGCGTTGACCGGGCAGGCCTGCTGGCACCAGGCCTCGGCGCACTGGGTGCAGGTATAGGGAACGAACTTCGCCTCCGTGTGGAAGTCGAAGACCCTAATTCGCGACTTCGCCGGATTGAACTGACCCTCGTTCTCGTACGAGCACGCCATTTCGCACTGCTTGCACCCGGTGCATTTTCCGGGGTCGATCACCAGCGCCTTCTGCATCGTTCGCTTCCTCCATGCCGCGGTTGAGCCTTCGCCGGACGACACGTTCCGGGGCAACCGACCGCCCCTAGACTAAGCCCGAATGAAGCAACCCGTGAAGGCTGAATTGTGCATGGATCTGCAAATTCTTGCGCGCAGCGACGGGTAAAATCCGAGCGGGAGGATCTGCTTTTCGCGCGATCTGGGAGGCTGGAACAAAGAATCCCCTCCCAAAGCCGCGCTGGCGCGCGCGCTTGCCAGCCGCTAGAAGGGCGCCGACGTAGCGCAGCAAAGGCTCGGAACCCATGAACATCCACGAGTATCAGGCCAAGGAGCTCTATCGCCAGTACGGCATCCCGACCGGAAAGGGCTTCCCGGCCTTCACGGTGGACGAGGCCGTAGAAGCCGCGAAGAAGCTGCCCGGTCCCGTCTGGGTGGTGAAGTCGCAGATCCATGCCGGCGGCCGTGGCAAAGGCAAGTTCAAGGAGGCCGCCGCCGGCGACAAGGGCGGCGTGCGGCTCGCCAAGTCGGTCGACGAGGTGAAGACTTTCGCCGGCCAGATGCTCGGCAACACGCTGGTGACCATCCAGACCGGGCCCGAAGGCCGCAAGGTCCAGCGCCTTTATGTCGAGGACGGATCGGCGATCGAGAAGGAGCTCTATCTTTCCGCGCTGGTCGATCGGGCCACCTCTCGCGTGTCCTTCATCGCCTCGACCGAGGGCGGCATGGACATCGAGAAGGTCGCCCACGACACGCCGGAGAAAATCTTCACGATGTCGATCGACCCGGCCTCGGGCTTCTCTGGCTTTCACGGCCGCAAGATCGCCTTTGCGCTTGGGCTCACCGGGGACCTCGTGAAGCAGTGCACGGATCTCGTCGCGAACCTCTACCGGATGTTCGTCGAGAAGGACATGAGCCTGCTCGAGATCAACCCGCTGGTGGTGACCAAGGACGGCAAACTCGTCGCCCTCGACGGCAAGATGAACTTCGACAGCAACGCTCTCTACCGCCAGAAGGACGTGGTCGCGATGCGCGACCTCGCCGAGGCGGACCCGGCCGAGATCGCGGCCTCGTAGTACGACCT
>CAYMEB010000509.1:0-2397 GCA_964389095.1 uncultured Hyphomicrobiaceae bacterium
GGCTTCGTGCAGGGCAAGACCGACATCCTGCTCGCCACCACGATCATCGAGAGGGCAATCTTTCAGGCGTCGCCCGACGAACTGCCCGACATCGACATCCACAGCCTCTGACGGGATCCCATGCCACGGACGAATACCCAACTCCGCCTTAATTCCTGGGGGGCATTCCGGTGTCTCCCTGCTTTTCCAACCGGTAGACCGCCACGTTGTCCATGTAGGCAACGCTCTGTTCGTCCTGGTCATCGACGTTGAGAAGCACTCGCATTGCGGTCACGTCGCCGGACGGTACGGTCACAACCACCGCAGCTCTCTGCCAGCCCCACCAGCCGCCGCCGTCCTCCAGGTCCGCAAGCGGAATCGAGAACTCCGCGCCGGCTCGTCCCGCGCCAAAATTCCAGCCGCCCGAGGCCGCGCCCCAGAGCACGGTCAGGCGCGGAGCGCCTTTGCCGTTCTGCTTGGCATACATCTCGACGTAGTATCTTTCGCCAGGACGCACCGGGATGTTCGTGAAAAGCGCGTTGTCCCGGCCCGTGGCGTTTTGAACCATGGCCGAGCGCTGACTGCGATAGCCTATTCCGCTCGCTATGCCGTAACGGGGTTTGTTGGCCGGCCAGCTCCAGGTGATCCAAGTTGCCGGCAGACGACTGCCCGGCTCGGCCTGTTCGAAGTCCTCCGCGAAGACACGCACACCGGTGCGCGCCAACTGCGCCAACTGTTCCGGAAAGGCCACCGCGCGGAGGTAATCCGCCGATGCGTACGTCGCGTATTCGTATTCCCCGGTGAGCGGGAATACCTTCAGCGGGCCATTCTTGATCCGTTTCTCGAGTACGGCCTCATAGGTTTCGACCGCCCGCTGCCCGGCTCGGCTTCTGTCCAGTGGCATTTCGAGGTAGGGCCCGTTCATCCGCTGCCGGATCATCGTCGGCCAAAGGGTGAGAATGGCATAGTCATAGGGCATACGCGCATAGCGCACGCGCAGCAGCCGCTCGGCGTTGTCCGCGCAGGCGGCCTCGGCCAGATCGAACGTGGCGCTGACTTGGCTGAGGAATGGCAGGTCGAGGTGAGGCACGTCGACGGGACCACACAGTCCGGCCTTGGCACCGGGACTGGCGTCCAACGCCGCCAGCAGCGCGTCCCAGACCGCCTTGACATGGGCGCCGGCGTCCGGTCCGTAGTAGCCGGTGCAAAATTCGCGCAACAGCGCGTCAGCGTCCTGGTCGGGGTCTTCCATCAGCTTCGCGGTCACCCAGTGAATCGGGTCGTCGAAGCTCTCCGAAACCGCCAAGTGGTCTTCCATCTTTCCCCCGATACAGCGCTTGCTGCGGAAGTAGCGCAGGCTGCGCGCGATGTACTCAGGGTGCGTGTAGGGCATTTGGTTGAACAGATGGTACCAGTAGAAGATGCATTGGCCGTCTCCGATCGCGTCGAACCAGGCTTGCGACGCCTCGCGCATGTTGTGCTGCGGCGAGCCGAACGGCTTGGTCACATCCCAACCGATCAGACACAGATTCAGAATTACGCTCTTGTGCGCCGTGATGTTCCGCGGCGCGGTACTGGTGCCGCCGTAGTTCATATAGGACGTGAGCTTCACGTCCGGGTAGGTCTCCGTGATCTTGGCCGCAAGCTTGTTGACGAACCAGATCACCGTGCCGCTGTACGAGCCGTACTTAGCGTTCAGCACCGCGCACTCGGGACACTGGCAGGTTGTGGTGGCCGGACCGTCCAGCACCGAAACGTCGTACCAGAGCGGTTTGAGCTTGCTGTTCCCGTACGCGGCCTCGTTGGCCTTGACCCGTTCCTCGAGCTTCGCGTGCATGCGGTCGAAAACCTCCGGGTTCGAAAGGCAGGGGTTCGAGTCGATCTGCCGCTGACCGTCGGCCATGGCGAACCAGTTCGGATGCTTGTCGAAGACGTCCGTCTTGAACTCCTGCTTGGCGGTTTCCGACAGACGAGAGTAGAAGTATGGAAAACCAATGAGCACAGACATTCCGTGTCCGGAAAGCACCCTGTCCGACATCGAGATGCGCCCGTACTTTTCCCACTCGTTGGGCTGACCGCCACGCCACCAGGCAGGGGCGTTGTAGTGCCAGCGGTTGCGGATGTAGTTGAGCGGCGGGGTGGTGTGGTCGAAGCCCGTGCAGTTGTGCAGCCAGCGGAAAACGAAGGCGGGCTGACCGGCGCGATCCAGGTTCGACACGGCAAGGCTCTCGCGCCGCGGCGTGTCCTCTTCCCATGGCGTCCACCAGCGCACGCCGACAACGTCCTCGAGGAAGTGCCAGACGGCGAAGAGCGTGCCGTTCGGCTCGCCGCCGGTCCGCACGACGCGCGTCGCGTCAAGGGTCCGCGTGCCCCAGGCTTCGTCGCCGGCCGGCGACGGTCCGTGTGCGCGAGCCAGGC
>CAYMEB010000510.1:0-2388 GCA_964389095.1 uncultured Hyphomicrobiaceae bacterium
CGCCAGTGATGCTTGTCTCGCAAATGTCAGGGATGCCGTTCGTGTTGTCGTCGGCAAGCTGGCCGCTCTTGATCTGGCCGTAATCGACGATGCCGTCGTTGTTGCAGTCGGCGTCCCATTCGATCACGGCCATCGGCGATCCGCCGTACCCCCACGGACAGTCATCCCAATAGCCTGACGGCGCGCCCCAGTGAAACTGATCGGTCATGTAGACGTAGTGCTCATTGGCCGGCCCGCCCGGCGCGCCGGTAGCCCACAGTTCGAATGACCATGGTTCGCCTGTGATCCAAGTCCAGCCCACAGATCCCGCGCCACCTTGAGCGACGTATCCACCGAGCAGAGCGCCGTCACCCGGTGGGTTGATTACTACGCGAGCGGCAACCCAAGCATTCTCGGCGGCGGATGTAATCGTGCAGAGATGTGCGCCGCGTTGCGCCCAATGGGCATTCAGCTGTGGCCAGGTGAGCGAGTAGTCCGCGGCAACCAGGGCATACCAATGCCCATTTCCGCCCTCACTGACCTTCCACTCGACGGCGGTCTGCGCGCTGGCCACGGTCGCCACGATTGCGGATGCGACAAGACCTACGACCCGGATCTGAATGCTCATGGGTTGCTCCTTTGGGGCTTAGCGATGAACAGGCTTCTGCGCAGGCTCGTCGGCCAGCAGTTCGGGCGGATCCTGAGTCCCACTGGCCTGCACGCTGCTGTAGCAGGGGCCCCAGTCGAGCAGAAGGATCGCGAGGTCGCCGCCGTCCACCGAACCGTTCTGGTCGAGGTCAGAGCCGCAATCGGGCCGATAGTAGAACGCGACGAGGCTCACGCCATTCACGTTCACGGATGCCGGTCCTGGAAAGGCCGCGGGTGTCGTGGCTCGAATCGTGGTCGCGGACAACAGTTCGACGTCCGTCGCGAGTTGATCAGCGATTTTCACGCTGATCGGGAGTGCGAATTTTGACCCTGTGATGGTGACTTGTGTTCCGCCCGTCGATGGACCCGAAATGGGTTGCACGCCCGAGATGATCACCGGTGGTTCGCTCAGCACGGCCGCGTTTCCGCGATCGGCGGTAACCGCGCGGGCTTCTGAGAACGTGGGAACGGCACAGACGCCACTGTCGCATCGGCCCCAGACGAGCACCGTCCCATCTGAGCGAAGGCCGACGCTGGTCGTCCCTCCGGCATCGATGTCTGTGTAGGTTCCCGCGGGCACATTGCGTTCCCCATCTCCGTTTCGCCCCCACGTGGCGACGGAACCAGAGCCGTGCAGCGCGAGTCCGTGGCCCCACCCGCCCACGACCTTTGTGAATCCGGTCCCGCCAGCGCTGCCCGTTGCGCCGTCCCACGTGTAGCCAGCGGATGCGATCGAACCATCATCGCGGAGCGCGTGGATGTTGAAACTGCCGCAGGCGATCGCCTTGAATGGACCGCCAGGCGGAAGTTGCGATGGATTGTCGTTGTTCCATGGCGCCTTTGTTGATCCCCACGAGGCAAGAGAGCCGTCGGGCCGGAGCGCGGCAGCATGATCCTGCCCTGCAGCAATAGCCTTGAAGGGGCCGGTCGGCACATTCAGTATTCCGTACGCGTTCGAGGCGCTCCACGCAGCGATCGATCCGTCGCTACGCAGGCCAAGTGCGAAGTCACCTCCTCCCGTGCATGCGCTCAGGAAGGGGCCCTCGGTCAGGGCGGGCGGTAGCCACGATTCAGAGTTACGACCCCATCGAACGAGGTCCCCTTGATCATTGATGGCGAGGTAGAAGTGCGTACCGGCGTCGACGGAGCGATACATCCCGGACGGAACCGTCGTCGCGCCATCGATCGAGTATCCCCAAGCTGACACAGGTCCTGGCAAACTGCCCTGAGCCAGTGCGAGTTGGGTGAGCAGGGCCGTGGCGACAGAAACTAAAACGCGCGAATGCGATGCATGCATGCTCTCGAGTCTCCCGGAGCCCCGGAATGAGGCTCGACCGAAGCAGTATGCCACGGATCCTTCCGCTGCCAAAGCGCAGGGCTGACAATTCCCGGTGATTGTGGGCCAGTGGGTAGGCCCCCGGCTCGGTTAAGGCTCGGGTTATGAGGGGTCGGCTCTGCGACATAACCGCCTCTGCAAACCTCATAACCGAGCCGGGAAAGGGCCCAGCTGGCTCTCCCGAACACCAGAGCCGAGGCTTTGGGTGACGCGCCGGTAAAAACAGAGCCGAGCTTGCGAACGTCTCTCTGGCTCACCTCAAGAGCCACGACCTCTCAATTCACTCGGCAAAACACCTGCGCTTTCACTCCCACCAAACGAAGACGCCCAGGCCTTGCGGCTTGGGCGTCCTCTCTGAACCGGGCGGCCATGCGCTTTCGCGTTGGCCTTCTTGAAGTAGGGGGAAGCGCACATGAACCAAAGGC
>CAYMEB010000511.1:0-2359 GCA_964389095.1 uncultured Hyphomicrobiaceae bacterium
CGCGAATCAAAAATAGGACAAGTCTCTTTTGCCTGCCGTCTCATGGTTCATGAGAAGGCCCGTTTTCGCCAGCCGTTCCTGGGAGATTCCTGGGAGCGACTAGTTTCGAAAGGAAACAAATGTTAAAAACTCTCAAGAGCAAGATCGCTCTTGTTGCTGTTGCAGGACTTGGTTTCGGCCTCGTCTCAACTGTTCCAGCTTTTGCAGATGCGTACACCTCTGCTTCAGCTGCAACTGTTGGCGCGGTTCGTGTTACCAAGACTGACGGAACCAACCTAGACAAGGTTCCATACGCAAAGGTGACGCTTGTTCAATCAGGTGCAAATTTTGCGTTCCCAGCTAACGGAGAAGTTCTCGTAACGCTTACCTCCGCTCCATCTGCTGCTGCAAAGCTTGTAGTAACTGGTACGCAGGCTGCTGCTAACGGTGGCGCTAACTTCACGCCAGCTGCTGACGTGCGTCAAAATGCGACACTTGCTGCTGCAGCAACGTTGACAGATGGCGCCTCAGGCGTCGCTGCCGCTGCTGCTGACGGAACAATCACTATTTACGTTGCAGCTGATACAGCGGGACGTTACATCGGAACAATTCGTTACACCGATGCAACTCCAGACACTTTGACTGCAGCGTTTGACTTCACCACAGTCGGCGCACCAGCTTCAGTTTCCGTTA
The DNA here is from genome assembly GCA_964389095.1 of uncultured Hyphomicrobiaceae bacterium. Lineage (GTDB taxonomy): Bacteria > Pseudomonadota > Alphaproteobacteria > Rhizobiales > Hyphomicrobiaceae > JABFRJ01. Next base: position 673 of record CAYMEB010000511.1, read on the forward strand.
CACCAACAACTGCAACTTCTGCAGTATCAGGTGCAACTACCGTTACCGTAAGCGTTAAGGACTCTGCTGCTCGCACAACTCAGATTGCTGCATTTGATACCATCGCCGCAACTGATGGCACGTCAACTGGATCATTCGCAGCCGGTGATGTGAGCATCAGCGACATCGAAATCGCATCTGGTTCATATGCTGCTACCTATACCGCACCAGCAACCGCATCAACAGCATCAACTTTGACTTTCACCCCTGGTGGAACTCTTGCTGGTCTTGCTGCTGTCACTGCAACTGTTACAACTGACTCAACAATCGTTGACAACACCGCAGTTCCAGTACAAGGTGCAGCTCCCGCAGCCGGGGCAAACAACACCTCTTTCGCAGTGACCGCACCAGCAAACGTCACTGATGCTGATACTGATGGCGATACAGATAACAGCGACATTACTGCTGCAATTCCAGTAGGAACTTCATCAGTAACTGTCACTGTTCTCATGACAGCAAATGACACCACCTATCGTTTCAAGGGTGTTGCTTCTGCAGGAACACTCAATGGTGGAACAACAGGAACTGCATATGTCAACGCTAAGACACCTGCTACAGGTGCGAAGCTCGCGACGGTTACCTTCACACTTGATGGCAACGCACTTCTTGCTGGCGCAACTCTCACCATCACACAGGTAGATGTTGTTAACACTGCAGTTGCAGGTCTTTCAGCAGTTCTTACTCAGACCGCCCCAAGCCTCGCAGCAGCAGGAATCACACAATCACCAAGCGGTTCAATTATCGCGAAGCTCGGTGCTTCAACTCCAATTACAGTAACTGTTCAAGATCAATTCAAGCGCGGTCTCGGCGCAGGACACACTGTCCGCTTGCTCCGTGGAGCAACCGTTGCTGGTGGAACTGTTATCGCATCTGCTGTAACAGCCGCTGACGGAACTGCAGTAGTTAATGCAGTAAACGCATCGACCCTCACCGCAGCTGGTTCTGAGACCTATTCAGTTCAGGTCGTACCAACAATCGGTGGCGCTGTTGCTGATGACGGAGTTGTCACAATCTCCTACTCAACTGATGGAACCATCACTGGACTTTCAGTAGCAATCACAGGTTCAACTGGTGGTACAACACCACTCGTTGCTGCCGTAGGTACTGCTGCTGCAACTTCACAGACCATCTACCCAGCACTTCTCGTCCCAACCGACGGATTCGCTGACGATGTTGCTGGTGACCAGATCTACACCGTCTCAACCGCAGCTGTAACAGGTACAGCTGGAGCAACTGCAGAGGTCGTCACATTGACTGCAACTGCAACTCCTGCAAACTCTGTTTCATACTCAGGTTCTGAAGGCGTTAAGTTCCTCACCACCGCACCAACTGCCTCCACAACCTTGTGGTCAGCTGGTACTGCAACTGCATCTGTTGCTAACGCAACTGCAGTGTATGTATACGGAACCAAGACTGGTATCGGAACTGTCACAATCACCTCTGGTGGCTTGACTCGTGAAGTCAAGATCTGGTTCTACAACCAGGCCACTGACTTCTACAACATCTCCGTCAGTGCTCCAACGGCCTCTATCGATGGTGGCGCGTACGCAACCATCGTGGCAACCGTGAAGGATGTCTTCGGTAACGTTGTTGACACTGCTGCTAACGACCTTGCACTCACCGCAGAAGGCGCAGTCCTTCTTGGTGG
>CAYMEB010000512.1:0-2355 GCA_964389095.1 uncultured Hyphomicrobiaceae bacterium
GGCGCGCCGACCACGGTCAACAACGTCGAGAGCATCGCGGTCACCGGCGAGATCCTGCGCCGCGGGGCTGCCTGGTTCGCCGGCATCGGCAAGCCCAACAACACCGGCACCAAGCTGTTCCAGATCTCGGGGCACGTCGAGCGTCCCTGCGTCGTCGAGGAAGAGATGGGCATCCCGCTCAAGGAGCTGCTGGAACGCCATTGCGGCGGCGTGCGCGGCGGCTGGAGCAACCTGCTCGCGATCATTCCCGGCGGCTCCTCGATGCCGCTCATTCCCGAGGCCCAGTGCCAGGACCTCACGATGGACTTCGACTCCCTGTCGAAGCTCAAGAGCGGTATGGGAACTGCCGCGATCATCGTGATGGACAAGTCGACCGACATCATTGCCGCGATCCGCCGCCTCGCCTATTTCTACAAGCACGAGAGCTGCGGCCAGTGCACGCCCTGCCGCGAGGGCACCGGCTGGCTGTGGCGCATCCTCTCCCGCATGGAGAAGGGCCAGTCCTCGAAGGCCGAGATCGATCTGCTGTGGGACGTGACCAAGCAGATCGAGGGCCACACCATCTGCGCCCTCGGCGAGGCTGCCGCAGGGCCGGTGCAGGGCCTGATCCGCAATTTCCGTCCGGTGATCGAGGCGCGCATCGACGAGTTCACGAACGGCAAGCGGCAGGCGGCGGAGTAAGCCTCCCGATAGCGGCGGCGCGGTCGCGATCCCGGCTGGCCTCGGCCCGGCAGGCGTGTCTATTCTGGGCCGTCCGTGTCGACTAGCACCGAGGTCAGCCCGATGTCCGTGTTCCGCAGAACTGCCCGCCCCGTCACCGGCGCCCTGCTGCTGCTCGCCGCCTCCGCCGCACCCGTCCGCGCCGACGCGATCGACGGCGACTGGTGCATGGGCGCCGACCACATGAACATCGACGGGGCCAGCATCCTGACGCCGGGCCGCAACAAGATCACCGGCGACTATCAACGCTACCGCTATCGCTACGTCGTTCCCGCGAACGAGCCGGGCGCGGGCGGCGAGATGAGCATGGTCATGATACGCGGCACGGAAACCGTGCACGTGAACCGGCCTGGCGGGGATGCGTCGAAGCCGGAAGTCTGGCGGCGTTGCAAGCCGGTCAGCTGAAACCCGGCATCACCTGCAATTTTTCGCACCGGGTCTTGCCACGGCCGTGGTATGCCGCCGCCGATCCACTCACCGAAAGGTACTGTCATGCCGAAGATGTCGAACACGCGCCGCAAGGTGATCCAGGCCCGCCAGCGAAAACTCCGCAATGCGCAGAAGCGCGCCGCCCGGATCGCCAAGCGCGAACGCAACGCAGCCGCCAACTGACACCTCCGCATCCGGCCGGCTCCTGACGCGCATGCCGGCCGGCGAATCCTTGCTTCGCGCACAGCGGCCGGCGAATCCCTGCTTCGCGCACGGGGCCGGCGAATCCCTTCTTCGCGCACGGCGGCCGGCTCCCCGCAGGGGAGTCGCCGTGCGCCATCGAAGGTGAGTCGCCGTGCGCCATCGAAGGTGAGTCGCCGTGCGCCATCGACGGAGAGTCGGGGGGCCGCCGCTTTCGATGCCCGGCTCGACGTCGTTTCGGCCTGTTGCCTCGCCGACCGTTTGATCCGCGAGGCTCACCTGGTCCCGGTCGAGCCGTTCGTCGTTCACCTCGCCCGTCGGCACACCTTGCGATGCGCCGCTGCGAGGGATGCCGGCCGTCCGCGCGCTCCCCGAGAGAGCAGCGGACATCTCCGGCCGATGCGGCGTGCCGCCCCGTTGTCCAGCGAAGACCACCCGGGTGACGGCCGGCTTGCATCACCTCACCGGTCGCACCACGACACACGTGCGTGGTGTGCATTTTGTTTCAGGTGCCCGGGATATGGCTGGGCTAACCGCGCCACACCCTTCGCTGGCGGCAGATCCTGGGAACCCGGCAAGCCACTCCGGGCGCGCTCCTCTCCGAGGCGACGGGTTGGAGCCGTCGCCGTGGTGCCCGGAGCGTGGGGAGAATTCCGTCGCGCCCCCGGGCGTGGACCTTGCATGACGAACTCCTCTCACACCCCGCACATTCGCGAAACTGGGTGATCACCCAGGTCCGCCGCGCTTCGGCGCGCAGCACCGGTTCCGCCCCACACACCCATCACGCCGACAGGCTCGGGGTGAGCGGCAACCTCGTCCCGCCCCGGAACGATCGGCGGCATGGCGTCGAGAAGGCGGAGAAGAGACACGCACCGTCATCGCGGCAACGCAGATTTTCCCCTCTCCCCGTCGTTACGGGGAGAGGGTTAGGGTGAGGGGCAGCCACTTGCTCAGCGCGCAGGATTTGACCCGGACCGCACTTCCAGAACCCCGTGCGCATCCCCT
>CAYMEB010000513.1:0-2349 GCA_964389095.1 uncultured Hyphomicrobiaceae bacterium
TATATTGGGCAAGAAATTTCGCCCACGCTTCGTTGATCAGTATGCCGTTCGCCTTTCGACCGGCGACGGACACCTGGGCCTTGTCAATGACGAGACTGTATTCTCTGGCGGATGCTGCGCCCGTAAGCGCGAGTGCGATGCCGAGAACCAAGGCTGGCGAGAACCGCATGGTGGACCTTCATCAGGGTTTACACTCGTTACGCAGAGAGCTGGCCGATCCCTCAAACCGGGGACGTATCGTCGTCCGAGATCGCCAAGCTGGCCTTAAGGGCTTGTCGCGCCCGGTAGACTTTGAGCTCGACGGCTTTGGCGCTGATACCGAGGAGCGCAGCCGCTTCCTTGTGTGAATAGCCGTCGATCGCGGTGAGGATGAGCGGCGCTTTCAATGCGTCTGGGAGATCCGCGATCGCGGCCTCGAGCTGGGAAATGCGCTCTTCGTTCCTCTCCTCGTTGGGATCGAGGGCCGGGCTCGGGGCGTTTCGTCCGGCGCCGTCCAGGTCGCTTGCCGCGAAGAAAAACCGGCGCACGGCCCGCCGCCTTGCCCAGTCGCGACATTTGTTGAGGGCGATGCCTTTGAGCCATGCCGGGAAGGGGCGGGCGGCGTCATACCGGCGCAGGTTCGTCCATGCCGAAACGAAGCTCTCCTGTACGAGGTCATAGGATTCGCTGGCATCGCCGACATAGAGGCGGACGAACCGATAGAGGGCGTCCTTGTGTTTGCGCATCAGGGCGCTGAAGGCTCGCTCACGCCCCGCAAGCGCCTCGGCGACCAACTCGGCATCCGTTCGCGACGAGTCGCCGGTCATGTCCGATCGTCGGTGAGAGCCGTAACCACCGTATCGTCGAACATACGCTGCTGGTCGGGATCGAGTGTCGCCCGCATCGCAAAGACGTGCTGAATCGTCTCGGATTGCAGGCGGCCCATAGCTCCGTGGAAACGCTCGACCGCGGTAGTCACCTGCGGCCCGTAGCCATGTTCGGCCCGGATCGCCGCAGCGAGGTCCGCATTCGCCGCGCGCATTTCCAATTCGAGCGCCTTTTTGCGGGTAGCGAACGTCGCTTCAAGGTCTTCGATCTTGCGCTTCTGCTCAGGGCGAAGATGGAGCCGTTCATGGACCACAGCGTGCAGTCCAGGGCGTTCGGGTGGGTTGAAGACCCGCAATCCGATCCACACTCCGCAGAACCCTGCAATCAACGCGATCAGCGCCGTAACGAAAAGGCCACGGGCGCCAGCCATCACTGCCTCCCTTCGAGAAGGGTCGACGGCGCATGGGCTGCATGGACCGCGAAGGGGGAGGGCTCGGGAGCTGCGCTCGCCGCCGCTGCGCCGCCAGCGGCCATTCCAAGCCCCAGCATCAGCGCACCAAATCCCGTACGCCATCGCATGGCGGTGGCCGGCTCGAATTGGCGCAACGCCTCGATCCGGCGCCAGACCAAAGCTTCGAGCTGGTCGAGAGGAACGTCCGGTCTCCGTGCGCGGAGGGCCGCCAACAGGGTGTCAAGGGGCGCCATGGTCGAAGTCTCCTGAGACGATTTCGCACTGGTTCTGAAAATCCCTCACGCGAAAATGGAAGCGCGAGGGATCGGCCCCTGGTGCGCGTAACTTCTGCTGAGGGGTGGATCGAAAGGAAGGGAGCGATGTCACACTCATCGAAGTTGACGACGGTTGACCGACGGCGGGCCGTCAAGATTGCGGTCGCCAGTATGGTCGCGATGGCTGCTTCGCCCGCATCGGCCCAGTCGCGGGCCATACCAATGCACATTTACCGCGACCCAAACTGTGGATGCTGCCACGTTTGGTCCGACCAAATTTCGAGGACAGGGCTGTACCAGGTCATCGTGCACGAAGAGGCGGACATGAATGCCGTCAAGCGCCGGTTTCGCGTGCCCGCCGAGCTCAGTTCCTGCCACACGGCCATAGTCGACGGGTTGGTGATCGAAGGCCACGTCCCCGCTGACGCGATCGCGCGTGCTCGAAAAACCCGGCCGCGCGGCGTCTACGCCCTCGCCGTCCCTGGAATGCCCGCGGGGTCCCCGGGGATGGAGCAGCCCGGCGGAGGCCGCGAGGCGTTCGACGTGATCGCCATCAGTGCGGACGCGTCGCGGTCGGTCTTCGCCCACTACCCCGCCATCAATCGATAGGAGGAGGAGTCCATGCGCGGCTTCGTTTGGATGCTGATCGTCGCGGTGATCGCGGCTGCGGCGTTCTATGTGCTCAGGGAGCATTGGGGTCATGCATTGGGCTTCGCACCGTACCTATTGTTCCTGGCCTGCCCGCTGCTCCACTTTTTCATGCATGGCCAGCACAAAGCGAAGGCAGGTCATGGCGGGAGCCATACAGAACGGGAT
>CAYMEB010000514.1:0-2324 GCA_964389095.1 uncultured Hyphomicrobiaceae bacterium
GTTGGCGCGGCGCGAGAAGACGTTGCGGGATGCGGGGCATGCGCTGCCGGCGGGCGCGGGGCATGATCAGTGATTCAGCGCGACGCCGGCGCGCTGGCCGGCAGGCCCTCCGAGTGCTCGGCAGACTCAATGGCCGGACTTTCCGACGCGGTATCGAACTGCTCGCGAGGAAGTTCCAGCATCTCGCGCCGACCGATCCGCACCACGAGCAGGCTCACCATGAAGAAGTTCACCGAGGCCCACAGGTTGCCCTCCTTGTTACACAGGAAGACCTGGTAGATCCACAGCCCGATCAGGGTCGCCACGGCTGAGCGTTGCGCGGGCAGGTTCTGGAATTTTTTGAAGAGGTTTCGGCTTGCCCGAATGACCATGCCGCACAAGATGAGCAGTCCGGTGAACATGATCAAGCCCTCCTCGCACAGCACGTCGATGAACGTGCAGTGTGAGTAGCCCTGTCCCAGGTCGTTATCGATGCCACTGAATGCGTTGAAGCCCAGGCCGATTACCCATGCGAGGGGATTCGGGATGAACGCGCGAAGCAGGATGAGGATGTTCTGGGTGCGGATGCCGCTCGCATCGGCGACACGGTCGGATCGCCATCGGTCCACGTCGGCGCCCCCCGTCACCATGGAGAACGCGATGTAGGGCATGGTGATCGCCAAAGTGAGGGCGAGTGAACTTCCGATGAATGTGCCGATGCTCTTGAGTCTCCGGGACATCGGGAACGCGATCAGCAGCGCGAGCAGCGCGAAGATCGCCTGTCCACGAGACCCCGAATACAGAGCCAGCAGGCATCCGAGCAGGAAGCCTGCAAGTCCCAGGATCACGGATCCTCGCCCGGCGATGCGTCCGCGGTAGAGCGCCCCGATGATGGCCAGTGTGCCGCCCATCTGACCGATCGCAAGGGGGCTCGATCGGTTGACGCCGTCCAGCGCGATGCCGATGCGGCCGTACTTGATCGTGAACTCTGGGTTGAAGATCACGAGTAACGTGATGAGGCTGCCGCCGAATAGGATGATCTGGCGCGAGATGTCCCAATCACCAATTCCATCCACCAGGAACGGAGCAACAAGCACCACAAGCACCACGTATGGCCACTCGTCGCGCATGATGTTGGAGCCGTGGTTGTGAGCGTCCGGGACCGCCGGAGACCATGCGAGGGAAGTGATGGACCAGACGTAGAGCAGAAGGATGATGCCGAGCGCGGGGGTGAACGATCCCGCGAATGGGCGCGTTTGGCGGATCATCGCGAGAGCGAAGCCTCCACCGATCACGCCAGCCAGAAAGAAGTTCGCCAATGGCGGGAAGCTTCTGAACGGCGAAACGCTCGACTGCAGAACGAGCTTGAGCGCGAAGAACACGAAGAGCATCGCGATGGCCCACGGCGTTCGGAACGGTCCGATCAGCACCAAGGACATAAACATCAAGATGGCGATTGTGGCGATCATCCGGTAAGCGCTTCCCGCCCCTGCGTTGCGATACTAACCCGATGTTCGCGCGACCGCACTGGATTCACCAGCGCACACCGAAGACGCGCTCCCAGCTCGCAAGATTGAAGTACGCCCAGCGCCGAAGCGGATCGAGCGAGTCCCAGTCGCGAAGCAGCGCTGTACGCTCGCAAGTTTCAGCGAGAATGCGCGAGTCCGATACATCGCTTAGCGTCTTCGCCCGTGCCTCGTTGAGCCAAGTCTCCATAGGTGCCTCGAATCCGACCTTGTCGCGGCGCCACACGATCGATTCAGGCAGGATGTCCGAGACAGCCTTGCGAAGCACGTACTTCGTCCAACCGTCCCTCAGCTTCAGACTCGGGTCCATCGAAAGTCCCGCCTCGACGATGCGGTAATCCAGGAACGGCAACCGAGTCTCGATGCCGTGCCGCATGGAGTTGCGGTCTTCGTATCGGAGCAGGTGCGGAAGCTGGACCGTCTCGATCTCCATCTTCTGCAGTGCAAACATGTCCGAGAATGCCTTGGCACTGCGTTCCACGAATGAGATATCGGCCGTGTCGCGTAGATCCGCGCGCAGGTAGCTGCGGGATCGCAGTCGCGCGACGCGCACCTTTGGTGAGAGGAAGTAGATCTTGTACCGAAGGGCACTCCAGAATGAGAGCCGCGAGCGACGGGACTCATGCCAAGCGGCCATCACCGCACTCCACATCGGCAGTCCCCGCGTTGCAGCCGAGAAAATAAAGAGGAACACATGAGCCGCAAGACTGGGATTGACACGATTTGCCTGCGGCCGACGCCGCGGCTGGCGCACACCGAGTACTCGATGGAGTACCACAAGGAGTACGTGGCCAAGCTGGCCGCGCAGGGCACCACCCT
>CAYMEB010000515.1:0-970 GCA_964389095.1 uncultured Hyphomicrobiaceae bacterium
CCCTGAACCTCCTGAAAACCCTCTTTTTTAATCTTAGTTAACCATGCCTCCTCGCCAATAAAGCGCCTCGAATGGGCCCCTTTCCGACTAATCCACAAACCCCCGCGCCCCGTCTTTTTTGGGATCTCCTTAAGGAAGCGTCCCCGCAAAAACTCCACCACCCAGGGAGGGGTATGGCCTGGATAGGAAGGGAGGGATGGGATCAAAAGCCGGTCCGCTTGAAATAAGCTCTTGCGGTCAAGGGAAACAATTTTGGCCCGGTCCATGCCAAGGACTTTCCACGTCGAGCTCTGGAACTCGGCTGTCTGCCCATTGACAATCCAGCCATCCACCCGGGAAATATCGATGCCCGCCAACTGCAAAAGATGGAATCGGGGCACGACCTCCAAAAGATGATGGTAAAACGTCGCCCCGCCGGTGGCTGCCAGCAGAGCCCAAGTACCTTGCAGGCGTTTAGGTTCTGGAAAAAAAAATTTCCTCATGGCCCCGTGTTCTTCGGTCGGCAATCCAAACTCCACAGAAACCTCGCGCAGAAGAAAGCGGTCCGGAGTGACCACCCCAACACTCGGCCCGCTCACATACGCGTTCTGGAGCTCCGCGAGAAAGGTCTCCGCATGGGGAATTCCATTCCGCAATCGTTCGAAATTCGGATCCCGAAAAAATGCCTGATTCCGCGGGAGCTGACACGGCTGAACCCATGCGGCTTGACGATACAAAAAATGACCCAACGAAGAATGAGAGGGAAGCCACTCCGTCAGCTTTGTGACTCCTCGAAGGGGGCCTTTCCGGATAAACCAAGCCTGCTTTCGGGCTTCCGCCAAAAGGATATGGCGGATTTTTTTACGGGTTTGGTTCCACATCCGAGATTCCAACCTAGATGGTTTCCAAAATCTGCAAACTGCTATCTGATGCTTCATTCCGCACTTTGTAGTGGTCAGATCTCGGTTCGGGCGGGGAATAACATTAACCA
>CAYMEB010000515.1:980-2318 GCA_964389095.1 uncultured Hyphomicrobiaceae bacterium
CTTCCAATGAATGACCCCGCTATTGCCTTGATCGTTTATCGCAGGCCGGAACTTGCCTCCTTGCTTGTCCAAGCCTTGGCGCCCTGTCGGCCTAAAGTGATCTGGATCATTGCCGACGGCCCCAAACATGGAGGAGAGGCCGGGATTTGCCGGAAAACACGGCAGGCCGTTGAGGGGACAATCTCCTGGCCCTGCCGGATTCGAAAAGTATATTCCGAAAAAAATCTTGGGTTGCGAAAAAGAGTGGAGACTGGCCTGGATGCCCTGTTCTTTGAAGAAAAGGAAGCGGTAATTCTGGAAGAGGATTGTCATCCCACCGCAGACTTCCTGCCTTTTTGCGCGGAAATGCTCGCGAGGTACCGGGAAAATCCCAAGGTGGCGGGAATTGCGGGCAACTGTTTTCTTCCCCGTCGCGTCCAACTCTCCTCCAGCTACTTTTACTCCCGTTTTTTGCATATCTGGGGCTGGGCGACGTGGAGCAGGGTTTGGCGTGAATACGACCGTACCAACTGGGCATGGCCGAACGAGGGCATCGCCCGGTATTTCCCCCAAAGCCGGCCAGACGAAATCCGTTACTGGGACCTTGTCTACGCGCGGGTGACCTCCGGCCAGATCGACACCTGGGATTATCGGTGGACCTCCCACCTCTGGTCGCGAGGTCTCTGTGCCGTTGTTCCTGCAGAAAATCTCATCTGGAATCGCGGGTTCGGTGCCACCGCCACCAACACGAGAGATGAGGACGTTGAGGTGGGAATTGAAAGGGAATTACCCCTGCCTCCTCCCTATGTCGGACCGGACTCGATTCAGCCCGACGAGAAACTTGATCGAATGATTTTTGAAAACCATTTCCTGCGGACGGAGGGGAAAAAAAGCCTCTGGGGCAGGCTGGCGACTGGTTTACGCAAAAAAATCTTCCAAGTACGCGGAAAATGATCCGTTTGATTTCCGCTGAATCGATGCAGGAGGCAAACGCTCCCAGTCCACTGAGCGGTTTCCCAAGCACCCCGGTCCATGCCATTTCCTGCGATGATTTGAACCGGGCCTATGCCGAGCATCTCAGGGTGGATATCCGGCCCTATTTGGGTGATTTAGAAATAATCCATCTCCGGCGGTGCCCCCAAAGCGGCTTTCGTTTTTATCACCCCAACCGGGTGGTGGGGGATGATGCCTTCTACCGCGGTCTGGCCATGCATCCTTGGTATTATCAGGAAAAGAAATGGGAATTTGCGGAAGCCGTTCGCTTCCTGCCGTCCCAAGGGCGGGTTCTCGAGATAGGACCGGGAAAGGGAGGTTTTCTCAAAACTTGTCTTTCAGCCCACCCCCGGCTCCAGGTGACGG
>CAYMEB010000516.1:0-2301 GCA_964389095.1 uncultured Hyphomicrobiaceae bacterium
AGAAGATGGGGTCGTAGAACCGGCCGCCGACGTACTTGTTGAATGTCTTGGCATTCACCAGGCGCCACGCGCCGAAGTTGCCGGTGGCGTTCGACAAGTCGCAGGGCCAGTACGCCGGGCCATACTTGCAGTCCGCGCCAGACACGGAGCCCACGCTCGACGGGCAATCCTTGTTCTGCGGAATGTAGAAGCCCACCGGACCGGAGGCGGTCAGGCCGAGCGTCAGCGGGGTCTGGCAGATCTTCAGCGAGTACTTTGCGCAGTCGCCCTGATACTTCGAGTCACCCATCTTCTCGTTGGCGGCGGTCCACTGACGGTCCTGCTGCTCAGCGGCGAACACGCCGGCGGCCTGACCGATCGCGCGGAGGTTGGACTGGCTCTGGGTGATCTGCGCCGTGTCGCGCGCCCGACCGATGGCCGGCAGCAGGATGGCGACCAGCAGGCCGATGATGGCGACCACAACGAGAAGTTCGATGATCGTGAAGCCCTTGCGCATGGGCGGTTGCTCCTGATTGTCGCGAGGCGACGGGTTTGGCCTCGAGGCGGACCGATGGACGGGTTCGGCTCGGGGCGTGAGGGGTGGCAGGCGGGGGTCCGAGGGGGACCTGCAGATACGGAAGAGTTCGCTGGGTCGGAGGTTCAAGTTCCGTGAAACAAACCGATCCAGAGTTGGGGAAGGGTACCCGAGGGGGATTGCTGCATCAACAACATTACCCGCCAATGCGGCACCATTTCGCATCCGCACCGCCGCCAGAGGCCGAAATGACGCCCGTGAAGCTTTACACCCGATCCGGCGACGACGGCACCACCGGCCTGTTCTCAGGAGCGCGTGTCAGCAAGAATCACCCCCGGATCGAGGCGTATGGCACCGTTGATGAGTTCAACGCATGCCTGGGTCTGTGCATCGCAGCGTGCAGCAAGAGCGCACTGGAGATTGTTATCCGGAACATACTGACTCAAATCCAGAGCCGACTTTTCGACATTGGCGCGGATCTGGCCACGCCGCAAGGCTCAAAGAATGCCGCCAAGATCGTGCGGATCGGCGACATTCATGTGGATGAGGTCGAGCGATGGATTGACCAGATCGACGGTCAAAACACGCCTCTGCAGACCTTCGTCATGCCAGGTGGATCGGAACTGGCGGCGCGCCTGCATCTGGCTCGAACGGTTTGTCGTCGAGCGGAACGCTTGATGGTCGCGCTGTCGGCTTCAGAACCAGTCGGTGACGCGATGTTGCGCTACATGAATCGCGCCAGTGACCTGCTGTTCGCGATGGCTCGTCTTGTGAACAAGGAATCGGGATGCGGTGACATCCCTTGGATACCTCACAAGATCGACTGATTTCGATTCAAAGTCACACAACAAGACGGAAGTCTTATAACCTATTTCTTCAGCTGCTTGTTGACCATGCCGATCCGGATGATGCGGTCCCAGGCGTCAGTTGCGTGAGCACTTGACTGCTCGATCGAGATGGATCGACGACCCATGGCTCGTGCCACCGTTCCCGCGGTACCACTGCCGCTGAATGGATCAACCACCAGACCTGCAGGGCGCGAACAAGCCTGAATGACGCGCTGCAAGTAAGGCTCTGGCAACTGGTTGTGATGACGCGAACGGCGTTCGCGGTTGTTGCCTTGTACCCGGCCCCAGTACCGGCCGTACCACACGTCCAGAGGCACCCGAAGCCCCTTGTCATGGCGCTTCGCCAAGGTTCGTCCATCGCGATACACGTCTGCCCGGTCCGATGGCTCCAGAATCGAGTCGGGGTTCCAGATGCGCCGAAGCGGGTCGCGCACGAAGTACAGCGCATGCACCTTGCTGAGGATGAAGCTGCTGCGGCGGTTCTGGCCGAATCGGAAGTGCCACACGCACCAGTTCATCATGTGCAGGCCCCGCCGCTTCAGGTGCATCACCACCTCGGCAGCGGTGTCGTCGCCGATGTTCACCCACAGGCTGCCGCGCAGCGAAAGCATGTTCACGCACGCGTCGAGCCAGTCGAACGTGAACCGCTCGTAGGCGTCGCGGGGCATGCCGTCGGCCCAACCCTCGTAGGGCACCTGCCAGTTGAACGGCGGATCGGCGAACACAAGGTCGGCCTGACCCTGTTCTGGCAGTCTCGGCAGGATGTCACGGCAGTCGCCCACATAGAGGCGCGTGTCGGGTTCGCTGCTGGAGAAGGCGGGCACCGGTTCCGATTCGGCGGGCGCATGGCGAAGCACGCGATCGCCCATCAGGCGGATGTCGGCGTCGGCGAGTTCATCCGCAGCGAGCCGCATGGCCGCCACGCCGCCCGTGGGCACC
>CAYMEB010000517.1:0-2277 GCA_964389095.1 uncultured Hyphomicrobiaceae bacterium
GTGCCAAGGTCGATGCCGATGATCTTTCCTGCCATGGGAGTTGGTTCCTTTCGCCTGGGGGCCGATGTGGCCCTCGGGCTGTTCACGGAAGCAACCATGATGCCAAACCGTCGGAATGCCCCTGGCACGATGAAATCAGGGTTTACGGCCGATGGCAGGCGTACACCGGCTCCCATCCGGCCGCGGGCTGCCATTTGGGCACTCGTCTCTAGCATTCCGGCTCATGCGCAGGCGCGTGGCCCTCATGTCGACCGTTCTGCTTCGATGGGTGTCCTTCGGCAGCGTCGCCGCCTGGATGGTCGGACGCATCGCGGGCGACGCCTGGGCCTGGTCGCAGTGGCTCTTCTGGATACCGACGATCACCGTGGCGCTGCCGGCGCTCGCCGCACTCGCCGCGTGCACGCTCGCTCGCGTCGGGCCGTGGCGCCGTGACGCCTCGGTGCAGGCCGCGCTCGCGGCGGCTGCGCTGGCGATCGGGCTCGCTCAGCTGGTCGGTCTGGGTGGCGCACCGTCGGCTGCCCCGCAGGCCGTGACCCTTCTGCAATGGAACACGGACTGGCCGTCGGGCGACGACATGAAGTCGGTGGAGTTCCTCGCCTCGAACCTGGCGGACATCGTGGTGCTGTCCAATCGCGGAGCGATCACGTCGCCGGACATGGTGCACGCCTGGGCCGGCGACGACGCTGTGGTGGTGGGCGCCGGGCCATTCGCCCTTGTCACGCGCATGCCCGTTCGCGAGGCGCGTCAGGTGGCGGTGGGTGGCAAGGGGCGCCAGCTCTGGTGGGTCGCACGCTTCGAGGTCGAGCCGCCCGCATGGAACGGACGCACGCTGTCGATCGCGATGATCGACCTTCCGAGCCGGCCCTCGATCGCGAAGGAGCGCATCGCCGAGGGCTTGCGCGAGGCGTGCGAAAGCGGGGGCCTGGGAGAGGTCGACCTGGTTGCGGGCGACTTCAACGCCACCGACGGCAGCGTGATCATCGGGCGCTGCTTCCCGGGGTTCCGTGATTCGCTCGCGCTGTCGGGGCGCGGCTGGACGGCGACATGGCCGCGGCGCTTCCCCCTGTGGAAGATCGATCACGTGCTTGCCGGGCCCTCGGTGGCGACGGTGGTCGCGTGCACACGAGACCCCGGCGTCTCGCATCATCGGGCCACGGTGGTCAGCGTCGTGCCGGCGGGTCGCTGAGCGCCCGGGCGGAGGCGCGATCGCGTCAGCGCGCGGTCTCGATCGCCGAGACGATCCTTTCGAAGGCCTCGACCTGCCGGTCGAAGGGCTTGATCTCGATCTCGTTCGAGGGCAGGGCGCGAATCGCGAACTCGAGCCTGTTGCCGCCGATCCACTGCAGCGATCCGTCCGAGGTCAGCGCGTTGCATCCGAATCGGTGGCTGAAGTCCGGCTGCGTGCGCATGCCGTCGGTCAGGATCACGTCCTGTGCGATCGGATGAATGCCCTTCGTACGGCCGTTCTTCTGCCGCTCGAGCGCGGCGCGGTTCCAGGCGTCCCAGTAGTGATAATTGGCGTAGACGGTGCTCTTGGAGTTGGCGGCGATCGACGTGCGGGCACTCTGGAGCGCGTTCTCGTAGCGCTCGAACGTGTGCACCGAGCCGTGCGCAGGGCAGTAGAAGACGCGGGCGTCCGAGACATAGCGACCGCCGCCGCCTTCGCTGCGGCCGAACAGCAGGCCGAGGCCATCCCACTTGCGGTTGCCGGAGAGGTCGGTCTCGTCGCCGGTGAGGGCCATCAGTTCCTGCGGTCGCATCGGCTTGCCTCGACCGTCGTCGCGCGGCGCGTAGACAGAGTCGGGCATGCGGCCGTTGTGATCTTCGCGGAAAGCGTCAAGGCCGATGAAGATCGAGCGCATGTTGTTCTGGCACATGAGCCGCAGGGCTGCCTGGCGCACCTTGCCGAACGCCGGGAACATCATGCTCGAGATGGCCGCGACCACAGCGATCGTGACCAGCAGCTCGATGAGGCTGAATCCACGCGCGTGATGAGGGGTGTTGGTGCGGCGAATCGCGTCCATGAATCTGATAACCAGTCGCGGACCTTTTCCCGAGCGAACGAGCGTGCAACCTGACCTGAACGAAGATGCCACGGAGTTCCCGCAGGTCGAGGAAAATGGGGGGAATATTTCTGACTTCCCTGAAAGTCGGGTTATGTTGGCCGCGGACTGGGTGCGCTATGCGCCAGCGCCGACAACCCGAAATGGAGGAGTGGAAACATGGTCTTTCAATCTGGCGATGAGGAGTGGGTTCTGATGAGCCGTGTGGCTTCCG
>CAYMEB010000518.1:0-2275 GCA_964389095.1 uncultured Hyphomicrobiaceae bacterium
AGTACCAATCACGGCAAATCAACAACTTGCGTGCGCCAAGTGTCGAACTCGGGTGACTACGGCGCCACGGCAGCGACGATGATGTCGGTCAGCCATTTGACCTCGGGCTCAGCCGCGCGATCTGTCGCACGCCCGAGAGAGACGGTCCACGAAGGCATTTCGAAAGGCAGTTCGAAGGTAACGATTCCCGCGGCGTCAACAAGACGCCTTGCAGCACGCTCGGCCACGACCGCGAGCAGATCGCTTGCGCCCACAACAAATGGAACAGTAATGAAACTGGGACTCGTGGCGGCAATTGCTCGGCGGCGCCCAATTCGTGCCAAAGCCTCGTCGACTGCACCCTGGACATCGCCACTTGGCGATACCAGGATATGCGGGAAATGCACGAATGCGTCGAGCGCTATACTCTGACGCTGGCCCCGGCGCTTCAAGCTCGGGTGACCATCCCGAGCGATGCCGACAAAGCGCTCGTCGAAGAGAGGAATGACTTCGATGCGCTTTGGCGCGTACATGAAAGTGTTCGAACCTATTGCAATGTCGATCTCTCCGGCGTCAATTTGCCTTACAACCGTGGCCTGATCCGTCGGTGCGCTGCGAACAGTGCTCCCGGGGGATTCTTGACAGACTGTCCTGAGCGCTGGCGCCAAGACAGTCAACGTGCCGTAGTCAGTGGTGCCGACAATGAACTCTCGCTTCATCCGTGCAGGGTCAAACGGCGCGCGAGGCGCGGCTATGCGCCGAACACCATTGAGAACCTCGGTAAGCGACTGAGCCAGAGACGCCGCAAATGGCGTCGGTTCGATACCCTTTGGATTGCGAATGAAAAGGGGGTCCTGTAGAGCGTCGCGCAACCTGGACAGCGCGTGGCTGGTGGCTGACTGTGACAGATGCAGTCGCTCGGCCGCGCGGCCGACATGGCGCTCGGCAAGCAAAGCATCCAACACTACCAGCAGATTCAGATCAAATCGCGTCAGATCCAAAGGCTTCTTCATGGCGATGCATCTCCCATTGTTGGGCTGCGTCGGACAATCGAATTGCGTACCTAGTCATTTAACGAGCGACGTCTCGCGAGCATAGTGCATATTCCGGTTGATCGTGACCGGTCGGTCCGGGATCATGACCGCCGATTCCGGGATCGTGACCGCTCGGTCCGGCGACGTGACCGAGGGATGTCTGGAGGGGTTCGAGGGTTGCGTATGACTCAACCGCGGGGACGTAGGCTGCCGGCATTTTGCCGGAGCGCCGATGCCCCCGCCGACGATGGACATACGCATGATCAAGGACGTATTGCGGCTCAAGCTGCACGGCAAGCTCTCGCACGCGGCGATCGCTCGCAGCCTCTCGGTCTCCAAGGGCGTGGTCGCCAAGTACGTGTCGCTGGCGACCGCCGGTGGCCTGCAGGACAGGGCGTCGATCGCGGCTCTCAGTGAAGCCGAACTCGAGCGGCGGCTGTTTGGTGCCGGCCCCGAGCAGCGCCGCGTGGTCGAACCCGACTTCGGCCGGATTCACCGGGAGCTGCGCCGCAAGGGGGTGACGCTGACGCTGCTCTGGGAGGAATACCGCGCGGCCAACGAGGGCCGGCGCACCTGGGGCCTGACGCAATTCTGCGAGCACTACAAGGCCTACACGAAGACGCTTCCCGAACGAGGGCCAGCGCAGGTGACAGCCGCGCGCACGCCGCTGTTGCTGCACGCAGGACCATAATCGCGGGCAGACCGGCAACGATGGCCTGAGCCAGACGCATCTCGGCGGTGAGGCTGGCCGTCAGCAGTCGGGTGAGCACCCCGCCACCACCGTAGGTGAGGCTGCTCGCTCGGCGATCGCGCCTGTCGATGCCGGCGATCGCGGTGACCGCGACGACGGGTCGGCCCGCACGGTCGGAGATCGCGTGGACCTCATCGCGCGGCAGCACTACGACGTCTCCGGCGCTCAGATGCAGGGTCGTTCCGTCACTCGCCAACGTCACGACGCATTCGCCTTCAAGGACGGCATGGACCGCCGCCAGGCGTCCGCCCGGCAGTTGCAGCGCCCATGGCGCGCTCAACTCACTGACGCAGAAGAACCAGCCGCGAAAGCGCAGGGAATCCAAGACCTGCGCGATCAGTTCCGCGCGGGGCGAACGATCGGCATCGTGAACCGCACTTTCGGCCGCGCGTCGCGCCGCATGAGCCCCATGGGCAGGTAGCCGAGCAGCACGAAGTGGATCATCGGCACGACGAGCGCCTCGCCCAGCGTGCCGCAACGCTGCAGCGGCACGGTGCTCACCAGGTCGGCC
>CAYMEB010000519.1:0-2261 GCA_964389095.1 uncultured Hyphomicrobiaceae bacterium
CCCGACCGGGATCGACATCCGCGACGGTTCCCAGCTCGAGTGCATCCAGTGTGCCCTGTGCATCGACGCCTGCAACGAGATCATGGACAAGATCGGCCGTCCCCGCGGCCTCATCTTCTATGATACGGTCGCCAAGAAGGAAGCGCAGGCTCGCGGTGAGCACGAGCCGATCCGCATCGTGCGGCCACGCACAATCATCTATGCCTCTCTCTTCTGCATCGTCGGACTGGTGATGCTCGGGGCCTGGTTCAACCGATCGATTCTCGAAATCAACGTCCTGCACGATCGCAACCCACCCTACGTCCGTCTCTCCGACGGCAGCATTCGCAACGGCTACACGGTCAAGATCCTCAACAAACTCCACGACCCGCGCGACTATACGATCTCGGTCAAAGGCCTCGACAATCCACGCATTACGATCGTCGGCTACGAGGGCGAGGCCGCCGCCAGAATTCGCGTCGCGACCGATACCTTGCGGGAGCTGCGGGTTTTCGTGGCGCTTCCCGCCGCGGTCGCCGACGGACTGACGGGTGCGACTCCCACCTTCGAATTCGTGGCACGCGATGTCGCCTCGGGCTCGCAGAAGTCCCGCGCCGCCAGGTTCCAGGTTCCATCTGCATCGGAGACACGTCGATGACGAAAGCCGTGCCAATGACCAGCCCGGGCGGACTGACCGGCCGACACGTACTCGCGGGCATGGTGCTGTTCTTCGGAACCATTTTCGCCGTGAACGGCTACATGCTGTATTCGGCTCTCTCGACACACACCGGCATCGTTTCCGCCGAACCCTATCGCAAGGGCCTCGCCTACAATGAGCGGATACTGGCTGACGAGCGCCAGACCGCTCTCGGCTGGACGTCGGAGTTGGCGCTTTCCATGGACGGGACGGTCGACATCCGCCTCACCGATTCGTCTGGCGCCGGCGTGTCGGGCCGCCAAATCGCGGCGAAGCTCGGCCGCCCCGCCACCAATGCCTTCGATCGCTCCGTCTCCCTGAAGGAGAGCGCTGCCGGCCAGTACGTCGCATCGGTCGGCGCGATCGGCGAAGGCGCCTGGATCCTCGACTTCGAAGTCCGCGACGGCGCTTCGGCAGGCACTGCGGTCTATAGAGCGAGGAAGCGGATATGGCTGAAGCGCTGAGAACCCTCGACCGGATCCCCGCCGGACCGGCGTTCGCCGACGCGCGCCCGCTGACGCTGGCCGTCGAGAACATGCACTGCGGCAACTGCATGCGCTCCGTGGAGGCGGCGCTGACTGCGGTGCCGGGAGTGGCGAGCGCCCGCGCGAACCTGTCGGCGCGGCGGGTCAGCATCGTCGCAGACCCCGCTCGAGTGGATGCAGAAGCCTGCATCAGGACGCTCGAGAAATCAGGCTTCAAGGCCTCCCTGCTGGTCGCTTCCAAGGCCGGTGCGGAACACGCGCGCGACAGCGACTACCTTCGCCGGCTCGGCGTGGCCGGATTTGCCGCAGCGAACATCATGCTCCTCTCCGTGTCCGTCTGGGCCGGCTACGCAGCCGACATGCCGAAGTCCCTGCAGACCCTGTTCCACTGGCTGTCCGCGGCCATTGCCGTCCCTGCCGTGGCTTACGCCGGCAAACCCTTCTTCTCCTCCGCGCGAGAGGCGCTCTCCGGCGGACGGGTCAACATGGACGTGCCGATCTCCCTCGGCTTGTCCCTCGCCACCGCGATGAGCATCTATCAGACCATCCGCGGCAGCGACCAAGTCTACTTCGACGCCGCCATCACGCTGCTCTTTTTTCTGCTCGTCGGGCGGTATCTCGATCAGAGCATGCGCTCTCGCGCCGTCAGCGCGGCCGAGAACCTGCTCGGCGTCCGCTCGACGACAGCGACCCGGCTGCTTCCAGACGGCACCACCCAGCGCATCGCGACGGAATCGATCGTGCCCGGAATGCGCTTCCTCATTGCCGCGGGTGAGCGCATTCCCGCCGATGGACGTATCGTGAAAGGCGGCGGAGACCTGGATGAAAGCCTGCTCAATGGCGAAAGCCGTCCGCGTACCGCAGCGGCGGGCGACGACGTTTACTGTGGAACGATCCTGCTCGACGGCCCGATCGAGATGGAAGCGAACCGCGAGCAGGAAGACACGCTGATCGCCGACATCGCGCGACTGATGCGCAACGCCGAGCAGACGCGCGGCCGGTACGTCCGGCTGGCCGATCGCGCGGCGCGGCTCTACGCGCCCGCCGTCCACGCATTGGGCGCCGCGACCTTTGCAGGTTGGATGATCGCTGGTCAACGC
>CAYMEB010000520.1:0-2252 GCA_964389095.1 uncultured Hyphomicrobiaceae bacterium
GCTCGAGCGCAACGCCGCCGGTCGCGAGCAGGGCGGCGCGCCCGCCGCAGGCTGAGTGTTCCGAAATCGCAGGGGCGGCGGGAAATTCCCGAGCTTTTCTTGGACGCTGCGGATTGTGTGGTTACAGTCCGGAGGGTGACCAGAGACTTCCGGAGGTCCTTCGACATGTTTCCCACGCGCGGTTCGATTCCACAAGTCCGCCCACGACTGGCGTGTGTCATGATCATCGCTGCGGTGTTTGGCACCGCCGCGAGCGCCGACGTTGTCTCCTGGGGAGATCAATTCTGCGATCAGGCGAATGGCCGCGAGCGCTTTGTTCAAATGGCCGCGGGAGTTGAACATACCGTCGCGGTTCGGCAGGATGGATCGATCGCGGTGTGGGGCTGGAATTGGTCTCGCCAGTGTGAAGTGCCTCGCGGCCTTCGGCCAGTCCGGCAGGCGAGTGCGGGATGGGGGCACACGGCGGTGCTTTGCGACGACGGATCCGTTTCCGTGTGGGGATACAACTACTACGGCGAGTGCTCCGTACCCGCCGGTCTGGGGCAGGTGCGCCAGATCGCTTCAGGGAGCTTCCATATGCTCGCCCTGCGCGTGAACGGAACGGTGGCCGCGTGGGGAGACGGGTCGTGGGGTCAGTGCTCCGTGCCGTCGCTCGATTCGGTCCGTCAGATTGCCGCCGGCTGGCAGCACTCGCTCGCAGTCGCGCTTGACGGATCACTCGTCGGATGGGGACGGAATGACGAAGGACAGGCCGAGTCACCCCCTGGACTGGCAGGGGTTCGGCATGCCGCCGCGGGCATGGTCCACACCGTCACGGCTCGCCAGGATGGCTCGGTTCTCGTCTGGGGAGGCAACGGGTACGGCCAGTGTGACGTGCCGGAAGGATTGCATGGCGTCGTTCAGGTTGCTGCCGGCGTGGACTTCACGCTGGCGCTCTCGGATTCAGGGACCGTGTCGGCTTGGGGTCGACGCGAACTGGGCTCATGTGACATCCCGATCGGGCTGCAGGGTGTGTCGCAGATCGCAGCCGGCTACGACCACGCGGTGGCGCTCCGGTCGGACGGACTTTGCACGGCATGGGGCCCGAATCCTTATGGCGAGTGCGATGTTCCGAAGTCCCTTGGCGAAGTCGTGGACATCCAGTGCGGCGTGAATCACACGTTGTGCCTCCGAGCCGATTCCACGGTGATTGGTTGGGGAACGGACCTGATCGGGCAGATCGTCTCGCCCCCGGGCCTGACCTCCGTTCGGCAGATCGCCGCGGGCGGAAATCACGCCGTTGCGCTCAAGATGGATGGCGACCTTGTCGGTTGGGGCTCCAACCAGTTCGGCCAGCTTGATGTTCCGCCCGGCTTGGCGATGCCTGCGTTCATCGCGGCGGGATATGGCCACACGCTTGTCGCGTCTCAGGATGGATCTGTTCGTGCCTGGGGCTGGAACCTGTACGGCCAATGCGACGTTCCGTCTGGCCGTCCGCACGCAATCCAGGTGGTCGCGGGCTTCTTCCATTCCATCGCACTCACGAGCGGCGGGGAGCTGTTTGCGTGGGGCATCAATGATTCTGGACAGAGCAGTGTTCCGACGGGCCTGCCATCGATCCGCCAGGCTGCTGCGGGCTGGTACCACAGTGTGGCCCTGCAGTCGGACGGTCGAGTTCGTGCGTGGGGCGGCAATGACTACGGAACCTGTGATGTGCCCCCGGACCTCCGGAACGTCGAGCAGGTCGCGGCTGGTATGCAGCACACGTCCGCGCTCTTGAGCGACGGGCGCGTTGTGACGTGGGGCACCGGCCACTACGGGCAGAATGAACAGCCGGACACCGCGCCGCGGGTCCGCCGGATCGCAGCCGGACAGTACCGAACAGCGGCGATCGTCGAGTTTCTTGATTGCGATGCCGATCTGCAGCGAGACGGCTACCAGGTCGGAATTGGATTGGCTGCGGACCAAAACCAAAACGGCAGGATCGACGCCTGCGAAATCGCGGCGGGTGATCTGGACCTGAGTGGGATCGTCGACGGAGCAGACGTCTCGCTGCTCCTTCTCGATTTCGGCTCGTGCTCAGGCTGCTCGAGCGACTTGGACGGCAATGGGGTGATCGACGCAGGCGATCTCGCCCTGCTGCTTCTGGGATTCGGACCATCGAGTTGAGAACCGAACTCGCGAAACCGAAGGAGCTTCGCTGATTGCTGACCGGCAGGCAGGCTGACCGCGCTCACGCGCTCGGGATCGACCCGCCGCTCCCCATCGTCGCG
>CAYMEB010000521.1:0-2245 GCA_964389095.1 uncultured Hyphomicrobiaceae bacterium
GGTGTTGCTGATCGTGAACCGCTCGACGTTGGCAGCGGAACCGCTGATGCCGGTCCCTTCCTGGATCGTTCGCTGGTCGTCCCAACGGTCGAATCGGAAGGTGCGGCGTTCTTCGAGGGCATGGTTTGATGTCGCTGCCTGCGCGCATCGCCGGACTCCCCGAGACCGCGCTCCGTGCGCTGGCGCAGGGGCTGCGAAGCGGCTCGTTGAGCACGGAGTCCAGTGCGGCGCGACTTGCAGGGGCGCTTGGGATCCCCCAGACGGAGGCGGTGTCTTTCGTCGAGTTGTTCCGCGGCCGCACCGATGAGGCTGGCCTGGCGCTTGCGTGCGAGGCCGCGGTTGAGGCGCGACGAGCCTCGGCGGCAGGCGAGTTGTCAAAGCTCGTCGAACTGGTGCTATCGGGCCCGCTCGTCGAGGGCGTCGAGATGCGCGATACGGCTGCCGTCTTCGCGAGCCTGATCCGAGAAGCCCGCGAGGAGGTGCTCGTCACAAGCTTCGTCGCAGGCTACGCGCGCGAGTTGCTCACGCCGCTCGCAGACTTTCTTGATGCCGACCCCACGCGCCGCGCCACGATAGTGCTGAACTTCCAGCGAGGCAGCGACACCACCATCACAAGTGATCTCGTCGCACGCCTCGCCGGCGAGTTCTGGGCCAAGCAATGGCCCCTCGGTGCACGACGACCGACGCTGTGCTACGACCCGCGCGGGCTCGAAATGGAACGCGAGGCGCGCGCCACCATGCACGCGAAGGTTGTGGTCATCGATCGTCGAAAGGCCTTCGTGACAAGCGCAAATCTGACTGCGCGGGCGCATTCAGAAAATATCGAGCTGGGCGTTCTTATCGCACATCCAGCAACCGCTTGTCGGATTGCTGATTACTTCGAGGCACTCGTCGCCTCGAAACAGCTCATTTGCGCCTGAGTAGTAATCGCCTTCGCTTCTGCAGTCACTCGTGATTCCACCAAGCAATCCACCCTGGTCGGAATCGGGGGGTGCCATTCGTAACCGAACTCACCTCCGGATAATGAGCCCATGACGCCAATCTTCCTCGAGCACCTTTTCATCCCTCTCGGATTTGATCCTTCCAGTGCGCGATGCAAACTTGTACGGCACCAGAGCGACGACTACGACCTCAAGCGACTCCATCCCGGGCCTCACTTTGAGTGGTACCAACAGGTCCAATCGCGAAGGGTCTTTGATGGAACAGATTTTGTGATTTCATTTCTTGGGGAACCAGACAATCAAGCCGTCTTCGTTGGGCTCTATGAGGTGCTAGCGCCGCCGAGGAAAGCGAGGCCGATGCCTCCTGACTTTCCATTCCGGCAAATGGAACATCGCAACTGCATTCAGTATCCAATGCGGCAACGAATGGACGTGAGCTCTCTCGTCGATCGGCTTGTGATTGGTTGGGGCCGAGGCACACGAAGCTGGGTACAAATGTTTCGGCCTGGAACAAAGCCAGTGATTGAACTGCGCCCCAAGTCTTCGGAAAGTCCGTTTCCTGGATACCTCGATGTCAATCTTGCCCTGAATGATCTTCAGGCAATGATTCATGATCGCTACGGCTGGGTTGACTGGAAGCGGCGACTTGCCGCCGTGTCTGCGATTTACATGATCATGGACACCGCCACGGGGCGGCAGTACATCGGCTCTGCAGCTGGTCGTGGCGGATTACTTGCGCGCTGGACGGACTATGCAAAGTCTTGCCATGGGGACAACGCTGAACTTCGCGCACTTCTTGAAAGCGATCCATCAAGCCGAAGCCGCCTGCGTTTCTCAATCATCGAGGTGCTCCCGCTGGGTATGACGGTCATTGAGGTGAGAAATAGAGAACGAATCGTAAAGGGTAAGTTTGGTATGGGTCGTCTCGGTCTGAATAGGAACTGACTGGTGGCTGGACGATCTGAATTGGTGGTTGATTGGTCAGGCCCATTCAGCTGGCCTCGCTGCGAGCGAATGAACCGGCTACCGAGCGTGCTCTGGCCGTCGGCCGTCCGAAGAGCCGATTGAAGTACAGCACCATGGCGCAGATCATCTATTCGGCATACCAAAGTTGATGCAGATATAGCTCGCGCGCCGTTCGCCCCACCGGAGGGTCTTGCGTGCTTCGGGCAACTATGTAGCGGTGGTTCTGGACGAACCGATGACACAAATCCCGCCGCCCCAAAATTTCCACCTTCCCCTTGCATCACGCCCACCCCGCGCTACCCTCTCCCCCGGCATCAAGAGTCCCGCGCGACCTCTTC
>CAYMEB010000522.1:0-2235 GCA_964389095.1 uncultured Hyphomicrobiaceae bacterium
CTTGGAGCCATCAGGTCGGCTGGGGCGAACGATCGGCTCACCAGAGCGACGGCGGCGATTCGCCTCCAGCCGCGTCACGATATCGGCTTCCCAGACCACGCCGTTTTTGCCCTGCACGGCATAGATGGCCAGGTGATGGTTGGAACCTGGTGCGACCCATCGGCTCGCTATCGGATTTCGCAGTTCGACGGGCGAACGTGAGGCTTCGAGCCTGACGTGTCGTACGCGCTCGGCGTGCGGGCCGGTTCCGCGGGCCACGGGATGCCGTTCTGGCGTTGCAAAGGGCTTGTTCGTAGGCTCCCCAGCCAAGGCCTGGCCCACGATCTTGCGCAGCGTCGCGTCGGTCAACTGTTCCAGAGCGGCTTCGCGAATCGTTTCGATGCCTTTGCGAATGCGATGAACGGACTTGCCAGCCGTCTGCAGCGGTCGGCTGTAGAGGGTGTCCTCATGCAGCGAACCAGCAAGCCGACGGTCCACTCGGTGCGACACGATGATCGGTTCGAGCGCCGCCTTCACGTGCTCCAAGAACTGCGGCCAGGGTTCAGAGAACTGCAACAGCTTGCCGTCCCGGCCCGCCGCTGCGCCTCGCGCCGCCGCATCGGCCATGCGCTTGACAATGGCAGGTGACGCCAACGCGATCGCGATCGCGTCAAGTGCATGATGCCGATGGTCCTGTCGATTCTTGTTTCCGTCATCGTGCAGGGCCATGCCCATGCGCCATGCCTGACGGAGCCGCGCAGTCACGGATCCAGCGCTGACCTGCACGCGAAGAGCGCCCTCTGCATCGGCGGTACCTCCGAACAACTGGCCGACGAACTTGGCTGCCATCTTGCTGGCGTATCGGGTGTCGTTCAATTGGCGCTCGGTGAACGCTTCCAGAAGCTCCTCGCCAACGCTGGGAAGCGTGAAGCGCTCGAACTTGATCCGGGAATACCTGCCCCTGAAACGTTGTACACGAGCGAGCATCGCGTCCCATCGGGGCGCGTCAGTTGAGTACGCCTCATGGGGGGTGCGATGTCGCTTGACATTGCGATTCTCCTCGACGAAGCAGAGGGTCTTGTTTGCAAAGGAATCGTCGAGTGACCGACTGTACGGGATGATGTGCTCCACGTCGACCGTCGGCGCGGGGCCAAACAGATCCGTCATGCCGAACTTGCGGCCGGTGTAGGGACAGGTGAACTCGCACTCATCCGCGAGCAGCAACTTCTCGATGTCCGATCGGCGCGGCTGTTGGACCGTCGTCTCGGCGAGGATCTGTTCGGCTGCGGCCCTGCGGCGTTTCTCCTGATCGCGGTTGTCCTTGGACAGTCGCTCTCGCTCTGAGCGGCCCTTCTTCACGTCGCGAGCGAGCTCGATCCGGATCATGAACGGTTTGCCCCACTTGGCCACCACGCGGTTCACAACTCGGCGCAACTCGGTCAAGGACCGTGTCACGATCGGGTTCCGGATGTCGCCGAGCACGACCTGCACCGGTCGGAGCAGTTCCGTCTGCTGCGTGACGCCAAATCGCCCAGGAAAGACCAGGTCCAACGCTTCGCGTGAGTTCATTCCCGCCACCAGCTTCGGCATCAGTCGCTCCAGGGCGGCGATGGAGAACGAGGCGTAGGCTGGTTCAAGATTCGTCTCGCCCAGCAATCCGGCTTGCTCGGCCGAAAGGTTCCAGTGCTTCACGCCGCGCCGTTTGAGGGCCTCGGACTGCTCATAGGAATGCACGTCAAGCAACGCCTGCATGCGATGTAATTCGGACATCGTGTCCCAGCGGTCGCCGAACACCTTTCGCATGGCGCACGCGGTGCGGTCCCCGATCAACTTGCCGGATCCGATGGACTCGATCGAAAGCTCAACGCCCTTGAGCTTCAGCGCCCTCTTCACACCGCCTGCGGTCATCGACTCCTGCTGACCGAGCAAGTTTGCCAGAAGGTCTCGTTGCTCGATCGTGAGCCTGCGCCCCTCAGCCAAGGGTCCGTCGATGATCCGAAGGTTGTTCAACTGCTCCAGGATTCGGAATTGCTGAAAGGTGGGGTGCCACATCGAGGCCCGTCTGCGGTTCGGCAGACAGCTGCACTTGCCGATGAGGTGCTTGGCGGACTTCAGCTTGCGTTGGAAGAAGATGGCCTTGTGGAGGTCCGCCCAGACTGCATCAGAAATCCAAGCATTGGCTTTCCGAATGGCCTCGAATTCCTCCGCGTACATGCTGCGGTCCGTGTATCTCTTGCGGATCCGGCGCTCGCGCGG
>CAYMEB010000523.1:0-2235 GCA_964389095.1 uncultured Hyphomicrobiaceae bacterium
TCGGCGGTGCGGCGGGCGCGTGGTGGTGCGGAAGGCGGAACGTGGCGAAGATGGGCGGGTGGAAACCCTTGAAAGCGGCCTGAAGAGGCCTGAGGGGCTGGAAATCGAATCTTTCACCTTGCCCGGGGCGGCAGTCGGTGGCAACATGGCCGAACGGGCCGATCGCCATTCCGGCGGGTCCGGGGAGACACGCATGAGCAGCCGCATCGATCGATCCCGTGATCTGGCATCCGAACGCGCCCAACGAGCGTGGTTCTTGAGTCCATCGCTCGGTGTGTGCGCGATGATGCTCTTAGCGCCATACGATCTGTGCGCCCATGCCCAGGGATTGGGCCGACTCGTGGCCTGGGGTAACAACGACTACGGAAAGAGCGACATCCCCGCCGCAGCCTCCGATGTGCAGCACATTGCAGCAGGCTGGGGCTGTTCAGCGGCCATCAAGCAAGATGGGACTCTCGTTGTCTGGGGGTCGTTTGGCGCCATGGGACCTCCAATCGTTCCGCCAAACCTTGGGCCGGCGATGCAGGTCGCTGTCGGAGACTTTCACATGATTGCGCTCATGGTTGACGGCTCTGTCGTCGCTTGGGGCGAAAATTGGTCCGGCCAAGCGACGGTGCCATCCGACTTGCTCGCGGTCACCCAAATCGCGGCTGGTGCGAATCATAATGTTGTACTTCAATCGAACGGCCTAGTCCGAGCATGGGGTTACAACGCCGACGGTCGGGCCTCCGTTCCTCCAGATCTCGTCGGTGTGACACAGGTCGCTGCGGGTGGAGGCTTCACGCTTGCATTGAAGACGGACTCGACAGTTGCCGCGTGGGGTGACAACTGGGCCGGGCAGGCTTCAGTCCCGCCCGGCCTGAGCGGGATCACCCAAACATCAGGCGGCTCTTATCACACCGTTGCACTTCGAGACGACTCGACAGTGGTGGCGTGGGGATTCAACGGAAACCGTCAAATTGAAGTACCTGTCGGCTTGACTGGTGTATGCAAAGTTGGGGCCGGAGAGCGGTATTCCGTGGCGTTGAAGGCTGATGGCAGTGTCGCGGTTTGGGGCTCTGCCCCGGTCAATCAGCCTGCGAACCTTGCTCGGGTGACAGAAATCGCCTCTGGATGGAATCACGTGCTGGTTTTGGGCATTTTCGACTGCGATCTGAATGGAATCGATGACTCTCAGGATGTCTTCGACAATCCTTCGATTGACCGAAACCTGAACGGCCGTCCCGACGCGTGTGATATTGCTGATGGATCTGCGCAAGATTGCAATCAGGATGGTCAGATCGACTTGCTTCAGATCGCGGACGGTGAGCTTGCCGATTTCAACTTCAACGGCGTCCCAGATTCGTGCGACATCGCGAATGGCTGGGAGACCGATTGCAACGACAATGGCGTGATCGATCGCCATGACATTGAGACCGGACTCGAGGTGGACCTGAACCTCAACGGACTCCCAGATTCGTGCGACATCGCGATGGGATACGACGAGGACTGTGACCAGAACGGTGTGGTCGACAGTTACCAGCAGCAACTCAACACGATCGTTTCCGTCGAGAGTCCTCGGGTCGGCCCCATCGGATACGGATTTTCTCGAACAACCACCCTCACTGCACCGCCCTACGCGATCTCGGACCCCTTTTTGATCATCAGCTTCAGGGGTGATTTCTCCTCGGCAGCCGAGTACCTGACTGTCTACCTCAACGGACGGTACCTCGGACGAATCCTCCATGACAAGTGGGGCATCCGAGACTGCGTGGAATACCTCGGCATGCCAATGGATCCGGCAACTTCGATTCGGATCCCCCGCGAGTTCTTCAACGACTGCGTCTGGACCTCGTCCGGACCGCTCGACGCCAACTTCGAGTTCAGGCCCAGCATCGCCGTGAACGCCAACCAGTGCCCGGGCGGGTCCTGGATCCAGGCCCGACTCGAGTACACCGCCGCCATCACCGAGGACTGCAACGCCAACGGCCTGCTCGATGTCTGCGAGGTGCGCGACTACCCGGAGACCGACCTGAACGGCAACGGCATCTGCGACGCCTGTGAAGGCGAGCGGGGTTCGCCGTGGTGTGCAGGCGACCTGGACAACGACGGCGAGGTCGGTGGAAGCGACATCTCCATGCTTCTCCTCCGCTTCGGCATGAGCATGCCCGGGGATCCTGCCGACCTCGACGGCGACGGCGAGGTCAGTGCCAGCGACATCAGCGCCCTGCTGATCCTGTTCGGCCCCTGCTGATC
>CAYMEB010000524.1:0-315 GCA_964389095.1 uncultured Hyphomicrobiaceae bacterium
GCGACCTGCCCCCGCTTGCGGGTAAGAGACGGCCGGACCCTAGGTTTGGGTTTGGGGTTTTGGGGTTTTGGGGGCTGCAAAAGCCCCTTTGTATGGATGCATCCCATGGCTCAACCACCTGACCATTTAATGCAAGTTTGAAACGCCGCCCTTCCTCACCGGCGAGGAACCGATGGAAGACCATCGACAGGTGCGCCTCCGTCTCGCGGCACATCGTGATCAGACGCTTCCGTGCGCTCTCCCCGTATGGGTGCTTGTACCCAAGAATGCGATCGAGCTTCTCCCAGATGACGACCGTTCCGGGACCATCCCGAA
>CAYMEB010000524.1:325-2232 GCA_964389095.1 uncultured Hyphomicrobiaceae bacterium
GGCGTCCCCGGTGACCAGAATAATATCTGGCGCGTCCCCGCCAAGGCGCTCGATATCACTCTTGTTGAGCTGGAGAATCTCCCACCGATTGGTTTTCGAGATGTGATCCAAGTCCCATGCGTAGCCGGAGATGTCAGCGCGACTTGGATTCCAACGACTGATCACCGACAGTCGCTGGCACTGGCTCATCGAAGCCGTCTTCAAGCCTAGGCCAAACTTCCCGAGATCATCAACCTCGTAATCACGCTCCGCTCCATACCGCATGGCCTCGCGAAGTTGCTCGGGCTTCATCCCGCAACCGTTGTCGCTGATGCGCACCGTTGAATCATCGCCATCAAACTCGATAGCGATCTGCACATGCTTGGCTTTGGCTACGACCGAGTTGTCGACTACGTCTGCAACTGCCTGCGCAAAGTCATAACCCATGTCGCGCAGCGACCTAATCAAACGCCTCGCGGACGGAATCACCTCGTGCGTGCTCATGTAACGGTCTACCCCCAGAGATCAGATGGAAACAACCTGGTGGCGAAACTCCCGCGATCGAAGCACAGATCGATTCTCTGACGAGCCAGAAACGATGCGATAGAGCTCGTCAATCTTGATGCCCCCAGTCTCATGCCGCCGCCATGCCTCCGCACCGATGTCTACAAGCCGAACCGGCCAGCCGGAACGAGCGAATCGCTCGCAATACCGCACCGCCACAATAGCGGGGAGCTTGCGGTCGTGAACCGAGATGACTAGCGATCCATGATCGAGAGCGTTCAATGGGTGCAGGCACGGGAACAAGTCTAGGAGCGACCGCCATCCCGACAAGAACGCCTCCGTACTAAGGGACCGAAGTTCTCGCTTCGAAAGGCTCTCCAAAGCTCCCAATTCCTCAAGAGCTGATCGTGCGCTCCCCGACCTTCCCGTTCGCGGGATCGCCCGCCTTGATCGGCTCGTAGCCGCAGAATTGATCTCTAGAAACTCGCGCACGGTTACACCCACAGCCTCACCAACCAGCGGCGGGACCGCATTCCCGATCAATCTGAAAGCGTGGGTACGCGCCTCCGGGAATTTGAACCAGTCTGGGAAGCTCTGGATCCTCGCCGCTTCACGCGGCGTAATGGACCGATTCTGCGTCGGGTGAATGAACATCAGGCCATCTTTACTCAGATGGGCAACGATCGTGCTACACGGCTTGGATCGACTCTGACGCGTGAACCGATCAGAAAATGATGACTTGTCGTATGGAAACTCGAACTTCACGTGCCTTTCACGCATTGCGCTGGCAGACGATTCACCCTCGCGCAACCGCCTAAAGTCGCGAAGATCACGCGCATTGTGCGGGCGCGCTTGGTGGTTCAGAAGCTTCTTACTCCGACTGATATCGAGCACATCGGACAAATACCGTGCAGCTGATCTACCCGCAGATCGGACATGAGTGCGCCGCCGAACAAGGCAGTAATCCGACTCAAACTCCCCTTCGCCGGCAGCCAAAGGAGGGAGATCGCCTATCGCTGCCCCAAGCGTGGTTCGAGGAACCGCAGAGGGAGCCAGCCTCATGGTCCGAGGGAAAAAATCGGCAATCTCTGCCCGTACACCGATGATCAACTGGCGACGACGCTTTTGTGGGACGCCAAGCTCCCAAGCATCCTCGACTTGCCCGTGCACGCGATACCCGAGATCCCGCGCCTCTGACTGCACGGCGGTGAAATAATCGCCACCCGCGGTCGTGCGAATACCGAGCACGTTTTCCATCACGAACACTCGCGGTCTAAAGAACGCGACGTGACGCAAGAACTCTCGATAGAGATACCGCCGCGGATCCGAGACGAGTCTGCTCCCGTGGTTCGCCCCGTCGACCTGGCGCGCCGTGCTGAACCCCTGACATGGCGGACCACCAACGATCACGTCCACGGTGTCCC
>CAYMEB010000525.1:0-2218 GCA_964389095.1 uncultured Hyphomicrobiaceae bacterium
AGGCGAAGGAAATTCTCTCGGCACTCGGAGCGAAACCGGGAAGTGCGTTTGGATCGGTGAAATTCGACTGCTTTCTGGACGGCGTCTGGGACTTCAAGTCCCATCCGATTGGCAAAACGACGTGGGCGTACCTCAATGATCAAGAGGCTGTGGACGCCTGTCTGAAAACCCACTCACATCTCGGCTGGCTGATTGCGATTGGGCAGGCTGAATACGACACGGGTGGATTCTTCAAGACATGGCATGACGCGCTCAAGGGCGAGCCGAGCGCCTATGTGCGTCAGGGTCAGAAGATCGGTAGAAAGAGTCGGCGCAGAAAGTCTGCATTCAATCTCGAAGCGATCGTGTGGGTCGAATTCCACTCAAAGGCCGAACTGTCGAGTGCGATCCGTGCCGGATGGATTCGACATGGCATGCAAAAGGGACAGCAGAACTCAAACGGCTCGCCGAGGAAACCCAAGTACGGTTTCTCACTCAATCGCTGGCGCACCTACTCCGGTCCTCTGAAGGGCGGTCAGTTTCCCCCGTGAGATACGCGCTTTAGCGTACGCCGGCAAAAAGTGAGTCAGTCAACTCGGGGTGGTCCTCGACATCGTCCGCCCGGGCTGACTTCATGAGGGTCTGTGCTGCAAGCGCCACCACGCCAACATTCACCGCATTACCTAGTTGCTTGTAGGCGGCTCGATCAGACACGCCAGCGCGGGCGAAAACAATCCCCGGAATTCCCTGAAGTCTCGCGGCCTCGACCGGAGTGAGTTTGCGGTAATCCTCGAGCGCCGCCACCTTTGGGCCCACAATGGACGTCTGGCTGATCGCGACCAACGCTGGCAAGTATGTCGGCGGCTTCACTCGAATGCCGCTCGGCCGCATCTGGATCACCAGATCCTGAATCGTTCGACCCTTGCGCACAGCGTGACGCTTCCGTGCCTGCCACTCGAACATCTGCCGCGAGTATGGGAACTCCTCCACCGTGATCTTGTCGGGACCCCACTTCTGCTTGAGCCAACGATCGATCGGATCTTTGAGTTCTGCATAGAATCGCCCGTTCTTGATCACAAAGTCGCGTTCCCAGTCGGGCATGTCAGTCTTCAGGACTGGCTTGACTCGGAATGCAGACACCCAGATCGGGAAGCCCGGGAGGGAGTCGGACGGCATCTGCTTCACGAAGGCGTCCCACGCTTCCAACCAGGTCCGCTCTTCGGTTCTCACGCGATACTGCTCGACATCCTTGATCGACTCGTCGGGATCGAGAATGTCGCTGATGTTCCAACGATCAGGATCCCACGACGAGAACTGGTCGCGACGCAACAGCGGCGGCGACTCCAGGCCGCGGATTTTTCCCTTGCCGACGAATTCGCCAAGAATGAAGACTCGATCGCGCACCTGTGGCGCCCCGCCCAGCTCCGGCGGAACAAGATGGGGCGACAGAACGACCGGCTCCGCGGCGACGCGGTAGCCGACGTCACGAAGTGTCTCGATGATTGTCTTCCAGGTATCGGTGTGTCGCGGTCCCGCGATGTTCCTGACATTCTCCAGGATGACGAACCGTGGCTTCTTCGCACGCAGGATCTCGACGATGTCGAAGAAGAGCGTGCCGCGCGTTCGATCACGAACGCCCTTCTGTGCCCCCGACTTCGAAAATGGCTGACACGGGAAACCTCCGCACAGCACGTCATGATCGGGCACGAGTCCGTCAATCTCGCTTGAGGCGAGCGTGCTTTCCTCGTCATCGATGTCGCGCCGCGTCAATGATCGAATGTTCTCGACGAATCGGTTCGGCTTGAGATCCGGGAACGTCGCCGCATACACCTGCCGGCACTCTGGATCCATTTCACAAGCCATCACACACTCGCCACCAATTCGATGGAGTGCGTGATGAAAGCCACCGATGCCCGCAAAGAGGTCGATGAAGCGGAAGTTGGTCTTTCTCCGGGCCACAAATCCGAGAATACGGCCCAGGTCGACCTCAAACGAGACACAAATTCAACTGGTCCTCAAGTTGATGACCCGCCCCTCACCCCCGCACCTTCACGCCCACCGGGGCCCTGCCCTCCAGATCGAAGATGGTGATCGTGTTGCGTGCCGCCAGCCGCTCGATCGGCAGTTCCACAACATTGCGGCCATCGGCGGTGTCGTAGGCGCCCACCAGTTTGTCGTTCACGAGAAGGCGATGCTCTATCGGCGCTGGCCGAACTGGTGGGACGATCCGCTGGCGTTC
>CAYMEB010000526.1:0-2214 GCA_964389095.1 uncultured Hyphomicrobiaceae bacterium
AGGAGGACATCGACCGCGCGCTGCGCGCCGCGGGCTAGGTCGCGGGCGGCGCGGCGGTCGCCGCCGACGGCACGGCGACGACCTCGGGCATCAGCGGCGGCAGCGGACAGCGCAGCACGCCGCAGATCGCCCGCAGGAGTTCCGCCTCGGCGAGCCGCAAGCGGCCATCCTGCGCCACGGTTGCGCTGACCGCGGCGACCACGCTGCGCTTCGCACCGGGCGCGAGATCGGCGAGCTCGGTGAACGCGGCGTCGAGCGCCACGGCCCAGTTCGGCGGCAATGCGAACGCCGGGGCCGCCGCACCGGCCAACGACCCGGTGCCGGCCTTGTACGCGGCCTCGCGCGCCGCCGGGTCGGAGGGCGCGCCATGGTGGGCGACGATCGAGAGCAGCGTGCGCAGCGAATCGCCGGCATGCCACAGCACCCCGCGACCGTCGCCGGCCCTACGCCGCAGATCGTCGGTCAGACCGACGCGCACCAGCGCGGTCAAGCACAGCTCGAACAGCTCGCGCTCGCCGTCCTCGAGCTCCATGGCCTTCAGCGTCGCGATCAGGTCGCGCTGCTCACGACGCGACAGCCGGCGCAATCCCGGGAAGGCCGCCTCGACGGCGGGCAGGCGCAGATAGGGGCTCAGGGTGTCGACGACCCTGCGTTCGGCCTCGACCTCGGCACGCACGGTCGCGCCGAGCCCGTGCTCGACCATCGCGGTCTGGCGCGTCCATCGCGCATCGTCGCCCGAGGCGAGTATGGCGAGCACCACGGCGCGCGCACGGGTCGGCGAGGCCACGCTCTGCGACACCGCGACCGGCAAGGCCGCGCGCAGGGTCTCGCCCTGCGCGATGTCCATCCAGTCCGGCCGACCGACCTTGCCGACGATGAAATCCGGCGTCGCCTGCAGCGACAGGTAAGGCAGGGTCTCCGTGAACGCACGGGCGCGCTCGGCCTCCTCGCGCTCCCGACGCGCCCGCGGCACGAGCACCTCCAGACGGCGCCGTTCGCCGGCCAACCACTCACGGTCCGCCGCCTCCGCGAAGGACGCGACATCGAAGCCGGGATCGAGCGCGCGGATGCGATCGAGGATCGGCGGGTGGACCCTCGGCCATCGACGCGCATGCGAGGTGTACCAGAGGTGCTCGGCGGCGGGCTCCGACGGCGCTGTGCCGAGACGCGCGGCAGCGCTGCCGGCGGCCATCAGCAACAGGTCGCGCGCCGGTGCGGCGTCGCCCATCATGCGTGCCGCCGCCGCATCTGCCGAGGACTCATGGTGCCGGCAGGCCACGGCCTGCAGCAGCGTGCCGAGCAGCTTGCCGAGCGACCCGAGTCCCAGCATCAGCAGCGCCAGCAGCCACAGCGGCAGGAACAACGGGAACAGGCCGATGGCCATGCGACGCCAGGCCCACGGCGTCTGCGCGATCGCCGCGCTGAAGCCCGAGGAGACGCTGCGCCACAAGGCGGCGCCGGCGTCGTAGAGCGCGGAAAGCCCGGTGACCCAACCCAGCACACGCAGGTTCACCGCCATGTCGCCGCTCTGGATGTGGTCGATCTCATGCGCGATCAGGGCCTGCAGACGGGCGCGGTCGAGACGCTCCGCTGCGCCGCGCGTCACGACCAGCGCGGCATCGGCGGTCCCGCGTCCCGCCACCATCGCGTTGATGGAATCGTCCTGCTGCCGCAGATGCACATCGGGCACGGGGATGCCCGCCGCCAGCGCCATGTCCTCGACGAGCTCGTAGAGATGCTGCGCGGCGGGATCCGCTGAGGGCGGGAAGACGGGTGTGCCGCCGAACGATTGCGCGATCAGGCCGCCGCCGCCCTCTTGGCGCGACAGCGCGAGCCAGGCGGGGACGAGCATGGCGCTCGCCCACAGCAGCGCCGACCCGAGCGCGATCGGCCACGACAGACCGAGGATGCCGACCATGACCAGCGCCCAGAGCGCCGGCACGGCGACCACCGCGAGACCGAAGCCGAGATCGACCTCCAGTCGCCGCCGTCGAGCGACCGCCTGGGAGTCGAAGAAATCCTGTCCGCCGACCGACCGCTCGACCTGATCGCTGCCCAAGGACCGCACCTCGCATGTGTCGGTGGTGCCGCGACAGAACTTACCACGGCCCGAAGCCGGCTCCGACATCGCGACCGGGACGACATCCCGCCCCGAGCGCCCGGAAACACGCGTTGCACGCGGCGCGGATCGGGGGGGACAATGCCGCCATGAAA
>CAYMEB010000527.1:0-2212 GCA_964389095.1 uncultured Hyphomicrobiaceae bacterium
TCATCAATTACGCCTCGAAAACTGGGTTGGGAGTTCTCAAGATTCAGGCCCAATACAATCTTATCATCGGCAGTGTTCAACTCCGCATTCAAAGAACCAAGAAGAACGCCGTCGAGATAGTAGCGAATCTGGAATCCGTCGTAAGATACAATGTGGTGCATGTATCGATCGGCCCCTCCTTCAAACAGAATTTCTTTGGTGTGACACCAGAGACCAAAACGAGAAACTGAGGGATTATTGTTATTGAAGTACATCCCAAACGTGCTCCCTGGGGAGCTCTCGAGGGGATATCCATCCATGCCGTATTGAAGGAAAAAACTTCCACTTCGTGGGGCATCAAGCTTGACCCAGACCGAGAATGTTCTCGGTTTACCGGCAGTTATTTCTGGAAATCTAGAACCCCTGATATCGACAAATCCAGTCACGCCGTCTAGGTGGACAGCGGATTTTGGCACGCCGAAACGATCATAAACAGGCAATACGCCACCGACAAAAATAGCGGATCTTTTATTGATACTTTCATTGCTCGAATTTCCATTGAATGGATAATACGCAATCAACCCCTTCCAAATACCCGCATCCACCCCTTGGATCTTGAGGGTGGCCACGCTGCTGGTCACACTCCCCGCCCCATTCGACACGACCACCCGATAGTCCCCAATCCACGGCCGCTGGACATTTGTTAAGGTCAAGGTCGCATTCGTCGCCCCGGCTAAGGTATTTCCATCCTTGGTCCATTGGAAGGCGGTTGCGTTCCGCGTCTCAACCGAAAATGTCAAAGAATCACCTAGGCTAATTGTAGCACTGTTTGGTTGTGTGTGTATTGTAGGCAGATCTGACAGCGCGATGCGAAACCCGAGATTTGTGCTTTCGATCTTGGGATTGACTGGCGCACGACGCGCTGCTCGGCAACCCTCGACATCTGTATAGCTTCCACCGCGAGCAATTCGATTAGTCCCACTATTGGGACCAAGCGGATCGGCGACTGCATTTTCAGGGTATTCACCCGAAAAATCTGCACACCATTCCCATAGATTTCCAATCATGTCGTAGAGGCCCCAAGAATTGGGTTTCTTGAGTTTCACACCCATGTTGCGGTCTGAATTAGCCCCTTTCCATAAAGCAATTACGTCTAGAGGACCATATGTAGCCCCTGCTGTTCCAGCCCTCGCGGCATATTCCCATTCCGATTCTGTTGGCAATCGATAAACTTGATTTTGAGTTATCCTTCCCGCTGTTCGCTCTTTTTCAGTCAGCCGCCTGCAAAACTCCACTGCATCATTCCAATTAACACAGCCGACCGGTGCATTGATGTTACCCGAAGGACAAGAGAGTTTTCCCATGATCTTTTGGAATTCCGCCTCAGTCACTTCGTGGTCCATCAGCCAAAACCCTTGAGTCAAAGTGACTGAGTGCTGTAACTCCCCAGCCTCACGTCCAAATTCTGAGAGGGGGCTCCCCATTAGAAACGTACCCGGATTTATCCAAACCAACCCCGTCATTGGGGGTCCTTGACGGATAACATAGTCATAGAGCGCCTTAACCTCAGAATCAGGCAGAGTGCGGTTGTAGAAACGAAACTCATCAATGCATCCATCGAGATTCAACGGACTGTTGGCAATACCGATGAAGAGCGTCTCAACGGAATCCATGAACAATCCCTCTGCGATATACGCCCCTTTCTCGAGGTGGACCAAGGCTCCGTCGACATAGCATCGCAAGGTGTCACTTTGTTTGGTCACCGACACGGAATGCCATTCGTGATTCTTGATCCCAGTTAGGACCGGATTCACCCCGCCATTCCGCATGCGAAGAACCCCGCCCTCCGTGTTCCTCGTTTTGAAGAATTGGATTCCTGATTGGGTCTTGAAGAACGCGTCGTACCGCTCGGCATCGCCGTTTGGCGGGGGGGTCTGCGCTGGGAAATTGGTGGCATTCAGATGGACCCAGAAGCTGATGGTCCACGCATCGACAGCAGCATTGCCCATCCGAAGGTTGGGCACCTCCACCCAACTGAAATCGCCCAGGGTTGGGAACATCTGGACGAGTTGCAGGGAGGACTGGGGCATCCCATTCCGCCCGACGGTGAATGAGGTCCCGGTTCCCATAAGCTTCCCGTGGTTCCCATTCCCACTCTCATCATTTGCATTCCCATTGAACGGGTAATACGCCACCAAGCCATTCGTGAGAAACGCGGGTTGTTGGGCGAGGG
>CAYMEB010000528.1:0-2206 GCA_964389095.1 uncultured Hyphomicrobiaceae bacterium
GAACCCGCGGCGGGCGCGATCATTGAAGGTGATGAAACGCTGCAAACTGGCAGAATTTCAGTACTGACGCCGGCATCGGCGGCGAAGCCTCGCGCGGGGGTTCGTGACAGTGGTGGTCGAGTGTTTGGTTTCGGACCGTCGGCGCTTGACCCCTCGGTTCCATGGCATGAGCTTCAGATTGGGCAGGAGCTTGCATTTCGTCCCGCTGCGGGCGCTGAAATTCAGATGAAGGGGGCCCATGCCGCGAGCTTGATGGCCGACTGGGTCGGTCCACCGCGTCGACCGCGGACCATCTCGATCGCGCTTTGTGATGACACGATCAGCGTTGAGCAGTCGGCGCTCGTTGGAAGTGGGTTGCTCAACGCGGACAAGGACCAGTTGAGCGCTATCGAGGTCACTATCTCGAGTGACGTGGCGGGTCCCGCCGAGTGCGGACGGGGGATTCCGATTCGGATTCGCTTGGGCGATTCCGTAGAGATCAATTCCTACGCTGATATTGGTGGTCTCCGCAGCATCTCGGAAGCCGTCTGCTCGCTTCTCGGCTTGCGGCCTGCTTCCGCTCCGGCGCACGCGGTACGCCACGCCGGATCGATTGCGACGAGTATCGGCATCGATCTTGGGGCAGCACTTCCTCGCGCTGCGGCCGCAGGAGAGGTGTTCACGCCCGACGCGGGCTTCTACCTCGCGAGCTTTGCCGACGTGCGCGGACGGGAAGACGGAACCGACCAGCCTCGGAATGAGTTTCTCGCTGGTTCGGTGCGATCCCCCTGCGATGTGCTTTCAGGTGGTGTGCAGGTCATCACGCTGGCGAGTGTCCTCCGAAGCGGGGAGGTGCCGGAGTCGTTCTCTGCAGTGTTTGCCGCGTTGGCGCGATCGATCGATGGTGAGATCAAGGGATTCCCAGCTGCAGGCAAGGCGTTTGCTGTTCCTGACTCTGTGGATGAGTTCTCGCAGTCAGGTGTCCGTGCTGCGATCAGCGGCGCCTTTGGTGAGATCTCGCCGATCTGGAGGACGGCTGCGACGGTCCTTGGGTGGCAGTGTTCCGGCGAGTTTCTGCAGTCCGGCGTCAAGCCGAACGATGTTGTGATTTCGCTTGATCCGTGTTCTGACGAGCTTGCTGTAGCAGTGTTGTCAGCGCGATATGACGCTGCACTCGAGCGAGCAATACCGAGCTCACACGGGCTATTTTGGGAGCGAAGGCCGCCATGCATGCCCGAAGATTTGCCGGGCGATCTCGCAGCATTGATGCGTGGGCTCA
Source organism: uncultured Hyphomicrobiaceae bacterium (assembly GCA_964389095.1). Lineage (GTDB taxonomy): Bacteria > Pseudomonadota > Alphaproteobacteria > Rhizobiales > Hyphomicrobiaceae > JABFRJ01. The sequence goes on from CAYMEB010000528.1 coordinate 1,259, forward strand.
CCTCTCGCGAAATATTGTCGCAGTATCTCGCCGAGAGCCTCGCGCCCGCGGTGGCGCAGGGTCTTCTTGCCGAAAGCGAGGCGCAGTCCGCTGCATGGCTCGTCGAACTTGGCGTGGTAGAGAGAGTCTTGGCCGATGGAGCTCCTGCGGTTGTTCCGCTCGGTTTCCCAACGTGTGATTATGCGCTTGCCATCGAGTCGAATCGCGATCGCTGGGAGAAGCTCCTGGGAGAATGGGCGGATCGATTGGCGTCGCTTCTGCCGGCGCTGCGGGCCAACGAGCTCTTCGCAGATCTTCTGAGCGACGCACGGGGGAAGACGGGCGCCGTGCATCTCCTTGTCGCGGGAAGTCCTTACGGGATCACTCCGGTTCGGACAGATGTTCTCAATCCAGTGAGCCGTGCATGCGAGCGATCCGGGTGGAAGCTGCACTCGCTGCAAGCCTCATCCGGAATTGCATCGCTTGGTGCGTCTGAATTCGCCAGGCGACGGATGTTGCGCCAGATGGCTTGGGTTGATTGGCTTCCCGAGCTCTACCTCGAGGTGGTGCAAGACGGGACGTTCACCGACTTTGAGCTGATGAAGGAACAGATCGCTGCGGAGGTCGCCTTTGGTCGCGAAGCAGTGTTCTCCATTGCGAGCAACCTTCAGATCCCGGAGGGTGAATCGCGAGTGAGCTTTCCGCTCTTCGAGGGCAGGTCGCGGCGTCGAAAGCATGACGCGTGGCTCGAGTCTCCTTCGTTCCCGCTCGCCGAACCGATGGCTGCGACGCTTCGGCTGGTCTATCGATTCGGACAGGAGAATCCCTACTCGCTCGAGGTCGCGCCAGTTGGCGGTGGGAAGGCAGTCCCGATCAGGGTGCAGTTTGCGCCGCGCCGTACCCCTGTTTCCGATGTTCCTGAGTTTCCGCAGCCGCGGCCTTGGACCCACCCAGAGCTACAGGATCCGA
>CAYMEB010000529.1:0-2196 GCA_964389095.1 uncultured Hyphomicrobiaceae bacterium
AAGGTCATCCATAGCCTAGGCCCTACACCGTGCGTGGAAGAAGCGCCATTTCTGGCTAAAACCCCCGAAACACGAAATCCATCGCTGCCGTCACCCGCTCCTGTTCCGCGGCGAGTGAGAGCAGCGGTGCGCCGAGCGCGCGGCGGGGCAACGCGCCCATCTTCGGCGTCTCCAGGATGAACTCCGTGCCCGCGATGGACAGGGTGGGCGTCAGCCGGTCGGAGAGCGCTACGGCGGGGAACCGGTCGCGGCGACGCAGGGGGATGACGATGCAGCTGTCCAAGCCATCGAGCAGATCGCTCTGCACATCGAGCAGGTAGGGCGTCGAGTCGGCGTGACGCCCGGGGTTTGCGTAGACATCGAACCGGGCCATCAGAACGACCGCCACTCATCGAGCGGCAGCCCCTCGGCCTCGAGCGTTCGGTTGTAGGCGTCGACGAACGCGGCGCTCTCTTGCCGCCAGCGGCGCTCCTGCTCTTGGCGCACGAACTGCCGCAGGTAGTCGTCGCAGACCTGCGAGAGGTTGATCTTCAGGCGCTTGGCCGCCTCGAGGGTGTCGCAGCTCAGGGTGAGGTTGGTCGCGCGTTTGGTGGGCATTGGGGCGGCACCTAGGAGCAAGTGCGCATAAGTATATGCGCATAACCTCATGATGCTCGTTGTTCAGGGTACAATTCTAACGACAAGCACTGGCTGCTCGCCTCCACCAAGCCCCTCGATTGTGTCTTGGCCCGCAACCGCCGGGTCTTGACCTAACTTGACGTAAAGCCGCGGTAAACGCATCTACTGTGTCGAATGCAGCATTTCTGGCATGTTCCCGCTACTTCGCGCGCCATGATCAAACATTGTGGCGGCGCACCGGAGTTTTCATGAAGCGAATCCTGATGGTTGCCACTGTGGGACTCCTGCTCTCGAAGGAAGCACACGCGTATCTAGACCCGGGTTCGGCGAGCCTTTGGGTGCAGGGCATCGTGGCGGCCGTCGCAGCCGTAGCGGCGACCGCTCGGATCTGGTGGGGACACATCAAGTCGAAGTTCAAGGGGAAGAAGCCCGAGTAGTCGAATGGGGCAGGTGAGCCGCAGCATCCGGGATCCCATGTCAACGGTCATCGTCGCCGGCGACAAGGTCATCCGGGGCATCCGTAGCGATCTACAGCCTCAGACCGCTGCGCTGCTCGAGTCCGACTTCTTCCGTCGGAACGAGGGCACCAATCTCGTCGGCACTCGTCAGCTTGCCGCTGAGTCCGTAGCGCCCCTGGTCGACGATCTGCGCCTTGACCTGCAAAGATTCCCGCTCTGGTTGCAGCACGAACGGCTACCCCTGATCTCCTATGCCTACGAGTGGGGCTTCTCGTACCTGAAACGCGCAGCAATGTTGCATCTGGAGATGTTGGCCGATGCGGTCGGCTCCGGGTTCGTCACCGCCGACGGCAGCTCGGCCAACGTACAGTTCCGCGCGGGACGCCCGGTCTTCATCGACATCGGTTCGATCAGGCGTCACCAATCTGGCCAGCCGTGGTTCGGATATCGACAGTTCTGTGAGCAGTTCTTGGTGCCGTTGCTGTTGAACAGCCATCTGGCGACGCCGCATCAGAAAATCTACCAAGGTTCCCTGGACGCTGTCTCGTTGGAAGCGCTCTCGCGGATGTTGCCCGCGAGTACTTGGCTATCGCCCTCGATCTTCGGGCATGTTCACCTGTACGCCATGTCCTCCCGGCAGACGGCGTCCGCGGCCGTGGAGCCGACACCCGCTCCGGCTATAAGCACTACCCGCCTGATCGCTTTAGTGCAACAGCTTCATCGATTCATCGACCGCCTTAGACCTAAAGGGCGAAGCGACTGGATGCGATACGCGTCTAGCAACTCCTATCCGACGATCGCAGCCGCCGACAAGCGGCAGATGGTCCATGACTTCGTGGCCAAAAACGGCCTCAAGCGGGTGCTTGACCTCGGATGCAATACGGGGGACTACTCCGAGGTCTGCTTCAATGCCGGTGCGGGTGAGGTCATCGGAGTCGATTCTGACCCGCACGTAATCGAGGCCGCGGTCCACAGACCAAGTTTGGTGCGACGCAGTTTCACTGGTCTGGTTCACGACGTCGCAGACCCGGCGCCCGCTGGCGGATGGGCGCAAACAGAACGCAAGCCGCTCGCTCCACGCCTCCCAAATTTTGATGGCGTGGTATGTCTCGCCCGGATC
>CAYMEB010000530.1:0-2194 GCA_964389095.1 uncultured Hyphomicrobiaceae bacterium
GCACCGGAACCGTGGATGGCGGCGACATGGCGATCATGCTGATGGAGTGGGGACCTGTCGCATCGGGAGCGGCGTCGGACCTGGACGGCGACGGCACCGTCTCGGGAAGCGACCTCGGCCTGCTGCTCATGTCGTGGGGTGCGTGCGGCTGAATGACGCAATTTATCGGGGTTGAGCCGCAAAATTCGGCGCGAAATGAGATCTCTGTTCCCGCTCTGTCTTTTCATCGACAGGCTTTGGTGTATCTATTGGTTGGATATCGCTGACCGTTCGCGGCGCTTTTCCAAATCCGGAGACTTCACATGAAGGCGAGCCTTCTCGGCGGACTAATCGGTTCCATGATGGGAGTTTTGCTTGGAGCGGCGGCGTTCCGCTCTGGCGCGCCCGTCGACGCTCGGTTCACCTACCAAGGTCAGATCCGAGATGGAGACGCGCTGATCACCGGAAACGCCGACGTGCGGTTCACCCTGTGGGACGCGCTGGAGGGTGGTGGCATGGTCGGGTCGGTGGTGACCCGAACGAACTTGCCTGTGACGGATGGTCGCTTTGCCACGGAACTCGACTTTGGCGCGTCAGCCTTCAGTGGTGACGCACGGTGGATCCAGATGGAAGTTCGCACGCCCGCGGGCAGCGGTCAGTACAGCACCCTCTTGCCGCGGCAGCGCGTGAACGCGGTGCCGTACGCGCTGTACTCGCTCAACGGCGGCCTGTCGCCGTGGAACCTCGATGTCTCTACGCGGGATATCGGGTACGTAAACGGCAAGGTTGGCATTGGCACGAATGCGCCGACGGCGGCCCTGGAGGTGGTCTCCGCGACGGGGGGTGATGAGTCGGTCAGGCTGCCGGTTGGGAGCGTCGGCGCGGCTGAACTTGCGTCGGGGATCATCTCGTACGGGGTCTTTGGCGCAAACCTACTCGCCCAAAATGGACAGGCCGTGAGCAAATCCTTGTCCTTTGCAGTGGCAAACGACGGAGTGATCTCCTTCAACGGCCAACTTGATTCTTTCACCACGGGACCGTTCGTGTACCGGATCCTCTTGGATGGACGGAAGATCTATGAGACGTCGAATCCCGGATCACTTCGGTGGCGTCAAGTTGAAGACCTTCGAGCGGGTTCGCACTTGCTCGAGTTTGTCCTGGTAGATCAGTTCGACATCTCCGGTTGGGGAAGTGAGCAGCGTCTTGATGTCAGTGTGTCGTTTGGTACAGGACGGATTCAGTTTGAGTGATCACAGCCGCGGACAATTCCTTTCGTGCACCAGGGTATTTCGCAGCATCAACGTGCAAGGACAGACCTGGCGGAGATGTGCTCTTCTTTTAGGTCTTGGGTTTGCTGCTTGGGTATTAATCGGCGCGGCTGAACTTGAAAGGGTTGCCTGCGTTAGTGCCGGCGGCACGATGTCCGCCGGCCCCTACACCTGCACCACCTCTATCGGCACGGTCGATGGCGCGGTTCTCGCGAGAGCGGGCTCGCTCAACATCCAGGGCGGCTTCATCTGCATCGAGCCGAACTATGCGGATATCTGCCACTCCGACCTTGACGGCAGCGGCCTGGTCGATACCGGGGATATGGCGATCCTTCTGATGCTCTTCGGTCCGACCCTCCCGCCGTTCCGGTTCGCGGATCTCGATTCGACCGGATGGATCAATATGGGCGATCTCGCCATCCTGCTCATGAATTATGGAGAGCAGTGCGGTGCAGTCGCGCTCACAGGACCCCGGTCGATCGTCGAAGAACCCGCAGCCGCGACGGCCGACGCGATCGAGGTACCGTTGAGCGAGTTCTGATTCGCGGCAGTTGGGCTGAGCTGGCCCCGCAGCGAAATGTCACGGGCACGGACCGAAGTCGAGCAGCACCAGCGACAGATCGGAGCCACCGACCCGGCCGTCGCCGTCGAGATCGCTCGAACACGCGTTGCACGGTCCGAAGTCGAGCAGCATGAGCGAGATGTCGGAGCCGTCCACGCTGCCGCTTCCGTCAATGTCCGAGGGGCACTGCGGTGGCGGATCGAGCCACAGGCATGCGTTCATCGCCAGATCCGCGTGGTCGCCGTTCACTTCGCCGGCCCAGCCCGTGTACAGCGTGTCGCCCGGGTCACCCGTGCCGTCGTCGACCGGCGAGGAGTCGCCGATGGCGACGACCTTGCCGAGCCCGTAGGTGCCGTAGGCCGCCATCACGTCGCTGTTCGAGCGG
>CAYMEB010000531.1:0-2190 GCA_964389095.1 uncultured Hyphomicrobiaceae bacterium
TCCAATGTTTGTTTGGTTTTGGCGTGGCGTCACTTGGGCAAGATAGCTCCTAAATTACAGGCCTTGAATGTGCCGTTCATTACACCACTGCCAATTTTTAGAGCATATGGCTAGCGCTGTTCTAATGACCGGTGCGTCCGGAAGGTTAGGGCGGCAGATATTCGAGTGCCTTTTGGCAGACGGGTTCAAAGCGGTCTCAATTAGGTCCGCTCCTTTGCTTAAACTGCAAGGAGAGGAGGCGATTGCTCGGTATCTTCGAGAGATGCTCGAATCTGATAATCCAGTCGCGAATGAAGACCATGTCGTAAAGCTACTGTTAGCGCATCGACCGCGCATGGCGTCTGTCTCAGAGGCAGTAGACGCAGAGTTACGAATGACCCGAGATCTGGTGTGGGGGCTGTCGGAAATATGCTCCGAGGTACGGGTAATCGTGCTCGGCTCAATTACTGGGCAACGAGTCGATCCTGATAGCGCCGAAGCGTATCATTATTGCAAAGATCTGCAAAAAAGTATTGTGCGTCAATCAGTCACCGTGCCGAATGTCTTCATGAACCTCATCGAGTTGTCATGGTTCAATAAGTACCCGCCATCCATGGCCGACAACTTGTATTCAGAGCGTGTGGAGTCGGTTCGCAGCGTGATGCCCACACGGCACGTTGTGACGGTCGCCGAGATAACAGAAATTGCAGTTCGGATTCTTGGAGCTCTGCGTCCGCCGCGTGGGCAAATCGTTACCTATGACGACGGGTACTCATTGATTCAACAATGAGCGGCGGTTCTGGCGACACGGTGCAGGCTTTCGCCATTTTACTGCCAGGGGACCGATGCTGGCTGACGCACCAGCCGGCTTGGTTTTGGCGAAAGACTGGAGGCTAAAGGTGATGAGTGAAGTTATCTCATACGATGTCGGTCCTTCCGCTTTGCCGATTAACAACAGGCACGCTTGGGAGCATGCCTATGGTGGCTCACATTATCTGTACAACAAAGAAAATGGTCATACAAAAGCATCGATCGCGGCGGTAACAATCGATGTGCTTGATTCTGACCTATGTGGAATTTTATTACGCCAAGGATTCAAAAACCCGCTACCTGTCGACTATGAAAGGACGCCGACGTGGAAGTGCCCGTCTGAGCCGATTCCACAACCGATTCTTCGAAGCACGCATGTGCATTTTGACCCTCGTGATTCTGAGAGCGAGGTATTGATGCTTGCAGAGAATCTACGGAAAAAGGCGCAATCGCACTATCGATGTTACCTGCGGGCGGTAAAAGTCAGACTTATTAGGCTTTCGAAAGGCTTTGAGGGTGAATGGCACAAAGATCACTTCCCGACCGGTATCGTGAAGGTACTCGTATATTTAAGCGGGTGTGATCGCGATCGTGGCACAACGCAGATAAAGCTGGCCGACTCCGAAGACTTGTTTATTTCTGGGCCGCCTGGGACAGCGGCGATGTTCGATACAAACACGCTTACCCATAGGGCGCTTGGGCCCTCGTTGGATTCAACGTCGCCGGAGTATCGTTACTCAATGGAGATCACGTTCGTGCCAGCGAGCGGCGATTCACAAATTGTTACTATACCGACTTCAAGCTTAATTGCCGCTTGGCCGTATCCTGATCATGAAGTGGTTCGGTTTGCCAACGACGCGGCGAGGACGATCGCGGGCGGCCCGCGAAAGCCGACGGATAACGCCTCAGTTGTGGCGGTTCAACGGAAGAACTACGCACAACCGCCTAACGCTTTGAATATAGGTGGCGGAGCGCAGTTTTTACAACCTGGCTGGGCCAACGTTGATGGGGCTTTCGGGGAGACTAATCCTTACCCGACTCAATTTACCTCCTCCACAACGTTCGGGTTTCCGAACGACTCGTTCGATTTTGTTTATTCCTCTCATACGTTCGAACACGTCGAGATGCTAACGTTTGCACGACTCATGGCTGAGGGGACACGAGTTCTGCGGCGGGGTGGTTACCTGCTTGTGAAAGTCCCGGACATCGAGACATTTCTTCTTGAAGCGCAAGCCGGTGAGGTTTCTGCAGGTTTGCACCGGTGTTTGTGCGGCGTCCAGAGAACCTGGGCTACTTTAGGAACATCCTTCAGCTTTTGGCAGGCGATATCGTTCCTCGCGTGCTCCGCGTGGAATAACGAATTTTCCGACGATATATTTAATGATGGGATTAGCCAAGAGC
>CAYMEB010000532.1:0-2172 GCA_964389095.1 uncultured Hyphomicrobiaceae bacterium
GTTTTTAAGTGCTTTTCGGCGGCGTGTCAAAATCGGTTTTCGCCTCGGATCGCGTTGCTACCACGTTGCTACCACCGTTTCGGAAGGCGCCCCGGGAAAGCGTGTCCAACGGTGGGAAACGAGAGCGGCGAGAGAACGCTCTGAGGCCGGCCGACTTCGCCGCGTCGGTCGGGGTGCATTCAGCTTGACCCGCCGCCCGGCGAGGCGTTACGCACCCAGGCCCCGCACCCGTAGCTCAGCTGGATAGAGCGCCACCCTCCGAAGGTGGAGGCCACAGGTTCGAATCCTGTCGGGTGCGCCAGCCCGCCGCGGTGGCGCTCGAAGAGCGCGTTCAATCGCTACCGAGGCGACCCTCGCCCGCCATCTTGCGCTGGTGCTCTACGGCTTCCTTTTAGTGGGACGTGGCGTCGAGACCCATGCCCTCAAGCTCTCGGCTGGGATCAGCGTCCGCTGGCCAAGCTTGTAGGCCGCCAATCGCCCATCGCTGATCGCCGCCCAGATCGTCGTTCGACTGATCCCGATCGCCGCTGCCGCATCCTTCACCGTGTATGTGATGCGCTCGGTCGGGATGACCGGCGGTGGCGGTGGCGCCGGGGGCGGGGCTTTGGCGACCGGTTCCGGTGCGGGCGGTTCAGGCGGCTGATACGGTCTCAAGGCCATATCCTCCCTGACGTCGATCGCCGCGCGCAAATGTCGGCAGAACTCGCCGATCCGCGGGTCTCTGTGTTTCATCTGTGCAATCTGAAAAACGCCTCGACCTCTCATGTGCTGGACTCCGAAAAAGCCCCCGCAACATGGATTGGTTGTCGAAGAGGTTCGCCGTTCAAGCGCCTCGTGCAACCGTGAGAGAGGCGTCTGGAGATCCCCTTTGAGGCCGGTATCAGATCTCCTTGGCCGGAGGGCGATCGACGATGATTGTCTCCTGGCTCAAATACCGAAACTCGACCGCGAGCTGCTCCGACGCTCTCCTTGCCTCAGCGAGCGCCGCGCTCGTCATGCGCTCCTCGGCTTTCGGCGCGGTGTCCACCACGATCATCACGGGGTGGAAGTCAAACCCCAGGAACTGTGTTTCCTCTCGGTGAGCCGCGAGCTTGCGAATGTCGCCTGCAACCTCAGACACTGTGAGGCGCTTTCCAGAGCGCTCCGAAGCCTTAACTTCAATCACCGCCAACATGCATGTGATCGTGTGTTCTCTTCGCCGGCGCCGCCAATCCCCGGCGACATCCGGGGAGAACACTACGATGTCTGGGATCGGCTCAAATCCGCCTCTGTAGCGCTCGTCTTTTGCCAGGTCGAACTTCTTGAAGAGCTCAGATCGAACGTTCGGTATCCACTGCTTGACGTTCATCCCAAGCTGGGCGGCAGGCACTCCGCCGGCCACGCGAAGAGCGTGGTAGATCATTGCTTGGTAGTGCAGTTCGGAGCCAAGAACGCCGCGGCATTCTTCGCAGATCTGGCTCCATGCCAGTTCGATCGCCGCGATGGCGTCGTCTCGACTTACGATCACACCCGCATCCAATCTCAACCATTTCCGCTATGGGTAGATTGCCAAGTCCTGGCTGGCAATTGATCGCCAATCGCCCCAAGCCCTCACTTCGCTCGACGAGACACCAATCGGATTGCACGTCCACTGCGAACGATCAGTCCGCGATCTTGTAGCGCTTTGAGGGCGCCGCGGAGTGTGCTTTGCGGAAGTGAAAGCCTTACCGCGATCGACACCAACGTCCCTGACGTCTCGCCGCCCTCTGATCGCAGCAGTTCGAGCACAGCCTGCTGAGACCGAGCCATTGGATTGGCCTCAGGAGACTGCTTCAAGTGCCTTGCCAGGTTGCGCGCTAAGCCCAAAGACTCGGCAATACCTTCATCCCATCCGCGTTTCATGCTGACGCCCACTCCGGGTTCGGAGCAGTCTGCGAAGTATCGGGCGCCCTCTGTCCAGGCGTCACTCATGGCGTCGGCAGTCGCTTCGAAAATGCGTCCGATCGAGGTGGGGGAGAGGCCAGCGCGCAGCTGGCCGAGCTGGGTCAGGCGTTTGGCGTCGGGCCATCGCGTCGAGCCCTCGAGGGTGAGCGCCATCGCATCGTTCGGCAGATAGGCTTTGGTCGTCACGAGGTCGTAGACGGGCGCGACGCGCGCGGGCCCGTCCACACGCTCGTAGAGAAGTGCGAAGTT
>CAYMEB010000533.1:0-2170 GCA_964389095.1 uncultured Hyphomicrobiaceae bacterium
AGTTGCGAGAAGAATTGGCGGCAACTAGGTTGCGCACGAAACCAGTCCCACTCAGGAGCAGTCACGTTTCCGCCGTCTGAAGCGCGCACATTTTCTTACTGTGCGCCGGTGCCGGCATCCCTGACACCTCCGATCGGATTTATCTCGACAATTCAGCAACTTGATGCGACGTGACGCAGATATCGACCAAGCACGATGATGCCCCGGGCGGGCAAACCAGCGCGGAAGGCGCCTGGCGGCGGTTGCCGGCGCCAGGATCGGCGGCGCGTATCGTCGTTGCGATGTCCGGCGGGGTCGACTCTTCCGTCGCCGCAGCTCTCCTGAAGCACGAGGGGTACGACGTCGTCGGCATTACGCTGCAGTTGTACGACCATGGCGCGGCGGTCGGCAGAAGCGGAAGTTGCTGCGCCGGACAGGACATCCACGACGCTCGCCGGGTCGCCGACCATCTGGGCATTCCACATTACGTTCTGGATTACGAGTCCCGCTTTCGCGCCTCCGTGATCGAGCCGTTCGCGGACGCCTACAGCAAGGGCGAGACTCCGATCCCGTGCGTGGCTTGCAACGGCTCGGTGAAGTTCGCCGAACTGCTCGATTTCGCCCGCGGCCTCGGCGCCGAAGCACTGGCAACGGGGCACTATGTGGAACGCCGCGACGGGCCCGCCGGTCCGTCGCTCAACCGGGGCCGAGACGGCGATCGCGACCAGAGCTATTTCCTGTTCAACACGACGCTCGAACAGCTCCAGTGGTTGATGTTCCCGCTCGGGGCCAAAGCGAAGCCCGAGGTGCGGGCGCTGGCCGCCGAGTTCCAGATCCCGGTCGCCGCAAAGCCCGACAGCCAGGACATCTGTTTCGTGCCTCGGGGCCGATATTCGGCAGTCGTCGAGAAGCTGCGCCCGGACGCCATCGAACCGGGGCAGATCGTCCACGTTGACGGCCGCGTTCTTGGCCAGCACAAGGGCATTCTGAACTTCACGATCGGCCAGCGCCGTGGGTTGGGCCTGCCGGCGTCCGAAGGGCTGCACGTGGTTCGGCTGGACGCCCGCAACCGCCGCGTGATCGTCGGACCGCGAGAGGAACTCGCGCTCGATCTCGTGGTCCTGCGCCAGTTCAATTGGCTTCACCCGACCGCGCCAGCATCATGGATCTCGGCTGCCAAACCCCTTTTCGCGCGGCTGCGCTCGACCCATCGTCCGGCGCCGGCCCGACTGGTCGAATGGGAAGGTGCCATCGGCGTCGCTCTCGATCAGCCCGAGCACGGCATTGCACCGGGCCAGGCCTGCGTCCTGTACGACAGCGACGCGCCGTCCGCCGCTGTCCTGGGCGGTGGCTTCATCGTGCGGACGCACCGCCTCGATGCGCCCGCCAGTCAGCGGACGTTCATCAAGCCGGGTCTAGAGAGCCGACACGAATCCGGGCTCGCCGCCGCGCAGGGCGTCGAACTCGCCACGACAGTGCTGGAGAGGGAGTGAAATCCTATGGGGTCGTCGATGCAGTCGCCAGAGCGTGGACCCGCAAAGCTTCTCAATCGCTTGAAGGCTATAAAGCCGCGCCAAGCCGATATGCATGAAGACGCGATCAAGAGCGCCTATCGTCGTTGGGCGCCCGTCTATGATCACACCTTCGGCAAGTTCGCCGCCGAGGGACGCAAGCACGCAGTGGAAGTCATCAACCGCTCCAGCGGACGCGTTCTGGAGGTCGGTGTCGGAACCGGCCTTTCGCTTCCCGATTACAAGCGATCGCTGGAGATCGTCGGCATCGACCTCAGCTCCGAGATGCTCGAGAAGGCGCGCGAGCGCGTGGCGGAAGAGGGACTGTCCAACGTCACCGGCCTGCACGAAATGGACGCGGGCGATCTCAAGTTCGCGGACCAGACGTTCGATACGGTTGTGGCGATGTATGTCATGACGGTGGTGCCGGACCCCGAGCGCGTCATGAAGGAACTGGCACGCGTCTGCAAACCGGGCGGCGACGTCATCCTGGTCAATCACTTCTCGACCGAGGACGGCGTCCGTGGTTGGGTCGAGCGTCAGATGGCACCGTTCGGCGACAAGCTCGGCTGGCGCCCGGTGTTCGACGTGGCGCGCGTGATGATCTGCCCCGAGCTTCGCCTGGTCGAGAAGCAGGGGCTGCGACCGTGGGGCATTTTCACACTGATGCGTTTCAAGAA
>CAYMEB010000534.1:0-2166 GCA_964389095.1 uncultured Hyphomicrobiaceae bacterium
GTTGTAGTTCACGGACCCAATGAATCTGGAAAATCTACGTTGGCGGAGTTTCTCACCTGGGCCATCGGAGGGCCATGGCGAAGATATGCAGACAATACCGAGGCTTTTCGTGGGAGCAGCAATGGCCAACTAGGAGGTCGGCTGCTCGGAACACTTGGCACCGACCATGTTGAACTACTGGCCAATTTCGATCTTCGCGGGACCGGCACCCCGCGCGACAAACGCACCGGTTTTGTCGGAGCCTCCGAAGTGGACGGGGCCACCTTCCAGAAGTACCTCGGAGGTATCAGTCCTGCCGACTATGAGCTCATGTATCGGTGTTACGGAGCCAATTTGGGTGACATCGGTTCAGCTGGGTCGTTCGAGAACCTGTTTGCACAGTTCGCGATGGGCGGTATTTCAGGTGCTCGAAACCCACGTGAAGCTGTGGAGGGTCTGCGCAAGGCCACTGAAGCGGCCAACAAAGTCGTCAAGGATCTGGAGAGGGCCTCTCGGAAGATTAATGATGAGATCAAGGTTGCTCGGTCTAATCCTGAACACGTGCAAAACCTCATGATCGAGCGCGATGCAGTCACTCGCAGAATCCTCGAGATTGATACTGAACTGGCTGACGTCGAACGGCGCAGGAGTCTCTTGTCTCGGGTTATCGTCGGGCGTGATCATCACATCAATCTCGATCGAGCTCGCGCGGAGATCGCCAATCTACCCGTTATCTCTCCGGAGTGGCTCACCGTGGTCGGAAACGCAACCGACATCGCCGACCTGACCGGACGGATAATCTCCCAGACGCTCATCATGGATGAAGCTGAGAGTGCACTCGCGACAGCAGCGGCTGATGCCGGTATGGAAATTGCGCATTTCGATGGTCACACCTTCAGTGCACCAGAACGCCTGGAGATCACAACCGCAACTAACGCGCTTTTGAAAATTCGCGATGACGTCTCCAATGCTCATCGCGAATTGGAGTCGCGCAACGAGGCCCGGGCCACAGCCGTGACCAACCTTTCCAACATTGCTCTATCGGTCGGACTCGACGATGAGGATCTTGCTCGACTCGATTCGATTGAGTCGCAGTTGCCGGAGCTAGTCGCTCGGGCTGATCGTTGGTTGGAGGCCATCAACAAGGTAATCGATGCCGAGGCTCAAGTTGCAGGCGAAACCGAGCGACGAAAAGTGACCGACGAAATCCCGATGTCACAAGACGCATCGAGGAGGCTCGACCCAAAGATGGTGGCTGCTGCGGTATTGCTGGTGGCTGCCGTCAGCGTCCTGCACTGGGGCGTGGCCATCGTAGTCGCGCTCGGAGCAGCCACATTCTTTCTACTCGGTCGCGCTGGCCGGCCAGTGGCGTCCGATAGAGGTTTCGGTTCGAGCGTCGATAATGGCAATCTGGTGAATCTCAAATCTCGCGCCGCTGAATATCGTCAGAGCGCGCAGCAGCATCGTAGTTTTCTCGATGCGGGGTTGGGGGAGTTGGCTAAGCATGTCACTACCGGCGACACTGCGAAGAAGCAATTGACGCAACTTGCCGATCTGGCAACTCGTCGAAAAGCATTGCGTGACGACGATGTTAAGACTGCATCGGTTGCCAAGCGGATTGCCGAACTTGAGCCTGCGACGGCCGCAGCGGAGCGTGCTGTCCGTGAATTGCTGGAGCCTCGTGGTATTGCCCTCGGTTTGGTCAACTCCGAGTTCGAAAAGTGGCTGATGAAGTATGAAGCAGCAGTCGTGGCTAGTGCCTCATTGTCTGCTGTCCGTTCATCGCTCTCTCAACTTCGTCTCCGACTGAGCGAGTTGATGTCGCCGGTGGCTTCCGAAATCGCAGGTCTCACTCCAAATGCGATCGCTGCTCGTGTGAAGGAATTGGATGTGGTCATGTCTAGTCGCCGAACCGCCGAGGCGGCGGTGCGTGAGGCCGATGGACGTGTCCGAGCGGCCAACCTCGACTCTGCCGATGCTGAGGCCTTGCTTCGCGAATTTCCGGATCTTGAAGCCCTGAAGGTTCAGCAGGAGAAAGTCGAGATTCGAGCGGCGGCCATACGAAGCGAACGAGATCAGAACAACGCTCGACTCGGGGAAATTCGAGTCGAAATTGATCGTTTGGAGGGGACGGAGGTCTTGCCCGGCTTGCTGTTGAAGAAGGGCAACCTCCAGGACGCGCAAGAC
>CAYMEB010000535.1:0-2153 GCA_964389095.1 uncultured Hyphomicrobiaceae bacterium
CGAGAAGACTGGGTGCCCCCGATCCTGCGGCGCTTGTTCCGTTCGATTCGAGGCAAGTCACGAAACGCCATCAGGTTTGATGGGGACTATCCGAGCTGGCGCGAAGCACTGCGGGCCGGCGAAGGCTACGAACAGGAAGAGATTCTGGAAAAAGTCCTCGCGGCCACACTGCGAGTCGTTCGCGGCGAGGCCAGCTTTGAGCGCGACTCGATCACCTTCGAGCGGCCAGACTATTCCTGGCCCCTTCTGACATCGCTGATGTGGGCAGCGGCGCAGTGCCGCGGATCCCCGTGCGTGATCGACTACGGAGGATCCCTTGGCTCAGCGTACTTCCAGCACCTGCGGTTCTTGAGGGATCTTCCGGAATTGCGATGGCACGTCGTCGAGCAGCCGCACTTCGTCGAGGCCGGCGTCAAATATGTCCAGGATGCCCGTCTACGGTTTCATGCTGACCTTTCGGAGGCCTGTCACGAGCGGCGCCCGGACATCGTGCTCGCATCAAGCGTGCTCCAGTATCTGCCGGATCCCCTTCATGCGCTGGGTGAACTTGCGTCAATTCGTGCGCCCTTGCTGTTGCTGGATCGGACGTGCTTTGACCGGGTGCTTGGACGCGCCGTCCTGCGGATGCAGCATGTGCCGCCTTCGATCTATGCGGCGAGTTACCCGTGCTGGTTTCTGGATGAAGAGCAAGTTGACCGCGTGATGTTCGACCGCGGATACACACTCGTCGCGGAATTCCCGGCATTGGATCGTCTGGATGCCCGAGGTGAGTGGAAGGGGAAGCTCTTCGCTCGAGAGCCGCGATGAGCATCTCCGACACATATGCCGGTCTCCGATCGCTGGTCACCGGCGGACTGGGGTTCATCGGTTCGAACCTTGCACGGGAGCTTGTCGCCGCAGGTTCCAAGGTGACGATTGTGGATGCGCTCATGCCCCATGGCGGTGGCAATCGCGCCAATGTCGCGGACATCCTGCCGCATGTGCGGGTGGAGCAGGTCGACATTCGCGACACAAGAGCGATGGAATCGCTGCTGCGACATCAGGACGTGCTGTTCAATCTTGCGGCGCAGACGGGGCATGTCGAATCGATGCTCGATCCGCAGGCCGATCTTGCGATCAACGTTCAGGCACAGCTTGGAATCCTCGAGGCATGTCGCCGCGTCAGTCCGTCAATTCGGGTGGTGCTGACGAGCACTCGACAGGTCTATGGTCGGCCGGACCGTCTCCCTGTCGACGAGTCGCACCCGATTCGGCCTGTGGATGTGAATGGAATCAACAAGTTCGCGGCGGAGTGCTACCACGTGCTGTACGAGAGGGTGTATGGAATACGCTCCACCGTGCTCCGCCTGACGAACACATTCGGCCCCGGAATGCGGATCATCGATGGCCGGCAGATGTTCCTTGGGCTCTGGATCCGCCGCATGCTTGAGGGAGGCACGATTCAGATCTTCGGCGATGGGTCCCAGCGACGCGATCTGATGTTCGTGGACGACTGTGTCGACGCGCTGCTTCGTGCCGGGGCAGACGAGCGCTCGGGCGGCCGGGTCTACAACGTCGGGGGTGCCGAGTCGGTACGCCTCGATGAGCTGGCCGGAAGACTGTTGGCAGTGGGCGAGAACTTTGGATTGCGCGCCCAGATCGAGCGCGTGGCATTCCCCGCGGATCGGAAGGTGATCGACATCGGAGACTATGCCGGAGATCACTCAAGGATCCGAGCGGAACTTGGGTGGCAGGCAGTTTGGCCACTTGACGCAGCGCTGTCGCGGACCGTGCAGCATTACCTGTCCCGTTCGGCGGCGTACCTTCACATGGACGGATGATCACCCATGCAAAGTTCCCGATTCAAGGTCCTCATGAATGACTTCGGCTCGGAGCCCAGGCAGTTGCGAGAGCAGGTGCTCGCATCCATGAGGCGTGTCGTCGAGTCCGACTGGTACGTGCTCGGATCGGAGGTCGAGTGCTTCGAACGATCCTGGGCTGCTGCGTGCGGCGCGAGGTCCTGTGTGGGGGTCGGCAACGGAATGGATGCGATCGAGATCGCACTACGGGCGTGTGGGATCGGACCGGGTCATGAGGTCATCACAACACCCATGACCGCGTTCGCGACTGTGCTGGGCATTCTTCGGGCAGGTGCAGAGCCGGTTCTGGCCGAC
>CAYMEB010000536.1:0-2151 GCA_964389095.1 uncultured Hyphomicrobiaceae bacterium
GGCGATCTCGGGGAAACGGTTGGACGCCGCGATCACCAGGCGTGGGATGGCGAACAGACGCGGATCATCGAGCCGCGCCGGTAAGGTCGCTAGGATCACCCGAAGCGCGCCGAGCGGATCTGCCCGGCCTGCTTCGGCGAGGGCGGCCACCGCTGCCGCAATCGGCGCCACATCGCGCGCAATGAGCGCCTCCAGGATGGCGTCCTTGCTTTTGAAGTGCAGATAGACGCCGCCCTTCGAGACGCCCGCGGCGGCCGCGATGTCGTCCACGCGGGCCGCATCGAAGCCAACCTGGTCGAACAGCGCCAAGGCCGCATTGAGAATGTCGGATTGACGGGCGGGCGCGGCGGGGCGAGGCATGGCACGCCGATAATGACTGACCGACCAGTCAAGTCAATATCCAAAGACTTTCCGGGGCGCCTATTGTCGAACTCGCGTGAAGCCGACGCCGCGATTTGAGGCCTTTTCCCGGTGACATGAAAATCCGCTGGCGCCACGACGGAAGCGGCTTCGCCGAGGCCGCGGTCAACGTCCAAGGGCTCTGCGCTTCGCTCGATCGCGGTCACGCTGAGTCGTCCGCTTATGCCCGTGAGTTCAATCGGTCGCCGCAACACGTAACCTGAGACGGGGCGTGGAGCGGGATCATGAAGCGTAGGTATCGACGCGTTGGCTTTACGGCGGCGCAGAGCGCAGAACTCTGGGAGCGTTGGAAGAAGGGCGAAGGCCTGAAATCGATTGGCCGGGTTTTCGGCAAATCGTCCTCGAGCATTTTCGCGCATATCAGGCCAAGCGGAGGCATCAAGCCCGCGGCGCGTCGGCGCTCCTCGCGTGCTTTGACGCTCGCCGAGCGCGAGGAGATATCCCGAGGCCTGGTCGCGGGGCGGTCTCTTCGGGCAATCGCTGGCGCGTTGCGGCGCGCGCCTTCGACAATCAGCCGCGAGATTGAGCGCAATGGCGGTGCGGCCCGCTACCGAGCCGCCGACGCCGAGAGCCAAGCCTGGAAACGAGCACTGCGACCAAAGCCCTGCAAGCTGGCGGTGTATCCGCGCTTGCGACAAGCTGTTGCGACGAAACTGGAAATGGACTGGTCACCCCAGCAAATCGCGGGATGGCTAAAACGCACGTACCCTGGCGCCGAGGCTATGCACGTGTACCACGAGACCATCTATCGCAGCCTCTACGTGCAAGCCCGCGGCGTCCTGAAGAAAGAGCTGCTGGATCACCTTCGCACGCAGCGCCCGATCCGGCGTTCGCGGCACGCCAGCGCCAAGAAGGACACGCGCGGACGAATCCCCGACGCGGTGTCCATAAGTGAGCGTCCAGCATCTGCCGATGATCGTGCTGTCCCGGGTCATTGGGAGGGGGACCTGCTGTGCGGGTCAAAGAACAGCTTCGTCGTCACCCTCGTCGAGCGGCATTCAAGGTACGTATTGCTCGCGAAAGTCGGCAATCGTAACACCAACTCAGTCGTTACCGCGTTGATCAAGCAAGCGCGCAAATTGCCCGATGAGCTCTACAAATCGCTCACGTGGGATCGCGGCAAGGAGCTCAGCGACCATAAGCGCTTCACGATGGCCACCGACGTCGCGGTCTATTTCTGCGACCCGCAAAGCCCCTGGCAGCGCGGCTCAAACGAAAACACAAATCGGCTCTTGCGCCAGTATCTACCGAAAGGCCTCGACCTCGCGCCGTACTCCCAGGCAGAACTCAACAAGATCGCGCGTCAGCTCAACGAGCGCCCGAGAAAAACGCTGGACTACGAAACCCCAGCTGAGCGATTCAACGCGTGTATTGCATCGACCCGTTGAGCGCGCCAATGTGCGCTCTAACGGTCGGGCGACGATGAGCGCCGCCTGATGCTGGCGATCAGCTATTTGAAGATGATCTCCATAGCCTCGCCTTAGGCGAACATGAATTTACGTTCGCTTTTGCACGAGTCAATCTGGGGCTTCGTCGAAGACATCCTCGCGCGCATGGTGGCCAATGGACACCGCCTGAATTGAGATCGCGGCGATTCGCAAGCACAGCCCGAGCGTCCGGCAGCGGACTTGCCGAGGACCTCAAGGCCTTGCTACCGCGAGCGCCCGCCGCCCCACAACCGCACAGTGTTCGCACCGGCATCACAACGTTAGGCGCGAGACTAGCCCTTAT
>CAYMEB010000537.1:0-2135 GCA_964389095.1 uncultured Hyphomicrobiaceae bacterium
TGGCGCGGCGCGAGCCGCTTGTGCACGATCGTGCCTTCGTAGATGCGCGAGGCCAGCTCGGTCATTCGGCGGCCTCGAGGACTTGCGCCGAGGGAGCATCGTGAGCGCGGGCAATATGAATGCGACCGGATTCGTCGGCCACGTTCCAGGGGCGGCGGACACCACCGATGCCCTCGGCGACGGCCAGGCCGGACTGCAGGCCGTCCTCGTGGAAGCCATAGCCGAAGTAGCTGCCGCAGAACCAGGTCCGACGGACGCCCTGCAAGCTCCAGAGACTGCGTTGCGCGCTCATGGCGCCGGCATCGAACATGGGGTGTCGATAGTCGAATTCGGACACGACATGCCCGGCATCGATCCGCATGGGCGGGTTCAGGGTGACGAACAGATCGGGCGCATCGCTTCCCAGCGGCTGCAGCTTGTTCATCCAGTACGTGACCGCGAGCGTCGCATCGCGACCCTGTCCCTCACCGAGGTAGTTCCAGCTCGACCAGAGTCGACGGCGCCGCGGCATCTGGCCCGCATCGGTGTGCAACACGGCCCGGTTGCTCGTGTAGCGGAAAGCACCGAACAGGGCGCGTTCTTCGGCGGACGGGTCCGCCAGCAGCGGCAGCGCATCGTCTGCGTGGGTGGCGACGACGCAACGATCGAAACGCTCCCGCTCGCCGCTGGCCGTCTCGATCGAGACGCCATCCTGGGACCGCACGATCCGCCGCACGGGATCACCCAGGACGGTCTTCCCACCGAAGTCGGCGAGCACGCGCCGGACATACTCACGGCTGCCGCCGACCACGGTTCGCCACTGCGGGCGATCTGCGACCTGAAGCAGGCCATGGTTGGCAAAGAACCTCACGAATGCCGCGACCGGAAAGGCGAGCACGTCGCGAGAGGGGGTGGACCAGATCGCGGCGGCCATCGGCAGGATGTGGCGTGCCACAAACGCCTCTGAGTAGCCGGCACGTGCGAGATAGTCCCCCAGCGTCTGATGTGCGTCACCGTCGACGCCGGCCAGCGCGGCCGCTTCCCGGAAAAATCTCAAGGTGTCCGCGAGCATGCGCCAATGCGCCGGCCGAAACAGGTTCGAGGGTTGGCCGAACAAAGCCGGCAGGCTCGATCCCGCATACTCGTAACCGCCCGAGCCGAGGGATACGGCGAAGCTCATGTCGGTTGGCGCCGTCGGAACCTCGAGGTGCTCGAACAGCGCAATCAGATTGGGATAGCTCGCCGTATTGTAGACGATGAACCCCGTATCGACGGGAATCATGCGGCCAGGGGCCGTCGCTTCGACGGTATTGCTGTGGCCGCCTGCCCGCGGCTCGGCTTCGAACAGCGTAACGTCGTGGCGCTTCGACAGCAGCCATGCAGCCGACAATCCGGAGATGCCGCTGCCCACGACCGCGATCTTGTTACCACCCATGACGGCTCCGACCCTCGACCTGACTTACAGTTCATTTTTACGGCTGCATCGGCGCCTTGGATTGCAGCGCGAGGAAAATTCGGCCAGATCAGGAATTGAGCTGCCAGATCCTCAGGTTGAGAAGCCCGGCAAAGCCGACCCAGAGGAGATAGGGTGCGAACAGCAGGCTGGCGGCCGGCGCAGGCCGCCACGCCAGCGCCATGAAGACGGCTATCGCGCACCACAGCGCGGTAATGTCGACCAGCGCCACGCCGATCCAGTGGCGACCGAAGAACAGCCACGACCAGGCCGCATTGAGCAGCAGGGCGACGATCCAGACGGCGAAGAGCAGGCCACCCTGCCGCCGCCACGCCAGCCAGCCGGCGACTGCGATCATGACGTACAGCGTCGTCCAGACCGGCGCGAACAGCCAATTCGGCGGGGTCCAGGTGGGCTTTGCGAGGCTCAGATACCAGTCGCCAGGCTTGAACACGGCACCGAACGAGGCGGCCGCGATCACGGCCAGCGCGATGACCGCCAGTGAGCGCGCGTGGGAAAAGGCCTCTGCCATCTATCGGCTCCTGAGACTTGGATCGGGCAAACGATTTTCGTTCTAGACTTGAACGTCTCCTCGACCACGCGTGGATCACCGCAGCGCCGGTATCATCGCGACCGCTCGGCGGCGAATTGGAGCTATGCGCGGAAGTTGGTGACGGCGTGAATCGGTGAAGGCGGCATATCG
>CAYMEB010000538.1:0-2133 GCA_964389095.1 uncultured Hyphomicrobiaceae bacterium
GCCGGATACACGCCCATCGACGCGCGCGCACATGGCGCAGATCTGAAAGCGCCGGAGTCGATCGGCGCCGTCCTACACGCCGTGGCTCCCGACGCGATTGTCAATCTGGCCGCCATCTCTGCCGTCACGCGCGACGATCCGAGCGATCTTTTCGCCGTGAACGCGCTGGGATGGCTGGCGCTGCTAAAGGCGCTCAAGGCGCGCAGTTTTTCCGGGCGGATCGTCTTCGCGAGTTCCGCCAACGTATACGGCGCCGAGACATCAGGCCCCATTACTGAAACCTATACGCCGGCTCCCGCGAACCATTACGCTCTCTCCAAATTGATGGCGGAGCATTTCACGCGGATCGACGGCGCCGGCCTCGACATCGTGACAACGCGCCCGTTCAACTGTATCGGCGTTGGGCAGCAGGCGCATTTCCTTGTGCCGAAGCTCGTCAGCCATTTCCGCGACCGCAGTCCAGTCATCGAGACCGGCGATCTGACGATCGAGCGCGACTTCATCGATATCCGCGATGTAGCGGCCGCCTACGAGTTGCTCCTCCAAGCAAAGACGCCGCCGAGAATTGTCAACGTCTCCACCGGTCGCACGACGCCGCTGGCGCGCCTTCTCGAAATCCTCAGCGAGATCACCGGGCACCATCCGGATGTTCGCCGGAACGAAGCATTCGTTCGTCCGAATGAGCTTCGCCACCAGCAGGGCGACCCAACGCGCCTCCTTTCCATCGGATTTTCATGCCGCTACGAACTCCGCGACACTCTGGCCTGGATGGTTGAGGCAGATTAGGCGAGTACCGCACGCACCCTCCTGGAAACTTACAAGACGAGGTGAAGACAATGGCCAGCCCTTCCGCGAAACGCTGCCTGATCACCGGCATCACCGGGATGGTCGGGTCTCATCTGTGCGATTTCCTGATCGAAAACACAGACTGGGAAATCTATGGGATGGTACGCTGGCGCAGCCCGATGGAGAATCTGACGAACCACATCGACCGTATCAACCGGCGTGACCGCGTCCATCTCGTCTACGCCGATCTGCGCGACGACCTCTCGATCCGCCATGCCGTGGATATGTCGCGCCCAGATTACGTATTCCACCTGGCCGCCCAGAGCTTTCCCCGGACAAGCTTCGAGGCGCCGCTCGACACGATGGACACCAACATACAGGGCACGGTGCGCCTGCTCGAGGCGCTGCGCGTCCAGGGCGGCGACCCTTACGTGCACGTGTGCTCGTCTTCCGAAGTGTTCGGGCGCGTGCCGAAGGACAAGGTTCCGATCAACGAGGAATGCAGCTTCCATCCGGCTTCGCCCTACGCGATCTCCAAAGCGGGGACGGACCTCGTGGGCCGGTACTACGCGGAAGCCTATGGCATGAAGACATTCACGACACGCATGTTCACTCATACCGGGCCGCGACGAGGCGACGTGTTCGCCGAATCCTCCTTCGCGAAGCAAATCGCCATGATCGAGCGGAACCTGGCGCCTCCGGTCGTCAAAGTCGGCAATCTCGACAGCATGCGCACCTTCGCCGACGTTCGCGACGCGGTGCGCGCCTACTACATGATGCTCACTGTCAATCCGATTCCAGGGAGCTATTTCAACATCGGCGGCGACTATTCGTGCACGGTCGGAGAGATGCTGCAGACACTTATCGGCATGTCGACGGCGCGGGACATTCGCGTCGAGACCGATCCCGACCGGCTCCGCCCGATCGATGCCGATCTTCAGGTGCCGGACACATCGAAGTTCCGCGCCAACACAGGCTGGGCGCCGCAGATTCCATTCACCCAGACCATGCAGGACCTTCTAGATTACTGGCGAGAGCGCGTATCAAAGGACTCGCATTTTCTCATCCGCTGACGTCCTGGACCCGGGAGGCCAACATGAACGTCAGAGCCCTGATCAATCGATCCATGAACATCACACGTGTGCGAGCGCGTGCACCGCTGAGGCTGGGTCTTGCCGGCGGCGGCACAGACGTTTCTCCTTACGCCGACGTTCATGGCGGCAGAGTCCTGAACGCGACGATCCAGATGTACGCGTATACGTCACTCCGGGTCCGGAGCGACTCCCGTGTCGAGTTCACCGCCTCCGATCTGGGAACGACGTGGGTCGGGGAGGCAGATGACGACAT
>CAYMEB010000539.1:0-2129 GCA_964389095.1 uncultured Hyphomicrobiaceae bacterium
CGAGGCTTCCAGCATTTGCCGATAGGCGTTGACCTGTAACGCCACGGTCCGCTCGGCGGAATGATACGTCTCGATCCATGCGCGCCCTTGGCCGCCAACGCCCGCATGATCTTCAGGGTCTTTGCACACGCCAATTACGGCCTGCTCGACCTCGTCGACTGTCGCGCCGTTGAGGACCGGCGGCGCCTTGCCGAAGAAGTGGTCGAGCGTCGCCTCATCAATGCGTGTGATCAGTCGCCTGCCAAGCGCGAGAGTCTCGAAAGCGACGCCGCCGATCGCCGGCAAAGTGAACTGATCGACCACCGCGTGCGACCGGCAGTACTCCGTCCACAGCTGCTTCTTGTTCATGGGCGCCACCCAGCTGACCCGATCGGCAAGGCCGAGGGACGCGATGAGCTGCTTGCTGAGCTCCACCTCGAGCCCCCACTCCACCAGCACCAACCGGAAGCTGTGCCCCTTGGCCGCTGCCGCGCCCGCAGCCTTGAGAAAGATGTCGTTGCCCTTCGTCAATGAGCCGTCCGTCGACTTCCAGTGATGCCGTGTGGGGCTGAAGAATACGGGCTCCCCGGCAGCAGGCCGGAGTCCCGGATGCGCGTCCCTGAAATCGCGCAACTTGCGATCGTTGAACGCATGCGGGAGGTATACGACGCGCTCCCGCGGGATGCCGAGCCGCGCGACCGACGGCAGGACATCGGTATTCGTCACGAACACGCGGGGTGCGACCTTGTAGGTAAAATTGCAGAGGCGGCCAGTCGTCGTGTCCTCGAATGGGATTTCGCGGAGCGTTCCATGTTCGTAGGCGGTGAAGTTCGCAAATCCGCAATAAAGCGGAATGATGCCGTCCGTGGCATAGCCTTGCACGATGTCGTAGCTGGGAAGCACATTGAGCCAGCTCAACGCGAGAGAAACTGCATGATCGCGGTCCTTAGGCCAGTTCGAGGCTCTACAGCCCGCGGTTGTCAAATAGGTCCGCTCGAACTGATCGGCAAGCTGGCCTGGATTGTCACTGGCCAATGCGCTCGGCCGATGTGAAAGCATCCTCTTGAGAACCCGGTTGATCGATCTACACACGAAAGCCAAGCCAGCTTTACCGAGATACCTCGAAAGCGCAACCGGCGCCGATTGCATGACTGTTGACGGCGTCGAAAAAGAGCAAAGTTGTTGCAATTCTTCGTGACGGCCCTGCGAACGCAAGCGATCAGCATAGCGACGACCACACATTCGTTCGAGCGGAGACAATCGCATGCCGCGGCGAAGACCAATTGCAGCTGGCAGCAGAAGTGTATACTTTAATTCAGCAGTCGCGCAGAGCTGAGCGGTTGCGCTACCATGGGCATCGATCAGCGATAAGATGCGATCGAGCGTGCTCAAGGCGGGCAAGCTGCCAATTGCCATCGAGTGCAATCGATTCCGGCGATCGAAAGGCCGCCCAATTCGGCGCAATCCGCGGCGTCGGGCTTGCATTGCAAGCGTCATCCAATACTGACGAACCAAGCTGGCTTGGTGGCGGGCACCGAAATGCCCCTCTTTATTGTTGCGAACCGCGAGATATTGGGTGCATGCAGTCAGCGGACCTTGAATGAACCAATCTGGGCGCCGCCAAGAACCCAAGTCGACAGCCCACCAGTCCGGGAAATTCGGATCGCCGACATCTCCGGCGATATCGCCATCCTCCCATTCCGGCGTTCCCATGATGTGATAATAATCGTAGCAGACGACATCGGCCTCAATGCCGTGCATGCGCTGAATTCGGGCATTGTTGTAGGCGTTGTTTGCAATATTGCCGATATGCAGGACGCGCAGCGGCCTGCTCTCTCGGTCCTCGAATGCGCGGAGCCATTCAACGAAATCTTGCATGGGGCCTGTTTTCACTGATGAGCGCCTGAGTATTGTGGCGATGCACCGGGTTGGCCATCGCGCCCTCCAGCGCGGTGACCCGGGCTTCGAGTCTGGCCGCGAGCGTGGTCGGGAAGCCCGCCGTTTCGAAGTAGAGGCGGCCGAGTCGGGCCGCGACAGCCTCGAGGCTGTAGTAGCGCTCGACATAGCGGCGGCTTCGCTCCCCGATCCCGTCGAGATCGATGCTGCCCGTCGCACACCGCCGGAGCACGTCGTAGATCTCGTCCGGTCGC
>CAYMEB010000540.1:0-2126 GCA_964389095.1 uncultured Hyphomicrobiaceae bacterium
GCCGACCTGAACCTGCTGGGGATCCGCAGGGTGAAGCAGCTCGCCCGACGCGATCCGCTGGCCATGTACCGATCGCTCTGCCGTCGCACAGGCGTGCGACACGATCCGTGCGTGATCGACGTGTTCATGGCGGTGGTGCATCAGGCCCGCGGCGGCAAGCCGACGCCGTGGTGGAAGTTCACGGCGCGACGGAAGCGAATGATGGGTGGGTGACGGCGCGGCATGAAGGCCGCATCACCGCACAGTGATCGGTTCGTGTGTCGTTCCCTCTACTTCAAGAAGGCCAACGCGAAAGCGCACGGCCGCCCGGTTAAGAGAGGACGCCCAAGCCGAAAGGCCTGGGCGTCTTCGTTTGGTGGGCGTGAAATCGCAAGTGTTTTGCCGAGTGACTCGAGAGGTCTTGGCTCTTGACGTGGGCCAGAGAGACGCCCGCAGGCGCGGCTCTGTTTTCACCGGCGTGTCACCCAAGGCCTCGGCTCCGGTGCTCGGGAGAGCCGTTCGGGCCCTTTCTCGGCTCGGTTATGAGGTTTGCAGAGCCGGTTATGTCGCGGAGCCGACCCCTCATAACCAGAGCCTTTCCCGAGCCGGTAGCGCCTGCCCGCTGGCCCACAATCACCGGGAATTGTCAACCCTGCGCTTTGGCAACGGAAGGATCTGTGGCATACTGATCCGGTCGAGCCTCATTCCGGGGCTCCGGGAGAAACTCGTATGACACGTTCGATCACTCGATTCACCGGCGTAGCACTTTTGCTCGCTGGTTCATCCATCAGCTTGGCAGGCACGACCGTGTCGCTTGTCGGTATTGGTCGACTCCCCGGAGGCGCAGAAGGCAGTGACGTGACTGCCCTGAGCCGCGATGGTTCAACGGCGGTTGGCTGGAGCAGTTCGGCCGCAGGAACTGAGGCAATCCGCGTCAAGAATGGTGCGCTGCAGAGTCTTGGTGATCTCCCTGGCAATGGTGTGAATAGCGCCGCATACTCGGTCTCGAGCGACGGAAGCGTTGTGGGTGGCCAGGCGTCATGGGAGGGCGTTGTGTCCTCCATCTACTACTATTACTCGCGGCCAGCCTTTATCTGGACGGCAGTAGATGGAATGCAAGCTACAGGCGAGTTTGGTTACTACGGGGAACCGCTTTTTAATGCCGTCACCAACTATGTCTCGCCGAGCGGGCAGGTTTGGGGCGTAAGTGGCGGACGCTCTGCGTGGGCTTCAAATGTCGGTCGGTTCTGTGATCAGAACGGCCCATCACAAATCAACGGCGCCTCCGATGATGGCTCAACCTTCTTCGGTACCATTGCAGTCACGATCAACAGCTCGATTGCAGACAGACCTACCGGGAATCGGATTACGATCGATCAGTGGTCCGGGGTGCGTGGTAACAGCGGCTCCCCGAGCGGAAACGTAAATTGGACTCCGAAGCTGTGCTCGGCAGACGGACTCACTGGGGTTCTTCAAGCCACGGAGGGACTCTATTTATGGACGTCCTCTGGAGTGACACTTTTGCCTCTGAGCTCTGGCCTAGAACCTCGCGCGGGTACTCCATCACTTAGCACACTCGTCGGAAATACTCAGGTCAGCGGCTCGCAACGTGCAGCCGTCTGGACCTCCAAGTCCGGAGTGCAAACGCTTGAGACGCACATCAAGTCAACTTACGGCATCACGCTCGATACTCAAGGTCGTTCTCTGACGTCCTGCAACGGCATCAGTGGCAACGGCCTCGTCTTCGCAGGTTCTGGCACCAATGCCTCGGGCCAGCAAGAGGGCTGGGTTCTCCGCATCGTCTACGACTGGAATGACAACGGCATCGACGACGCACAAGAAATCAAGGACGGCCTGATCGGCGACGTCAACAACGACGGAATCGCTGACTGCTACCAAAGTGGCATCGATTGCCCCGGCCCGAACATCGCCACCAACCCTGGCTTCGAGGCAGGCAACGTGCTTGGAGACTGCACGAGCGAACTCCTGACAGCGGGAACCTCGACAGGGTCATGGCAGGTCGTTTCCGGCGTCGCAGAGCGAGCCAATCGTTCGAAATCCTGTTCGGGTAGCAACTGGGCTGCCGAGTTCGGCACCTATGCGATCGAACTTCGATCGACTGGCGGAGGCCCCGGCACCATCCGGCA
>CAYMEB010000541.1:0-2124 GCA_964389095.1 uncultured Hyphomicrobiaceae bacterium
GTCTGCACGCCTTCCGGCGCAGGGTGTGTGTTGTCATTGAGAGCCCAAGCGCATTCATGATGGGCTACTTGGTTGACACTGATACTCACCTCGACCGGCGAGATCGGCGAGGTAACAAATACATGCGCATCGATGATAATATTGGCACGGTCGTATGCCACGGGAGGAAGGACAATCGACGCGTAGCTCGATATCGACCATGCCCCTCGTCCGGGCTCAACCTCCGACCATCCATAGCCGAGGTACTCCGACAGGTTTATCGCGTCGATATGATCGGGCAGGCCTCGTGGGGTCGCGAGCAGTCGGGACAGTGCCGGTATCGCCTCGTAACCTTGTCCTGTCAGTTCCAGCCGCTGCCATGATGTGATCGCATCGCCAAACTCCGACATGATGATGTCATGCTCCGTCTGGGTGCAGACTGGAATGCTGCCGCGGTCCTGTTCGGCGAGGTGTGGCAGGGAGTCGTGCGCGATGCCCAGGAATGCGAGAACCTTGCCGATGGTCCGCTCCTCGTTTTCCACGAGGTCTTCGTATTTCAGGACAAGGCTTTCGTCGGGGGCGAATGCGGCGATCGTTGCGATGGTTTTTGCTACGACCAGCCGATACTGCGCAATTGCATCGTTCGCACTGGCGATGCTCCATTCGTCAATGCCAATCATTTTGCGATTTCTGCGATTGATCGCGTAGTTTATTGTCTTCAGCGGATTCCTGAAGATCCAGATGAAGCGGCACGGAGAGCCCAAGTCGTGGATCTTGTGCAACTCGCTTGAGAGTGCGAACAGGGGATCCTTGGATCCCAGCAGGCGCGCTAGCGGCTTGTTCAAGCTTGCCTTGATGATACCGGCGACTATTCGGCCCCGGTTGCTTCGGTGAGGCCAATGCGGTGGGCTGTGAAGCTTGGCGGGGTCTGGAATGGGATAAGTGGCGAGTTTTTCCCGGCTGAAGAAGATGTTTGATGGCTGCGGTTTGCCGGATCTTTCGGTGGCGGTTGCCGCCATGCGATGTTCGCGTTCGCGGTTGCGCGTTCGCTCATAGGAAGCGGCGATTGCATCGCCGTGGGAGAAGATGGGTTCGATATCGCTGGATAGCTTGAGCACCTGGTACTCATGCATCAGCGCAATGAGATCACTTGCGTTGAGTATCTCCATCAGGAGGGTGGTGCCGGAGCGTGGTGGGCCGCCGATAAAGAGAAAGGTAGGTGACGTGTGCGGCATAGTGGTTTCAGTGCGCCTCGAGCCGGCTTGGTTTTGGTAAAGCTGCACAATCGAGGTTTCCGGTCTGTCTCGTGACGCCGTTTTTCGATTGCAGGACCGTCGGTAGCCGAGTTGGGAGGTCCATTGGACTTCAAAGAGGGCAAATTGTGATGGCCCAAACGCACCAATGTCAGGTATCGGCTAAAGCGTGTTGTAGATGTCCATGGCGAGATTCAGATCCTCGAAGACCTTGCCCCGACCGTCCTTCATGATGAGGGCCTTGGTACAGAATTCCCGTATGATGTGAACATCATGGCTAACGAGGATCATCGCGCAATGCTTGCGCTTGACAAACAATTCATCGTGGCACTTTTGGTGAAAACGCTGGTCGCCAACCGAGATGACTTCGTCGATCAGCATGCAGTCAAAGTCGATTGCAAGCGTCAAGGCAAAAGCCAGGCGCGCACGCATACCTGATGAATATGTCCTGACCGGAAGGTACAATAGCCTGCCAAGTTCGGCAAAGTCGTCGCAGAAGTCGATGGTGCTCTGCAGTGGCGCGTTATAGATGCGAGCGATGAAGCGGATGTTGTCCATTCCGCTCATGTGCACCTCGAACCCTCCGCCGAACGCCAATGGCAATGACATTGTCATGCCGCGGCTGATCTGACCCGACGTTGGGCGCTCGACCCCGCCAATGATCTTCACGAGGGTCGATTTTCCCGCGCCGTTCCTTCCGAGGACAGCGATCTTTTCGCCCTTTCGGATGTCGAACGATATGCCGTCGAGAACACGACGTGTTCCAAGAGGTGTGTGATAGTCCTTCACGATATTGCTGAGGGTGATGCGAGGAGCGTTCGGGCTGTGGTATTCCCCGGGTTCCTCGAAGGCTGGTTTCATGTTCATGTCGATGTCCCGGGGCATCGCCTAC
>CAYMEB010000542.1:0-1317 GCA_964389095.1 uncultured Hyphomicrobiaceae bacterium
CTCGACAGTTCACTCGACGTTCTGGCGGCACCCGGCCGGCCCGGTGCGCGCCGGCATCAGAGCCTGCGGGATGTGATCTCCTGGAGTTACGAGCTACTCACGCCAGCGGCGCAGGACCTGTTGGCAGTGCTCGCTGTCATGCCGGGTGGCTTCACGCTCGAACATGCAGAGGCACTTGCGGGAGACGCAATCGAAACCCCCGTACTCGACACGTTCGAGGAACTTGCTCGTCACAGCCTGATCACACGGTCGGCCTCAGGGCCGATGCCGACCTTCCGGATGCTCGACACCGTACGGACATACGGTAGAGAGCGGCTGGAGGACCGAGGCCGGTCGGACGAGGTGCACCGCCGGCTCGTCGCATGGGTAGGCGAGCGAGTCGAGCAGGTTGGCGGCCGAATGGGGGTCGGATCACGACAGTTCGCACCTCTCGAGGCGGAGATCGAGAATGCCCGCGCGGCGATGAACTGGCTGCTGGAGCGCGGAACAGCAGACGAGGCGGGCGAGTTCTGCGAGCGGCTGTACGTGTGGTGGATGTCAATTGGTCGTGCCGAGGAGATCGGTTCGTGGGCGGGAACCGCAGGGCGCGAGAGTGAAGTCGATTCCCGGATTGAGGGAAAGCTTGCCCTCATTCGTGGCCGCGTCGAGGGTCGACGAGATCGGTTCGACTCGTCAAATGCTCTCCTGAGCCGATCGCTGGAGGTGGCGAGATTGAGGAGAGACGACGATGCAGCCGTCCACGCCGCCTCTTCATTGGTCGAGAATCTCGTTCATCAGGGGCGACTCGACGAAGCCAGAGCCTTGGTTGAAACAGTCGTTCTGAGTATTGCCAAGAGTAGGGACCCGGAGGTTCGCTGCCGAGCCTTGCATGCCGCCTGTTGGCTTGCTGGAGCTCAAGGTGATCATGAGAATGCGATCTCCCTCGGGGTAAGTCTCGCATCCGAGGCTGAGGAGGCGGGGCTCGCAGAGTTCGAGGCTAAGACTCTTGCTGATCTCGCGTGGATCACGAGAAGCGCGCGCCGCCCGGATGCCGCAATGGGTTGGGCTAGGAGAGCGGTAGAGGTGGCGGAGCAAGTCGCAACTGGGGGCGCAGTGGTTTCCGCGCTAACGGAGCTCGCGTTTGCACATCTCGAGCTAGGCGCAGCAGACCCCGCAGCGGATGCTGCAGTCCGGGGGCTCACCTACGAGAGTGGCGATGACCTGAGCCCCTCCTCCGTGCTCAGGCTCTCGCTGGTTCTCTATCGGGCAGCCTCGCAAAGTCAGAGGACGCAACTGCAGGGCGTAGCGCATCAGCTCACGTTGTTGGCAATCTCGAGC
>CAYMEB010000542.1:1327-2120 GCA_964389095.1 uncultured Hyphomicrobiaceae bacterium
AAACCGTAGGGGTTTGGACCGGCGACGAACACATCGTCGGCGACGTGTTCCGAATTCTGAGTGCCGAGAAACCGAAGGCTTCACAATCGCGCTCCCCGATCGAGTTCATCGGTGCTGTCAGAGCGATTGTCGCCGGACTGAGGGATGCTTCCGAAAGGGCTACGCCAACGGAAGGAGAAGGCGCTCCCGCTCGGACCGAAGCAACGCCGTAATTGACTCGGCTGGTTGGGGTCGCCCCAGGAGCCAACCTTGGCCTCGGTCGCAGCCAAGGCGGTACAGAACGTCAAGCTGAACGTCCGTCTCAATTCCCTCGCCAACGACGTCCATGTGAAGAGCGCGTGCCAACTGGATGATTGCCTCAACGAGCGTCCGCTCGTCCTGCCCCCTATCGAGCCGTGCGACGAAGGATCTGTCGATCTTCAATTGGGTGACCGGGAATCGATGAAGCTGGCTAAGGGAGGAGTATCCGGTGCCGAAATCATCGAGTCCTAGTCGAACTCCACCGTCGGCGAGGCTGATGAGCGCCTCCCTCATGCCATCGGTGTCGTCAATGAAGACAGATTCCGTGATTTCTAACAGTAGGCGGCTCGGCGACAGACCAGATTGGCGGACACAGTCCAAGACCATCGCAGCGAATCCCGGCTCTTGGAGCTGCCGCCCAGAGACGTTGACCGCTGCGTAGAACGAGCGGTCGCCAAGCTCCCGATCCCAAGACGTCACCTGTTCGAGGGTTCGTTCGAGGACGTGACGCCCGAGCGAGACGATTAACCCAGTCTGCTCGGTTAATGGCAGG
>CAYMEB010000543.1:0-2115 GCA_964389095.1 uncultured Hyphomicrobiaceae bacterium
GGCCACATTCAGCTATACGACGATTGTGCCGGAACTAAGGGGACAGGTTTGCCTAGCGTTGGTTCACCGAGGTTGGCCGACCATGCAAGACTTGAGCACCGCTCCAATCAGCTATTTTTCTGCGCAAATCCACAACATTCAGATGATGGCGGCCATCACCGCCATGATGCTGTCGTTCCTGCTTCTGGCCATCTACCGACGTGCCGTCGCCAAATCGATGCGCCGATCGAAATCTGAACGGCCACGGCACAGCGAAACCACCCGAGGCACTGCAAACCAGAAACCGCCACGAAACTCGGTCACTCTCGATATCTCGACCCGCGACGATCCCGCAGAGACCGCGTCTCCCCTGGCCCGATCCGTAACGGCGGGTCCATGGTGAAACCTCGCGATCTATGGGGTTGCAGGTCTTCTCTTCGCTGCAACTATGGCCACTCTGTACATCACAGCCAGCGGCCATGCCATTTCATGGCCGAAGTTCATTTTCGTCGCGATCCAGAATGCTTCTCCTTTTGCCCTGACCGCCGCCGTCGTGAAATCGTTCTCCTGCCGCGGATCGGCAGCACTCGTCGCGATCGCAACTGTGGCCACCGTTTTGCCGTTTGCGCTCGCCGAGGATCGGCCGGATCTCGTGGCAAACATCTACGTCCCAGGGGTCGACATCGCGAACTTCGGGGCGCTCCTGATATCTTATCTGGCGCTCATGCGTCCGATACGCGCGATCGGGCCGATGGTCTTCGTATTCACCAGTGCGTTCATGTTCGGGTTCGTCGCATTCGGCAGAGGAATTACGGACCCCGATAGATCGCTCGCAGCCGTCTACTTGCCAGAATATGCGGCCATGGCGGCCCGGCTGGGGCTGGACACTCACACCGCGGCATGGGCCCTTCTGGTGCTGACGTTGGCGGCCTTCGCCCTTGCCGGCTGGATCTTCCAGGCGGCATTGAGCGCTCTGTATACGAGACGATACCTCAGTGACCAATCGCTGATGATCGACATGATATGGCTCAATGCCGCCATTGCGAGCGGAGCGCACCTCGCAGCTTTCGGCATGCAGTGGCCAGCATATACGTTGGCCGCATTTCTCCTCTACAAATCGACGACCTTGCTCGGCTTCAGATTGCGATGGGGTCGACTCGCACAGGGACAATCGCCGCCTGCATTGCTGCACTTGCGGGTCTTTGCCCTGGGAAAGCAGAGCCGAGACCTTTGCGATGCCTTCAGCGAGTCGTGGAGGTACGTTGGACACACCCGGATGATTGCCGGGCCCGACCTCGCAGGTTCCACGGTCGAGCCGCATGAGTTTCTCGAGTTTGCCAGCGGCCGGCTTTCCCGGCGCTTCATTGCAGACGCCGATGACCTGGCACGCCACATCGGCCAGATCAGCCTCGAGCGGGACCACGATGGCAGATTTCGAGTCGCAGATTTCTTCTGTCGGGACGAGACTTGGCGAAGCGTCCTGCAATACCTCGTGCGCAAGAGCGACGCCGCCTTGATCGATCTCCGCGGCTTCGGCCCGAAGAACACCGGATGCATTTTCGAAATCAACGAGCTGCTGGCAAACATGCCGTTGAATAGAGTGTTCTTTGTCGTCGATAAGAATACGGACATCCCGTTTCTGGAAGACGTGCTGTCGAGGGGCTTGGCCGACCTTCCTGCAACGGCACCGAACAGCGGAACGCAAACAGTGAGAGTGTTCACACTGGAACATCGGCGGGATGCCAAGGCGCTTCTCGTCGCCGTAGCTACGGCATCGGCGGCGCAGCCTTGGGGCGGGCCGAGCGGCGTTGCCATTGCCGAAACACCAGCGCGACGATAGGCGAGGCGTGGGGCCGCTCACATTGGTCAATGCGCGCAGCGCAGCCCCCGCGCGGCGGCTCGAAGCCGCCGCACGAGACGCGTTTCAGCAATCGGCCTTGGCGCTACGCCCGACAACAGGCACCCACGCGTTCACCGCCCACCGGCCAGCCCGACCGCCGCGACGATCTCCGCCCGGGCCTTGGCAAAACCCAGCGTGGTCGACACCGCAACCTTGACATTGGCGACGCCACCTTCGATGTCGCCGGCTGTCATCTCCGGCAGCGAGAACGGGTCGCGCGGATCCGGCCCCGCCAT
>CAYMEB010000544.1:0-2111 GCA_964389095.1 uncultured Hyphomicrobiaceae bacterium
GTTGCTTGGTGCAAGCCTGAACGGCCTGTATCTCCTCTATGTGGTACTGGTCGCGTTGCTCAAGAATCACACGGCCGAAGGTTGGATCACGCAGTCATTGTCGACCACGGGCATGTTCTTCCTGGTCTTTCTCATTCTCGCCATCATGGTCGAGTATCTGGGCCGGATTCTCGAGGAAGTGCAGGAAAGGCCGCTGTACTTTGTCGAGATGGAGCGTGATAGTCCTGCGAGTGTCGGCACTAAGACGCTCAATGTGGTGTAGATTGCGATCATGAATGCGTTGATCGGCTACACCGGATTTGTTGGATCGACGCTGCTCCGACAGTTCTCTGGCTTCACCGACCTTTATCGCTCCTTGAACATCGAGGACATACGAGGCCGGGAGTTCGAGCTTGTTGTCTGTGCGGGTGCTCCAGCGCAAAAGTGGAGAGCGAATCGCGAGCCGCAGGCCGACGCCGATGGTCTTGAAAGACTATGGAACGCCATCAGAACCGTCCGCTGTGCACGGTTCGTCCTCATCAGTACGGTGGACGTGTATCACCACCCCATCGCAGTCGACGAGAATTCCCCCATCGACACGGCAAGTTTGCAGCCGTACGGACTCAATCGGCGAATTCTCGAGATGCGAGTCCGTGACTGCTTTCGGAGGAGCCACATTGTCCGGCTGCCGGGGCTCGTTGGCCCCGGCCTGCGCAAGAACGTCCTGTTTGATTTGAAGCACCATCGATCCCTGGATGCTGTGGATCCGAGGTCGCAGATGCAGTTCTACGACATGGATTTGCTCTGGTCAGACCTCGGCGCCACCCTCGAATCCGGCATGGAACTTGTGAATCTTGCCGTCGAACCCGTGGTCGTTGGGTCGATCGCTCGCGAAGTGTTTGGCGTGACACTGGCGGATCTCGAGGGTCGTTCGGCCCAGCGCTATCAGATGGAGACTGTTCACGCGGGATCTTTCGGTCGCTCGGGACGCTATCGGCTCTCGGCAGCCGAAAGTCAGGCAGCGATCGCCCGCTATGCCGGTGGCGTCGATTGAGAGACACTCCATGGCCCGACTGAGCGTCTCGTGCATCGCTTGGAATCCTGTTGATGATGACGCGGCAGCAGCGCTGCTGCATAAGCATGGATTCGATTCCGTCGATCTGGTCCCGGGTCGTGTTTCGCCCGATCTGGCAGGCATCACTCGAGCACAGGCGATCGCCTTCCGCGACTGTTGGAGTCGGCGAGGCTTGACGATTTGCGGCATGCAAAGCCTGCTGTTTGGGCCGAGTGCCGGATACCAGTTGTTCGACCCGGAATCGAGGGGCTTGCTGCTGGAACATCTTCGGCTCGTTGCGCGACTTGCGAATTGGATTGGAGCGGGTCTTCTTGTGTTTGGATCTCCGAAGAATCGAGATCGGCGTGGGCTTTCGGAAGAGGCTGCCTTCGAAATCGCCGCCGCCTTCTTCCGTGAACTCGGAAAGCATGCGGAGGACGAAGGGGTCGTGTTCTGTTTCGAGCCGAACGCGTCACGCTACGGCTGTAATTTTGCGACCACGACGCGTGATGCCGCGAGATTGGTTCGCGAGGTTAAGTCACCGGGAGTTCGACTACAGCTTGATCTTGGCACCATGATTTTGAATGGCGAAGATATTGACGCAACAATCGCCGAGGTCGCTGATCTCGTTGGTTATGTGCACGCGAGTGAGCCAGACTTGTTGCCCATTTCTGGGCGTCCTGAACATCAGGAGTTTTCCTCAAGTGTGCGCAAGCGACTTTCCGGCACTTCGCGTTGCTTGGAAATGCGAGCGCGTGACTGTAGCGAACTGGAGCGCGCACTTGCAACCGCGAGCGGCTTCTATCGCGCGCGTGTCTGTGAAGCTGAGGATCACTGTTAGGTCATCAGGGTGCGGCGGCTTGGGCCCGGACAGGCTCTTTCAGCCGGATCATGCGGGTTGTCGACGCGTCGGGCGCCCTGATGGTGGGCGGCAAGATCCCGATGATCCGGTAGCCTTCGGCGGCCTGTTGCTCAAGTTCGTGATCTGGTCCGCTGTGAAACGTCGCCAACGTCTCGATTGAAAGTCCAGCGACTTACGGAAGGTTGAGGCACGATGGCTGTCGAGGGCATGCGCCGA
>CAYMEB010000545.1:0-2096 GCA_964389095.1 uncultured Hyphomicrobiaceae bacterium
AAGATCCATCGGCTACTCCCGCGCTTCTGCACTGGCTGAGTAGCGTCGCGAACATCGCTCCAACCGAACCGATTGCTCAACCGATCTATTTTGTCACAAGAGTCTTCTACAATATGACGTCACAAGTCCTGTTTCCGGTGGTAATCACGGATGAGGCGCGAATTCACGTACTTGGAGTTGCCTATTTCCTCGACGGTCTTGTGCTCCTCTCCACTATTCCTATTTCTGTTCTAGTTTTTGCACGCAGGGGTGCCAGTCGAACATGGGGCACATTCGCCGGAGAACTCCTCTTAGCCGCACTGATTCTGTCCAGCGTGTCCCCGCAGATTCAGCCGCGATACCTGATGCCGCTGC
Organism: uncultured Hyphomicrobiaceae bacterium; assembly: GCA_964389095.1. Classification (GTDB taxonomy): domain Bacteria; phylum Pseudomonadota; class Alphaproteobacteria; order Rhizobiales; family Hyphomicrobiaceae; genus JABFRJ01. Next base: position 355 of record CAYMEB010000545.1, read on the forward strand.
GGCCAATCGCATACTTGGCAATCAGATCATGTAGCTGAAGGACGGTTGCGTTTGCGGTTGCTGGCGCACTCACGATCTCATTTTCTGTCTGCTTGACTTACTACTTCGCAGGCTATCCGCCGGCAAGCGCAACGCCATTTGACCCAGCGTTCGATCTTGCGATCTTGGCGACGCACATCTATTTGCGATGAGGGCGCACCGAGTTCACTTGAACGATCTTAATAGAGCGTTCTGCTCTATCGCGCCCGACGCACGGATGCCCGTTCATCTGACTGGATGAAGGAACCAGGGCGCTTTGAACGTCGCTCACTGCTCGCCGGCATTGATCGGGGCCTCGGGCTATTGATCTGCCATTGCGAGCGGCGATACGGGCGGCAAGTCGACGAAGCGCAACAAGCTCGTGCGGCGACCCCGAGGCCTGGGGCCGCTCGCGATTTCCTCAAGTCACACCAACTCGGCCTACGCCAAACTCGTGATGAAGACCCTCCCGAGATTGCTATTCGTCTCGGCCGCGCGCAAGATGCGGCGCAATTTGAAGGGGCCGGAGGCCTACGCTACAGGCCGCTACCGCGACGATAGCTGCTTTGACGCGTATTTACCATACAGCCGCACACCCAACCCGCGTCGTGACCGCTGTCTGTGTTCATCCAGTGCGCGAACGCCCCAAAGTCGCGCTACGAACGGGACGCCTGTGCCCCACAGTCGGCGAGCGGTCATTACCGTAAGCTCTGTGTAAATCTGTTGTTACGCCGTAGAGACCGCCGACAACAAGATCCTCTAGTGATACAGGTCTTTTCGATGAATGTGTACTGGCGCGAAGCCAGATTAACTTCGCTACGGGCGCAAAGGCTTCGTTCAGACACCGAGAGTTTTTTCCAAAATTTATATGCAATTGTCAAACTAAAGAGTTTTTACTCACTATTCGCTGCGCGTTCGCATGCTCGTCGGCGGCTCCCGTGCTAGTGCGACAGACGGAGATCGGACGAAATCGGGCCTATTCCCCGAGCAAATCAGCGAGATCGCGCACGAACAGGCTTTGGACATGATTTGCTTCAAACGATTGCTCAACAAACGCGCGGGCCGAATGCGAGAGCCGAGACCGCTCCGCATCCGAAGACAGGATGGTCACAAGACACTCCGTCATCGCGGCAACATCACCAATAGGAACGAGGAAACCGGTCTCATTGTTGACGACTGCGTCGGAAAGCCCAGTGGCATTCCAGGCAACCGTCGGAACGCCGCAGGCTGCCGCTTCGATCACCGCGTTAGGCAGACCTTCGCGCACACTCGGGAAGCAGAGCACATCAATGCCGCGATAGAAGGCTGGCATGTCATGCACGCTGCCGAGCAGTGTGACGCCAGGTGTGTTCCGCAACGTGCGCATCGTCGCGGACGATGCAGGATCGGCGGGGTCCGGATCGCCAGCAAGCATCAGCCGTGCGGCTGGGATCCGCTCCTGCACGCTCCTGAGAAGAGCTGGTAGCCAAGCAAGACCTTTGTCACGTGCAAGGCGTCCGACAAAACCGATTGTCGGAGGTCCATCGTGCCCAAGTGCATCTCGGGGGACGAACTTCTGAAGATCTACCCCTTTTGAGCCCCCGGAACCAAGAACCCGTACGCGCGCAGCATCGACACATACGCCCCCGAGCAGCGTGCGCACTCCGCGCGAAACGGCGACCACGTCCGTACTGCATGCGCACGCCGCACGATCGCCCAAGCGCGCCAGCGACGCGCTTATGCCT
>CAYMEB010000546.1:0-2077 GCA_964389095.1 uncultured Hyphomicrobiaceae bacterium
GAAGTGCGCGTCAAATATCCTGAAGTCTTGGGAAGAAGCAGACCACTTGCTGCCGGTAAAGGCGGCCGGGCCTGAATCCAGGAGCAAATGAACCTCCGGGCCAGACTTAGCGCCGAAGGTTGTGCGCTCCAGTACGTGCTTAGGCTCATCAAGGTGGAAGGATCGTATTGCTGCGCAAAGAGTGGTCTTCCCTCGGCCATTGCCACCGTAGAAGGCGGTAAACTTCGCGTACTCACCTCCTTGAATCTTGCTCGTTCGAAACCGACCGAGTCCTTGGATCTTGGTGATCTTCTTAATGAACAAGGCGCAGCGTCTCCGACGGACGTCGAATCTACGTCCGAATAGTCGAATGTGTCGTCGTCCACCTAACGTCAGGTTCTGCTGCGGGGCGACCGGCGGCTGCCGAGCCCCTCATTCAATCTTGTTATCGCCCCGTCAGTAGCAACCGTCGTTAGACCGGCTTCATCGCGCTCAGCACCGTCCAACGGTCGTGTACTGTCTTGGCAACTGTTTGGGCGGTGGCCTGCGCCTCAGTGTATACCCTTTCAATCAAGTCCTTGAAGTCTGGAGGGAGGGTCGTTGCAAAGCCGGAGGCATAGTGCGCCCTGAACAGCCGTATCGCCTCGCGGCGGGTCGCGAGCCTTGTACCGACTTGATCGGCTCCGACGCGGTTGCTCCAATAGGCGCAGGCTGGACAGTTCGCTTCACACTTGCTCCCGTCGTGCGAGAGAAAGTCCTCCCAGCCCGAACCTGCAAGCTTCAATTCCGCAGCGCCATCTGATCGCCTCTTCGCGTTGTTGCACTCCTTACAGCTCAGAAAAACGTTACCTGGCACATGCAGGCCGCGGCGGTATCGATTCATCGCATCAAGATGCTCGACCGCGACAGGTGTCAGAGCGAGGTCGCGTTCGCAGTACCCACAAACCTCGCCGAAGGCGGCTACTACGGAATCACGGTACTGCGGCGACTCAACCCTCAGGCCACCAGCCTCACACACCTCACGACTCACGAGATGCAGGCACATACTGACTAGCTTGTTGGCGACGTCAGACTTGGCCCGTCCTCCTGCTCTCCGGAGTGCATCAGATGGCTTGCCGGTCATCGTTTACTGTCGGAGGTCTAACGTAGAAGGTTCAGCTGCGGAACTATCTCACAACGTGGCACGGCCCGAAGGGTCGTGCCATCCTCCCTAGCGGCTCCGTCATTTGCATCCGGCGTTAGCTCTCCGGGCCCCGGATGGCCGTTCGCCATCCATCGAAGAGCTTTCGGAGCGCCTGACCGAGAGCGCGAAGGTCTGCCATTTTCTGAGCCCCCTCGCGCGTCCAGTAGTGTACTTGCAGGGTGTCGACTTCGAAGACCCGAAGAGTACCCGCCACGATTGCAGGCGTGACGTGCCTACTCAAGAGATAGCGCTGTGCCGCGCGGCCTCGCCCCGCTGCGATGGCGGTGTCTAGTCTCTCATCGAAGTGCACCCAAGAGTCTCGCAAGTCGCGTGAGTCCAGAGGGCTATCGGCGGACACCCCAAAACGTGACCGGAGTGCCACAGCTCGATCCTTGGCCTGCCCTACTTCCTTGATCGGAAAAAGCAGGTAGGACACTCGGGCGAAGGCCGCGAGGAAGCCCTCAACCTCGTCGAAGATGCGGGATTGAACCGGCGGAAGTTTCGCGAGCGGCTCAACACTCTCAGAGGCGTCCCACTGGTCGAAAAGGCGCATCCAGTCCGTAGATGCCGCTTCGAGCTGCGCCAGCCGATGCAGCGCTGCGTCGGTTGTGTCGCGTAGCTCCAGCACGTACGGAATGATGTCTCGCTCTGAGATCGGCAAGGCGCGCGTAGGTCTAACGAATATTAGACTGCAAGCGATCCCTTTGCTTCTTGAACAATATACCGCGAATTCCCGCAGTCTATCTCTGCGGGGCTCCACGGTTCCACCAACGATAAACAGTTGGTCTGAAACACCTTGCAACGGAGCTAATCGATTTACGGCCCATGATTAGACGGTGGAAATCGCAGCCTAACACGTATTTGTGGAAGACCCCAAACCTTTCGCTGCGGTACGCCGGGGTCCAGCAAGGCGAC
>CAYMEB010000547.1:0-2071 GCA_964389095.1 uncultured Hyphomicrobiaceae bacterium
GCAAGGATCCTGACCAGCGCAACTACATCGTTTCGAACGCCAAGATCGAGGCGACAGGTTTCTGTCCCGCCCACTCCCTCGATGCCGGCATCTGCGAATTGATCAAGGGATACCGCATGATTCGCAACAGTCGCTACGGAAATGTCTAGCGACGTCGTCCATCAATGCGATGTCCTGGTTGTTGGCGCGGGCATCGTGGGCTTGGCGGTGGCGCGTGAGGTGCTGCGTCGGCAGCCGAGGCGACGAGTCATCGTGATCGACAAGGAGCCGAAGCCCGGCATGCATGCCAGCGGCCGCAACAGCGGCGTTCTGCACTGCGGGATCTACTACGGCAGCGACACCTTGAAAGCCCGCATCTGTGCCGAGGGAGCGCGGCGGATGATGGCGTTCGCTTCCGAGCGTGGCATTCCGTTTCGGCAGGGTGGAAAGGTCATCGTCTCGACCGCTGCGGGACAGGGGGCAACGGTCGAGCGGCTGCTTTCCAATGCACGAGACAACGGGATCCCGGCGGAGCGCATCACGCGCGAGCGATTGCTGCAGCTCGAGCCGCACTGTGGGCAGGCGCACGACGCAATCCACTGTCCCACGACGGCTGTGATCGATGGCCGCGGGGTGATCATGGCCATTCGTGAGGAGCTTGAAGCAGGCGGGGTGAAGTTTCTCTGGGATTGCCCATTCATTGATCGCGTCGATGATGGAGCGATACAGACAGGTCGCGGCCTGATTCGCTTCGACAGCATGTTCAATTGTGCCGGTGCCTTCGCGGATCGGGTGGCGCATGCCTTTGGAGTGGCGCGCAATCTTGCTGTCGTTCCCTTCAAGGGCATCTACTGGAAACTGGCCGACGCGGCGGCAGGCAAGGTTCGATCGAACATCTATCCAGTTCCCGACACGGCGGTGCCCTTTCTCGGTGTGCATCTCACGCGAGTCATCGACGGAAGCGTGTACGCGGGGCCCACGGCGATACCGGCTCTGGGGCGGGAGAACTACCACGGCCTCCAGGGAATTCGCGCCGGTGAGGGCCTCGGCATCCTGGCGAGACTCTCCGGCATGTACTGGCGGAACAATCAGGGGTTCCGGTCGCTGGCCCATGCCGAGATCGGCAAGTACCTCAAGCCTCGCTTCGTCGCGGCCATTCAGCGCCTTGTGCCAAGCATTGGGTCGGGCGATCTTGTCCCCACCCGCAAGGCCGGAATACGACCCCAGTTGGTCGACCTCGGCTCGGGCAAGTTGGTGATGGATCATGTCGTGGAGCGACAGGCACGAACAACGCATGTGCTGAATGCGATTTCGCCGGCGTTCACGGGATCGATGGCGTTCGCCGAGCATCTGGTTTCCCAGGGTCGTCTCTGATGAATTCGAGCTCGTTCGGCCCGCCACTCGCGGTTGCGCGAGATGCACCGATCGTGTTCTTCGATCGGGACGGAACGCTCAACGAGGACGCTGGCTACACCCACCGCATCGAAGACTGGCGTTGGATTCCCGGAGCGATCGACGCGATCGTCCGGCTGAATCGCATGGGATACCGTACGATCGTCGTGAGCAATCAGGCAGGTGTGGCCCGGGGCCTCTATAGCCTAGATGAGGTGCACCGCCTCCATCGATTCGTCGATCAAGAGCTTCGGCGCCATGGGGGTTGCATCGATGCCTTCTATGTTTGTCCCCATCACCCTGAGCATGGGGATCGACTCGTTTGCGACTGCAGAAAGCCGGCTCCGGGCATGCTTCATGCCGCACTCTCGGCCACAGGGGCGCCCGCCGGGTCCTGCTGGATGATCGGAGACGCCGATTCCGACATGCTCTCCGCGGTTGCCGCCGGGGTTCGCGCGCTTCAGATCGTCTCGGGAGATCGTTGCCAGGCATCGGTCGTCCGGCCATGGGCCACAGTTGATAGCGTCGCGCACGCACCGCGGGTCATCGTGTCCTCGCAGTCTCGATTGGCGTCAGAATGAAACTTGTCATCGTTGACGGATCGATCGACGAGTCGAGAGGTCATCACCTTGGGTATGCGGCCAAGCTCTCGCGAGCGGCTGTCGAACGCGGGCTCGAAGTCGCCGTCGGTATCAACCGG
>CAYMEB010000548.1:0-2059 GCA_964389095.1 uncultured Hyphomicrobiaceae bacterium
GACGGCAAGAAGCGCCGCCTTAACATCATCGACACGCCCGGCCACGTCGATTTCACCATCGAGGTCGAGCGCTCGCTGCGCGTGCTCGACGGCGCTGTGTGCGTTCTCGACAGCAACCAGGGCGTCGAGCCTCAGACCGAAACCGTCTGGCGCCAGGGCGACAAGTACGGCGTGCCGCGCATCATCTTCTCCAACAAGATGGACAAGACCGGCGCCGACTTCTTCATGTGTCTCGACGACATCAAGGACAAGCTCGGCGCCCGCGCCGTGCCCGTGCAGCTGCCGATCGGCGCCGAGAGCTCTTTCGCCGGCGTCGTCGACCTGATCGAGATGCAGGCTGTGACCTGGGACGGCGACGGCAAGGACGCCAAGATCGTGAAGGGGCCGATCCCCGCTGATCTGGTCGACAAGGCCAACGAGTTCCGCGCCGCGATGATCGAAGCCGCCGTCGAGATGGACGATGCGGCCATGGAAGCGTACCTCGAGGGCAAGGAGCCCGACAACGACACCCTGCGCAAGCTGATCCGCAAGGGTACGATCACGCGCGCCTTCTATCCGATGCTGTGCGGGTCGGCGTTCAAGAACAAGGGCGTGCAGACGCTGCTCGACGCCGTCGTCGACTTCCTGCCGGCTCCCTCCGATCGCGAAGCCTACAAGGGCACCGACGTCAAGAGCGGCGAGCCGGTGGAGCGCAAGCCGATCGACTCCGAACCGCTGTCGATGATCGCCTTCAAGATCATGAGCTTCGAGCACGTCGGCTCGCTGACCTTCTGCCGCATCTATTCCGGCCGCGCCGAAAAGGGCATGGCTCTGGCGCAGACCTCGCGCGACAAGAAGGAGCGCATCGGCCGCATGTACCTTATGCATGCCGACGAGCGTAAGGAGATCGACGAGGCGTTCGCGGGCGACATCATCGCGCTGCAGGGCCTCAAGGATACGCGCACCGGCGAAACCCTGTGCGATCCGGCCAAGCCTGTCATCCTCGAGAAGATGGAGTTCCCGAACCCCGTCATCGAGATGAAGATCGAGCCCAAGACCAAGGCCGATCAGGAGAAGATGTCGACTGCGCTCTACACGATGGCGGTCGAGGATCCCTCCTTCCGCGTGTCGGTGGACCCGGAGAGCGGTGAAACCATCCTCAAGGGCATGGGCGAGCTGCATCTCGACATCAAGGTCGACATCCTCAAGCGCACCTACGGCGTCGAGGCGAACGTCGGCGCGCCGCAGGTGGCGTTCCGCGAGACGCTCGCTCGCATGGTCGAGGTCGACTACACGCACAAGAAGCAGACCGGCGGCACCGGCCAGTTCGCTCGGGTCAAGTTGCGGCTCGAGCCCAACGAGACCGGCAAGGGCAACGAGTTCGAGACCGAGATCGTCGGCGGTACCGTGCCCAAGGAGTACATCCCGGGCGTGGAGAAGGGCGTCAATTCGGTCTGGGATGCGGGCGTGCTGATCGGCTTCCCGCTGGTCGACATGAAGGTCACGCTGTTCGACGGTGCGTTCCACGAAGTGGACAGCTCCGCGATCGCTTTCGAAATCGCGACCCGCGCGGCCCTCAAGGAGGGTTGCGAGAAGGCGGGCGTGAGGATCCTCGAGCCGATCATGGACGTCGAGGTCGTGACCCCGGGTGATTTCGTCGGTGGCATCATCGGCGACATCAACAGCCGCCGCGGCCAGATCCGCACGCAGGAGATGCGTGGCAACGCCACCGTCATCCGTGCGAACGTGCCGCTCATGAATATGTTCGGTTACGTCAGTCAGCTGCGCTCCCAGTCGACGGGTCGCGCATCTTACACGATGCAGTTCGCGCACTATGCGGAGCTGCCGCGCAACGTCGCCGAGGAAGTGAAGAAGAAGTACGCCTGACATCCCGGACCGTCCGACTGAGCGCCGCTTCGGCGGCGCTGGCGGAGGCGGACACGCGGAATGGACTGGCTGCAGATGAACCGGAGCCGCGGGCGTGCCTGGCGGCTCAGAGGCTGAGACAGAGACTGAGGAGAGCCGATCATGGCGAAGGCAAAATTCGAGCGTAACAAGCCGCACTGCAACGTCGGCACCA
>CAYMEB010000549.1:0-2054 GCA_964389095.1 uncultured Hyphomicrobiaceae bacterium
GCACGTTGGTGACAAGCACGCCGACGGAGGACTGGCCCTTGACATAGACGTCGTAGACGCCCGGCTCAATGCTGTTGATTGCGCACGGATGCTCATTAACCGGGGGAGCGCCGGCAACGAACGACGCCGTCGCAAGGATCACGTTAGAAGCCGTGCCTTGCGGGCGCCACGGGTTGTAGCACGAACCACCTGTGTTGGTTGTTGCAAACGTCGCCAAGGCAGTTGCCGTGCGGAACGTATATGAGGCAGCACTCGGCACGAAGTTCCATGCATGACCTGCAGGCGTCAGCAACCGTGGCGCAGGATTGGCGGTGCCGGTCGCCATAAGGACGACATCGAAGGGTTGGACAAACCGGACGTTGGGGTCCGTCGCCCGACGACCCTGCAGGCGGGCACCGATCTGTAGCGACGCCGCTGGTTGACTGAGAATATTGGCGTTTTGGTCAAACTCGCCGATGCGAGCGGACGCACCTGCAATGTCGGCATAGATATCGCAGAACGGTGTCGTGCTCGACCACAGGCGTGTACCGAGCGCCAGACTGCAATTAGCGAGTGTCGATGCGGCCGACGGCGGAGTCACTCGAATTGCTTCAGCAGGGTTTGAGGCCCCGCCAGAATTCTTCAAGTGGAGGCGCACGCGCCCGACCTCGGTGGGTCCGGTAACCGCGCCCGCCTGGCGGTCAAGTCGGAGTTTGATGGTTCCACCCGAAGCTGTGGGGGCAGAGCAGCCACGCAGTGCGATTCCGTTCGCCGGCGTGAACTCCGGTGCGTCGTCGGCGAATACGTTTTCTTCGTATGTCAGGTCGATGTCGAAGCGGTCGACCTCACGGCTGCGGGCTGCGTTCTGTGCCGCATCGACGATGACGGCGACGTCGATATAGCGCCCCTGAACCCCGAGGAACGGGTGGAAGGTGTCGGTCGCGAAAGCGAACGCAGGCACCTGCTCAGTGACTGCCGGAGTGGCTGCAAGCGGCGAACGAACCTTCAGGCTCACGCCCGTCGTGCCTCGCACGGCTCCGAGCAGGAGGTTAGCGCAGTCCGTAGTGCACTGGGTCGAGCTCGCTGAGATCAAAGGTGGTGATGTGACAACCATTGGCGCGAACGCCACGGTGCCGTCGGGTAGGCGTTCGCCAATCGCATCGGTGCCCACCATGGTTACAGTGACCGACGGAACTGCATTTGCATCTGCTTTACGCATGGCCTGAACATACATGCGGCCGACGACAGCTGATTGGCCGGGCGCCAGACTGGGGACGTTAGTCCCGGTCAAGTTGAGGGCAACTTGTGGGTTGCCGCTCGCATCAACACCAGCCGTACCTGTTGGGGACCCTCCGATTTCTAGTCGCGGTGTCAACGTTGACTGCGATATTGCACCGCTGTTGGAGGCAATCGGAAGGCCGGCAGCGGTGGTGATCCGAAATGACGGAGATGCCACCTTGATCGCCGCCTGCACCGCGTTCACGTGCCGAACGTATTCGCCTGCGGGTGCCCGCAAGACGATGTCGACCGGCACCACGTCGCCGACCCGGAGCGGTGCGTTCGGGTTGGGCGTTGGCGCAACGGCGATCAGTTCGGCGTGCGTGCGAACCATGGTCGGTTTGCCGTCACGAGTGGCTGCCGTCATCGGGCCGGACATGATGTTCGTGCCCTCGACGTCGCCACCGCCTGCAACGACGCTGGCGCGGTTGTCTCCCGCCGCCGAGTCACGTACCACGACCTCGAACTTGGTGTTGTTCGCACTCGATGCTTCGTTGCGCTTGACGCGGAAGGTGACCGTAGCGACCGTGACCTCGACGTTTGCATCCAGGGACGCGCCAAAGGTTCCGAGCGTGCCGATGAGGTCAAGGTCAAGCTTACCGGTGGTGACTGAGCCGATGGTGGCCTCCGAGTACGTGTTGACGTTTCCTATGCCATTGAATATGACATCACCGATCTGAGGGGAAACGTCGAAGACACCGCTCGCTCCGGGCGCCGCGGGTACCGGGTTCGGCCCTTGGCTAAGCAACTGGTAGTCCGCGGTATCGAAGTCCAGATATGTGGCAAGGCCGAACGAC
>CAYMEB010000550.1:0-2045 GCA_964389095.1 uncultured Hyphomicrobiaceae bacterium
TCTGCACGCCGTACAGACGCGCCAATTCGGAATCCAGAAGCACCCGCTGGCCGCGTACATGCAGAATCTACAGCAACGGAACCGTGCCAGGCATTTCTCCACCTTATCTCAGGCGGCGGCAAGTCCCAAGACAGCGGCTTTTTTCTGCATCATCCCCACACCGCGGCCTCGGACTAGTCCGGATGCTGCGCCTTCACGCCGCTCCACAAGAACGCCACAGCGGAACGCCACATGGCGTTAAGCGTGGCAAGCTTCGCCGCCGGAGAACGCGAGCGAAGCACCGCGACCATCGCCGGGTCACAGCGGTCGTCGATTGGGTGGGATGTCGCAGGCTGCGGTCGCATGGGATACGTCATCAATCGAGCCGCATTCGATGCTGAAGACCCAGGAACGGGCGAAAGTTCTGTCCACTCCGCCTGATCACCGGCGAGCCTTTGGTTCATGTGCGCTTTCCCCTACTTCAAGAAGGCCAACGCGAAAGCGAACGGCCGCCCGGTTAAGAGAAGACGCCCAAGCCGCAAGGCCTGGGCGGCTTCGTTTGGTGCGTGCGAAATCGCAAGTGTCTTGTCGAGTGGTTTGAGAGGTCTTGGCTCTTGAGGTGGGCCAGAGAGACGCGCGTAGGCGCGGCTCTGTTTCCACAGGCTCGTCTCCAAAGGCCTCGGCTCACCTGCTCGGGAGAGCCGTTCGGGCCCTCTCTCGGCTCGGTTATGAGGTTTGCAGAGCCGGTTATGTCACAGAGCCGACCCCTCATAACCAGAGCCTTTACCAAGCCGGTAGCGCCTGTCCGCTGGCCCACAATCACCGGGAACTGTCAGCTCTGCGCCTTGGCAGCGGAAGGATCCGTGGCATACTGCTTCGATCGAGCTTCATTCCGGGGCTCCGGGAGACACATCGATGAACAATTTCTCCGCGCGTGCAATCGGCAGTCTTGCTGTTCAAATGCTGGCCATCGGGCAGTTTGGGGTCGCTGCCGCAAACGCTGGGACTTTCATCGTCGTACGCCCAGCACCCGATCCGGCCATCGTGACAAGTGGCGAGATTCGGGCCCGCATCGCATCAACGGGCTACCCGTGGCAGATTCGCGACAGTCAGACAGGCGTAGAGTTCGTGCTGATCCCGCCAGGGACCTTCACAATGGGGTCCGACTCATCCGATGCCGAGGCCTCAAGCGATGAAATGCCGGCTCACGAGGTCACTCTTACCAAGGCTTTCTACCTCGGCCGAACCGAGGTAACGCAGGCGCAGTGGCTTGCAATGACCGGGGAGAGCCCAAGCTACTTCGCAAATCAGGCAAATAATCCCGTCGAACGAGTCAATTGGAACGCGGCAGTGGCTGCGGGCGCAGTGAGGCATTACCGCCTGCCGACGGAAGCAGAGTGGGAATATGCCTGCCGAGGAGGCAGCGCAGCGTCTCGATATGCCGCGCTGAACACCATCGCGTGGTGGGGCAATGGTTCTGGCGGCACGTCAGGATGGGGCACAAATCCGGTCGCCGCAAAGTTGCCGAATGGTTTCGGAACTTATGACATGATCGGAAATGTCTGGGAGTACTGCTCGGACTGGTTTGGCCCCTACGCCACAGAGCCTCAGACGGACCCGGTCGGCCCGACCTCGGGCGCTGAGATTGTCGCCCGCAGCGGAGACTGGTACTGGCCTGCTGTAGGCAACCGGGCGCCCTATCGCGGCCATTGCGCGCGAGACTATGTCGGCCTCGCAAGCAACGGTATTCGCTACGCGCTCTCTGTCGACGAGTCGGGCTTTGCGACAGACTGCAACAACGATGGCGTGGCCGACTACGGCCAGATCCTGAGCGGCGACCTCGCGGACGAGAACGCTAATGGGGTTCCTGACATTTGCGAGAGCAGCGTGACAGCCGTGACTCCGCCCTCCGTACCCGCACAGGGTGGAGCGACCGTCACGATCAAGGGGAACAACTTCCCCGATAACCCATCCGTGCTGATCGGGGGCGTGCCAGCCACAGACGTGGTTCGCCTGTCCGCAACACGCATCACGGCAACAAGCCCGGCCCTGCTGCCCGGCATGAC
>CAYMEB010000551.1:0-2045 GCA_964389095.1 uncultured Hyphomicrobiaceae bacterium
CCCGCACGCGCTTGCCCTCGGCGTCGGCCGCCGCCGCCTGTTCGTCGAGCTTGCGGGCCTGCTCGCGCAGCGCCCTGGCCTTGGCGTCCGCCTGCTTGGCCGCCGCTTCGAGGCCGGCGGCGCGCGCCGCCCAGGCCTTCGGGTCGATCGCGCCGAGTTCCTGGAGCAGTTGCTGCAGGCGCGCGGGATCGACGGCGGGATCCTGGGCGCGGAGCGGCGCTGCGCACAGCGCGGACAACGACAGCAGGGCGACGGTGCGGAGCATGGCGGCAGTGGGGGTCAGTGCTGGAAGAGGAACTCGCGCGAGTTGAGCAGCGCCCAGAAGACGTCCTGCCACGCCGCGGCGGCGGCCTTGTCGTCGCCGGCCGCGGCGACGAGGCCGAGCAGGTGCGCGCGCTCTTCGGCGCGCGGCAGCCGGCAGTAGGCGGCGAGGAACAACTCGTCGAGCAGCGCGTCGGGCGGCGTCTTCGCCTGCAGCAGCCGCTGCAGGCGGCCGTCGCGGGCGGCGACCTTGGCGGCGATGGTGTCGCCGTTGACGAGGTGCAGCGCCTGCCCGAGCGTCGGTTCGTCGCGGCGGTCGCACGTGCACGCGCTCTCGCGCGCCGGCCGGCCGAAGACGTCGAGGAAGCGCACGTTGACGCGGCCGCCGGCGATCGCAGCGGCGGGCGCGCCGAGCGGCAGGCCGGGGTACTTCGTCGGCGCACCGGTCGCCGCGCCGATGGCGTCGAGCAGTTGCTCGGCCGACAGCCGGCGCACCATGTTGCCGGCGAACAGCGCCTCGGGCGGGTTGCTCGGATGGCGCGCGAGCTGGTAGCTGCGGCTGGTGCACAGCGCGCGGTAGACGGCGCGCACGTCGAAGCGCTCCTCGACCAGCAGCGCCGCGAGGTCGGCCAGCAGTTCGGGGTGCGACGGCGGGTTGCTGATGCGGACGTCGTCGACCGGCTCGACGAGGCCGCGGCCGAACACGCGCGCGAACGCGCGGTTGGCGACGTTGGCGGCGAACCACCGGTTGTCGGGCGCGACGAGCCAGTCGGCCAGCGCGCGCCGCCGGTCCGTGCCGGCGGCGACCGTCGCGGGCGCGCCGCCGAGCGGCCGCGGCGCCGCGATCGCCTCGGTGCGCTTGTTGCGCACCTCGCCCGCGCGCCGGTCCCAGACGATCCACTCCGAACCGTCGTCGGCGCGCTTGCGGCCCACCTGCGCGAAGTACGCGGCGAAGCCGTAGTAGTCGTCCATCGTCCAGTTCTCGAACGGATGGTTGTGGCACTGCGCGCACTGCAACCGGATGCCGAGGAAGTTCTGCGCCACGTGCTCGCCGTGCAGGTGCGGCTGGTCGGCGGCGAGCCAGAAGCCGGCCGCCGGCGCGCCGTAGGTCGCGCCCTCGGCGACCAGCAGGTCGCGCACGACCGCGTCGAACGGCCGGCCGTCGGCGAACGCCCGCCGCAGCCAGCCGGCCAGCTCGGACGCGCCCTTCGCCTCCATGCGTTCGGCCGAGACGCCGAGGACCTCGGCCCACTGCATCGCCTGCACGTCGGCGAACTCCGGCCGCCGCAGCAGCGCGTCGACCAGCCGCGCGCGCTTGTCGGGCGCCTGGTCGGCGACGAACGCGCGCGTCGCCTCGGGCGCGGGCGGCAGTCCGATCAGGTCGAGGTGCACGCGGCGCACGAACACCTCGTCGCTGCAGACGTCGGCCGGCGCCACGCGCATGGCGCGCAGCTTGTCGTGGATGCGCTCGTCGACGAGGTTCGCCGTCGCCACGGCGGGGAACGTCCACGGCCGGTCGTCGGCCAGCACGGCGAGGCGCGCGGTCGCGGCGAGGCCGCCAAAGCGCGCCAGCAGCACCGCCTCGCCGGGCGCCTTGGCCTCGGCGCGGCGCTGGCCGACGGCCACGGCGACGTCGTCGCTGCTGCTCCAGACCGCGAGGTCGGTGACGTCGCGGTCCGCGCCACCGTCGTAGTGCGCGACGACGCGCAGCGGCACGGTCGCACCGACCAGCGCCTGCGCGCGGCCCGGCAGCGCCTCCAGGCGCGCGAGCTTCGGCGCACTGG
>CAYMEB010000552.1:0-2032 GCA_964389095.1 uncultured Hyphomicrobiaceae bacterium
AGCCGCTGCGCTTCAACTCGGGCGAGGAGGAAATTCGCGCCGAGCTCTACGAGGACTTCGGCGACGAGTTGTTCACGAAGTTCGGGAAGCTTGCATCCAAGCTCGATGCGCGTCTCGCCGAGTGGGGCAGCGACGAGGACGAGGGTGACGACGAGGATGGCGGCAGCGCGAAGAAGGGCTTGCCCGAGAAGAAGCGCAAGAAGCTGCTCGACCCCAAGACCTGGGAGCGCGACGGCCGCTTGGTGGAGACGGCCTTGGCGCTGCGCTCGGTGTTGGGGGAGAAGGTCTACACCGACCACAACGCCTTTCGCGCTGCCGTGGACACCGCACTCGACAAGGCGGGCAACAAGCTGCCTGCCGCCGACCTCAAGGTCATCCTGCGGGCGGTGAGTGAACGTGACGAGAACGCCCCGCCCGTCATCGCCAGGGTCCACAAGCTGGGCAAGGCCAAGGCCGACCCGCTGCGCGGCTTTTTCGAGGCCACGGTAGACGGTAAGCCCGCGATCGTGGAGTACGAACCCGACAGCGACCTGCGCGACACAGAGCAGGTGCCGCTGCTGGAGGACGGCGGCATCGAGGCCTTCATCCGCCGCGAGGTGCTGCCCTACACCCCCGATGCATGGATCAAGGATGACGCCACCAAGGTCGGCTACGAGGTGAGCTTCACGCGTCACTTCTACAAGCCACAGCCGCTGCGCGCGCTCGACGAGATCGCCGCCGACATCCTCGCCATCGAGCGCGAGGCCGAGGGGCTTCTGGATGGGTTGCTGAAGGGAGCGCGGTAGCCATGGCGAAGTCCACGAAACTGCGGGTCATGATCTCCAGCAAATGCATCAGCGCCTATCCGCGAGCCAAAGGACGGAAGTTGTCGGAGATTCGCAGGGACCTGAAGAAGGAGATTGAGGACATCCGAGTTGGCGGAGATCAGATTTTCGAAGTTTGGATCAATGAGGAGGCACCTCCACAGGGCGGAAGATGGGATTCCTGGGACGTCTGCCTCCAGGCTGTGAAGGGCTGCGACATCCTGCTGGTCATCAGCAACGGCGATGCTGGTTGGGCGAGCACCGAGACAGAGATCGGGATTTGCCATGCGGAACTCTCTACGGGCCTGTCGGTGGCGCCGGGCAAAGTTCGCCTCATCAAACTGCCAGACGTGAGTATCACGAACGATGATGAAGGAGCTCGCAACAAGCGATTCCAAGAATTCGTGCAGAAGCAGAACCTTTTCCGCGGAGGCGGCATCAACACCGAGGCCGAACTCAAGAAGCGCGTCCATGAGGCATTGGCCGATGCCGTCATCGCCCTCGCTCAAGCTGGATCGGCGGACGCCGCGCGAGGCAAGTACCACAGCGGTGCAGCGCTCGACTGGACTCGGCTCAGCTTTGCGGAACGCCGTGACCAGATGGTTTCGGTGGTCAAGAAGGCGTTAGGAGCCTCGGAGCCTCAGTTGGAAATCAACGAACCCATCACAGTCGAGCTTGCCGACAGTAAGGTGCTCGTGGAAGTCAACGCGATCCCGGCGGCGCTCAGTGTCGGGGCGGCCAAGGAACCGGTCGGACAGCCCTTCCTGCGGGATCACCAGCTTTCCGGCCACCTAACGGAAAGGGGCGGTGTCGCGGGCCCTCTTCACATCATCGCCTGCAACAAGTCGGCGACGGAAGCGCAGGCGATGAAGCTGCTCGGCTTCCCCGATGCAACCGTCGTGTCCGCTCCCTTCGGCATCTTCGTCGCCGACCCCGTGCAGATGGTGCAGTTTGCCTTCATCAAAGATTGCCGCGATGATTCGACGACGCGCCACGGGGTGCAACGGTTTCTCGAGTGGTTGAAGCAGACGGGTGAAGATAGGAACGTCGCTCGACGCGCTGGCCATCGCGCCCGAATCGTCCGTGCGATCGCGGCGTGTCAGGAGGACAAATCGCAACCAGCCGTCAGCGCCGGGACCACAAAGGCGCAAGCAAAGAAGCGGTCTTCGCGGGGAGATGCGCGATGAGAGCGACCCCCAAGGTGTATCCCGTACGTGCTGGCGGCGCCG
>CAYMEB010000553.1:0-2029 GCA_964389095.1 uncultured Hyphomicrobiaceae bacterium
GCGTGGATCGACCAGAGCGGCACGGCGCAGCCCAGCCTCGACATCGACGCCAGCCTGGACAACTCTTCCTCGGTCCACGGATACTTGTACTTGGTATCCCTACCCGCGACCACGCTTGACCGCGTGCCATCGCGCCAGACGACGACGATACACCGCTGCGTTCTGTCGATCCGCGAGACGATGATGTGCTGGCCGAATGCCTCAAACAGCTCGCGGCGATCTTCCGGCGCGACCTCCCTCCAGCGGGCAACCACGGTTTCCAGCACCGGGCGCGCTTCGAGCAGCAGCCGCTGATGCCCCTTGTCGTACTGCAGATGCCTGATCTCCGCCTTCAGCCGCTCGATCTCGCGCTCTCCGTTCACATAATCGTCCTGAAGCTGCCTGACGAGCTCGGGATGGATGAGCGTTTTCAGGTTCGCGATGATGCTCCGCTGCATCTGTTCGGCGTTGCGCAGCGCGTTCTGAATGCGGCGCACGTCCACCTTCACGCCATTCTGAGAACTCAGAACCGCCTGCTGCCACGCCGCCTCATCGATGGTCGTCGCCTGAAGCCGTTCGAGCAGGAGCCGATCGACTGCCTCGTCGATGAAACGCGCCATCATGAACCAGCACCGCTTCCCGTCCGGGCGATGCAGCGAATAGACGTACCCCCGGTTCTTGTCGAACCAATGGCTGCCCAGGCGGCGCATTGGCATGTCGGGAACATCATTGGAGCAGACCAGCCCGGAATACGTCGGAGACTTCACCCCGCGCTTCGTGCGATCATGGCGCACCCACGGGCGATGCGGCGTGTATTCGGGGTTGGGTTCACCGTCCAGATCGCGCATCGAAAGGCGGTTGAAGGCGTACATGAACAGATCGAGCGGGACGATCGCCTCGTGGTTGTGCCGCTGGACGATCACGCCCCTGTGCGCCCAATGCCCCAGGTAAACCGCGTTCGTCAGCACATTGATGAGCCCATACGACGAGATGATCAGCTGGCCGGTTACGCTCGACCGCTTCGACAGGTTGGTGTGAAAGAAGAAGCCTTCAGGCGTCGGATTGGCCTCAAACTCCGGAATGAACGGGCCGTGCGCGTCGATGTGCCTCCAGGTCCGCGCCAGGTTTCCGTTGAACTGCCTGAACAGCGCAAAGTACGTCCGCACGATGCCATCATAGGGCGGGTACGGTACATAGCGGCGGAAGCCGGGGTTGGGGACCTTGTGCTCCAGAAACGCGCGCATGTCCACCATGTAGCCCAGCGGGATGCAGGTCCCCGTCCAGCCGCCACCCACATTGAGGTACTCGCGCGCTTTCCACAGGCGGCCCCGGACGAAAAACTCCAGATAGTCGGCGGCGCGCTGCACCTGCTCGCGGAACATCTGCATGTGGTAGCGCCCCTGCGCCGGGTGGGCAAAGTCGTAGATGAAAGTGGGCGTCAGCACGAGCACGTTATTGCGGCGGCAGGCGTCGATGAAGATGTTCGTCTCAATCTGCGCCATGTCGCGGAAGAAGCGGTCGACATCCTGAGAGGCGATCACGCCAATCTGCCCGTTTTCAATCAGGTCGAAGGCTTGCGACAACCCCTTGCGCTCCCGGATCTTCTTGGTGCCGCTCACGCCGGCGTCGAAGTCGATCATCACGATGCGGTCGCGCTCCCAGCCCTGCCGCATGAGATGCTCGACCATGTCGACCGTCTGCAGTGTGGTCGAGATGTTGCCAATCTGGCCCTCGCTGGACTGGCGGTAGTACACTGCGATCGGGCGGTCCAGCGGCAGCGACTGCGCCTTGTAGGGATCTGCTGCGTTGGTTTCCGGCTTTCGGTATCGCGGCATCGCTCATTCCCCCTTGAAGCGTTCTCAAAAAAGAAAAAGGCCTCGTCCCTGGCGCGTGGATGGAGTCCACTACAGGAACGAGGCGCTCTGCTATACAATGCGTCTCAGCCCTGCGCGGTGCTATTCTCACTCGCGGGGTCAGCCAGATCGTCGAGTTCCAGCTCGGCGGTCTGGCGTTTCTGAATGTCAGTATATGGAGTTCCTTGCAGGTGCGC
>CAYMEB010000554.1:0-2027 GCA_964389095.1 uncultured Hyphomicrobiaceae bacterium
GCCTGAGCCGCTAACCGTCAAGCGGAAAGAGCCGTAGTGGCAAGCTCACGCTTACTGCCAAAACCCTTGACAGCCCGGAGCCGTCCACACATGGCCCGCTGCCGACCGACGTGCACGGAGGACCTTTCGACGTGATCGGAGGGTGAGCGACCGTCGACGAGAACGAAGGCGGTCTCGGGGGATCACCTTCCGTCGTTCAAACGCTTGCCAACCGACCTTCGTGACCCAAAGCACGCATTGTGCACGCGCTCATCACTCGTGTGGCAAAAGTGCCGGACAACGATTCGGCGGCGGTGTGCGCCGCAACAATCATGTCGCTGGCCGCCTTCGAGGCTGATGTCGGCTTGACGCTTGAGACCCCTTACGTCCTCATTTTCGAGACGGGCCAAGTGCGACCGCAACCATCGTGACGATCAAATGCTTGCCTAATGGCAGGTCAGGGGTAGTTCAGCCGACGATCAGAGTTGAGCCGTGACGGTCGAGGCGGACCCACTATCGATATCGGCCCTGGTGGTGCAAATGCGCAACAGCCATTGTCCCTCGTACCGCAAGCAAGGCCAAGGTCCGATGCAAATCCTCATGATGCGGGGGCTCGGAACACAACAACCACAATATCCGGGGGCAGCAACGGCAAGGCATAGGAGAACGCCCACATCCCGGCGAGGATCGCCATCCCGATTGCGCCCGTGTGCGAACTGCGAACGCGATCACCAAGCCCACGCCTTGTGACCGAGGGCAATGAAAACGTCACCCGCCAGCACAGTTGGGAATGCGCTTCGACCATCATTTTCAGGTTATTGGGATTGAAATAGCTAACGTGTGGAGACGGAAATCCTTTTTGCCACAGCCGCTCGTATGGGCTGCGCATCCCTATCCGATTGAGAAACGCAGCGAGCCGAAAAATGGCGCCATCACTTGATGGGAGGTTGATGACCAACAAGCCTTCCGGTGCAAGACGTTTTTCGATCTCTGCCCCGAGCTTTGCAGGATTCGGGATGTGCTCGAAGACGTCATTGAATACGATGAGATCGTAAGGGCCTTGATCCACGAGATCTGCGGGAAAGAAACCCTGCTCGACCGACAGCCCGGAGGAGCGGCACTTGTTGGCGTTCGCCGCCTCGGGCTCGATGCCATGCACGCGGGCCCCGCGCTGGGCTGCTGCCTTAAGGAACCAACCCCAAGCTGACCCCACTTCCAGAAGGCGCGCATTGGGGAGCGGCCGCAAGGCTCCTATACGATCAAGCAGCAGTTCAAAGTTTGCCCGCCTCAGCACCTCAAGGCCCTCGATGCCGGTGCCGGCGCCAGGGAGGAGGTTGGATCTCAGGAAGCCGCAGGTCGTGCAACATTGCAACCAATCCGATTGCGCGCGCATCCTGCCGCCACAGGCCTCGCATGCCTGATCATCAAGCATTCAATCCGTCCTCTCACCAAAGCTTCGGCAGCTCATCTGCGGCCGCCTCGCCACCCATCGCCACGTCAAGCGAGCTACGACGAACGCGAATGGCCAGGTCATCGGCCGAGCCATGATGTTAGCATGGATGATCGTATGCGTGACGAACAGGACGTACCACGCCGGCATCACGAGGGCGGCGAGGAGCACCAGCACGTCCCGCGGCTGGCGACGCCAATCGCGGGGTCGGCGCACGATGCCTGCCGCCGCCCAGAGCAGCGGGGCGGCAAGGATTGCGATGCCGACGATCCTGGAGCCGCATCCCACGAAGGACGAGAAATAGGCGAGCTTGGCGAAGGCGAAGAGGGTGCTGAGAAGCCGGCTGCCCCTGACGGTCTCCGGATCGATGCCGAGCGCCCGCACGCGTGCCGCGTTGTCCGGCGCGACGTCCCAGCTGGCCTTGCCCGCGTACGATCCGAGCCGCGCGGCAGCGTCGGATATCTCGGACCAGCCCCAGATGGCGGTGACGGCGAGGGCCTTCGCGGCGAAGCACAGCAGGATCGCGCTGGCGTAACAGACGAGGCCGAGCACGGCGCGCCTGTAGAGCACTCGCTCATCGGCGGACGGATCGAGCGCC
>CAYMEB010000555.1:0-2025 GCA_964389095.1 uncultured Hyphomicrobiaceae bacterium
GCGGCGGTTGGCCCGACTCCGTTATCATCGCGCGCATGAACCAGAAGAAGCCCAGTCTCGGTCGTGGCCTCGATGCCCTGCTCGGCCAGATGGCGCCTGCGCGGCCCGCCGCAGCGGGCGCTGCCGGCAGCCCGACAGAGTCGGCACCGCGGACCGTTCCCGGCGACGAATTGCGCCGGCTGCCGCTCGATGTGCTGCAACGCGGGCGATACCAGCCGCGCGTCGACATGCGACAAGAGACCCTCGAGGATCTGGCCAACTCGATCCGCGCGCAGGGCGTGGTACAGCCGATCGTGGTGCGTCCGCTCGATATGCCGGGTGCGCCGGTAGGTCCGGCGACGCGATACGAAATCATCGCCGGCGAGCGCCGCTGGCGCGCGGCTCAACTCGCAGGCCTCGCCGAGATCCCGGCAATCGTCCGCCGTGTGCCGGACGAGAACGCCATTGCAATGGCGCTCATCGAGAACATCCAGCGCGAAAACCTCAACCCGCTCGAAGAGGCTCGCGCCCTCGACCGGTTGATTCGCGAGTTCGAGATCACCCATCAGCAGGCGGCCGATGCCGTTGGCCGCTCGCGCGCCACGGTCAGCAACCTCCTTCGCCTGCTCGAACTTGCGCCGGAGGTGGCCGAACTCGTCGATCGGCGGGAACTCGAAATGGGCCACGCACGGGCCCTGCTCGGCTTGAGTCCGCCTCGGCGGCAGACCGAAGTGGCCCAATTGGTCGTCAAAAAAGGCTTATCAGTCCGTGAAACCGAGGCATTGGTTCGCCGGCTGATCAATCCGCCGGATAAGGGTGGATCCTCCAGTGCAGGGAGCGACTCCTCCAGTTCGGCCGATGCCAACATCCGTGAGCTCGAGGGCCGGCTGTCCGACACGCTGGGCGCCAAGGTGGCGATCGAGCATTCGAGCAAGAGTGGCAAGGGGCGTTTGGTGGTGACGTACAACTCGCTGGACGAGCTGGACGGGATTCTCTCCCATATCCATTGAAGCGGCGGGGTCGCACCACTACAATGCGCGCCCGAAACACGGAACCCCGCAACGATCCGACTGTTCGAGGCAAGCGCCTCGTCGCGAGATTCGCTGCAGTTCAACTGGGCGCAGCATTGCTGATGGCCCTGGTCATCGCGGGATTTTCAGGCGGCAATGCCGCCGTGGCAGCTCTGTCGGGCGGTGCAGTGGTCGCCGTCGGCAATCTCGTGTTTGGGTGGCGATTGTTTTCGCCAGGGGTGGCACCGGCCGCTCGCATTGCTCGCGCGATGTGGGTGGGCGAAGGCCTCAAATGGATTTGGGTGGTGCTCGCCGTTTGGTTGGCACTGGCCGTTGCAGGCCTCGCGCCGCTGCCCTTCTTGCTGGGCATGCTCGCAGGGCAAGTGGGCTTCTGGATCGGCGTTGCGTTCTTGAGATGAGGGAGGGTAACGATGGCGGCTGAAGGCGAAGCGGGAGGCATGACGGGCTACATCAAGCACCACCTCCAACACCTTACCGTCTCGGTTGGCGAGGGTCCGTTCATGACCCTCAACCTCGACAGCATCTTTTTCAAGGTCCTGCTCGCCGTCATTTTCCTCTTCGTCTTCCTGCGTGCCTCGCGCCGCGCTACGGCCGGTGTGCCGGGCAAGTTGCAATGCGCCATAGAGATGTTGATCGAAGGCATCGATAGCATCGTGCGCGAAACTTTCCCGGCCAAGACGCGCTTCATCGCGCCGCTTGCGCTCACCATCTTCGCGCTCGTGTTCCTGATGAACTTCATGGACATGATCCCTGTCGACCTGCTGCCGGCGTCGGCACATGCCGCAGGCATCCCGTACCTGCGCGTCGTGCCCACCGCGGATCTGTCGACTACCTTCGGCATGGCGATCTGCGTCTTCATCCTCATCCAGTACTACGCCATCAAGCACAAGGGCGTGGTCAAGTTCGTCGGCGAGATGTTCACTGCGCCGTTCCATGCGCATGGGGCCGTCGGCACCATCCTGCTTGCCCCGGCCAACTTGCTGCTGCGCATCATCGAAGAGTTGGTGCGGCCGCT
>CAYMEB010000556.1:0-2025 GCA_964389095.1 uncultured Hyphomicrobiaceae bacterium
GGCCATCACCGGCCACGCCCAGCATCACACGCAGAAGCTTGTAGATCACCTCATCGGCGCGGTCGGGCTCGGCCGCGATCTCAGGGTTTAGCCGAAGAAGGGCACTACGGACAGACGACTCGAGCACGGCGTCGTTCGATGTGCGCGCAAGGCTTGGCCCGTTCACATAAGTCCAGCCGAGATCAGTCATCCTGCTCAGCAGGAACTTCTCCACTGCGTTGGCTTCATTGAACATGATCGTGCCCCCCAAGTGAAACAAGCTTGTTGCGGAGCACCGAGAAGATTCGCTTGGCATCCTCAAGGTGTTGCTCAGCCACAGCCCTCACGGCATCCACTCCCTCTAACCACTCCAGTCGACCTGCGCGATCCGCCGGTACTCCAATTTCGATCTTTGTGAGAGAGCTCCGGTTCAGCTTCGTCCGTGTTGTACCTACAACAAGGTGCGTCATGTCGAGATTTCGCAAACTGAAGTAGAGCCAACCGTGAGGTATACCCCTCGCCTTGAGGACATGGGCGTGGTTGTTGAGCCTACTTGGCCCGTCAATGCGATATGCCACCGGGTTGCTCCGCCAGTCCGAAAACCTGCCACCATCCTCCGGTACCAGGACAAGTGGCTCATTGAAGATCGCCGCATCAATCACACCTACCTGGCCGTTCGCGCCGTAGTAGGGGACGCTTCCTACACGTTTCGACCTTTCTGCATCATTCACTGGGATGCGTCGAGAATCGAGCACTTCCGCAGCACGTTCAAGGGGCACAGAAGGCACGCCCGTCGGGCGGGTTAGCTGGATTGACAACTGGATCAATGCTGTCCTCGCCACCAGGACAGCTCGGGAAGACGTAGCGACAACAGACTCGGCCTGTGCGAGCACCTTGACGATCTTCTGCTGCTCGTCGAGGGGTGGGAGCGGGAACTCGTATCGCTCGAGCGAGCTCCATTTCACGCGCTTGCTATGAGTCCCGGCGGAGTTTTCGACTGCATAATCCATGAACCCATCGCTTGCGACCACATGCAAGAGAAACTCCTGAAGCAAGACCGAAGAATCCTTAGTCCGAATCGCATACCCATCAGGCGAAAAGATCGTGTCGAACGGCGCCACTGCACAACGGCGAAGGTGGGTGTTTCTGCGAGCAAAGAGAACATCGCCTCGAAGAATCGGGGTCTTTGTGACATCAAGGTCAACTTCACTGCCCCAATCTGTGATTGTGTACGAATCTGGGCGCATGTGCTCTAGCCCAATGTAAAGTCTGGACTGCTCAGGGGTGGGCCTGACTGACTCGGTCACTCGTGATGTCACATCACCGAACTTCACGCGGGTCCAGCCTTCGGGCAGCTTGTCAACGCTCACTTCGCCCCCTCTGCCTTCTCAAGGATTTCGAAGAGTTCGGAGGCTGCGGCCCGCAAGTCGCGAGACGACAAACGCCAAGTCGAGAGCGCCGATTCGAGATCGGGACCGGTCGAGGTGTTGGTGCGCTTCACATAAAGCGGGATGCTGAGGTTGTTCTGCTTCGCTGCGATCTCCGCCAGGGATGCGACGGCAGTGAAGCCTTCCTCGTCGCAGAAGTTACGGTAGGCGGTGACGATGCGGTCGATGTGGGCCGGGGTGAGGAAACTCTGGGCGCGTTCGCGGGTGACTTCGTTGACGGCGTCGATGAACAGGATCTTGCCCTTGCGGTCCTTGGGTTTCTTGCTGCGGCAGATGACGACGCAGGCTTCCATCGGCGAGTTGTAGAACAGGTTCGGTCCGAGCCCAAGCACGGCTTCGATGACGTCGTCTTGGACCATTTTGGTTCGCATGTCGGCTTCTTCTTCGCGGAAGAGCACGCCGTACGGGAAGAGGATGGCGCAGCGTCCAGTGTCGGGCTTCATGCTGGCGAGGATGTGTTGCCAAAACGCGTAGTCGGCCCGTCCTTGGGGTGGGGTGCCGTAGAGATTGCGGCCCCACTTATCCGACGACCATGCGTCACGGTCCCACGATTTGATCGAGTAGGGCGGGTTGGCGAGCACGACGTCGAAGCGGCGGA
>CAYMEB010000557.1:0-2022 GCA_964389095.1 uncultured Hyphomicrobiaceae bacterium
GGGACTGGCAATTATCGCCAAACAGCGACCACGCCCCGATACCGTCGAAATGATTGAAATGGTCGGAGATGTATCGGGGCGACCAGCAGTCATCGTCGACGATATGATTTCTACCGGTGGCACCTTGGTCGAAGCAGCCAAGTCACTACTCAATCGTGGGGCAACACACGTATATGCCTGTGCCACCCATGGCATCTTTGCGGGAGATGGACTCGATGCCATCCGCGCATCGCAAATGGTCGAGACAATTGTTACCAATACCATTCCTCAATCGCCTGACGCAGCGAGCGCCCGCGTCCGCACCATGAGCGTGGCACCATTATTTGCCGAAGCTATTTTGCGCATCCACAAAGATCTCTCACTGAGTGCACTCTTTTCGTAAAAAGGACACACGTGGAACTGATTGATATACCGCTCCGTTGGGTTGGCATTGCGCTCTGTGTATTTTTTATTGTGCTAGCAGCACTCGCCGAGGCGTCGCTCAGTGCGATTTCACGGCGTCAACTCAACGGGCTCAACGGTAGTTCGCGTGCGCAAATCGTCGATGATCTGATTACCGACGCGTATCGATTCAAAGTGGCGTTGTTGCTAATGAATACCATGTCGCTGATTACCCTGACGGCACTCACGTTTGGGTTGATTGCGTCGTTGCCACTCTGGCAACAATTCGCCTGGATGGTGGGAGCCACAATTGGCATCGTCATCGGTGCTGAAGCGCTACCCAAAGCCATCGCAATCCGTAATCCCGCCATTGTTGCTAAGCTCATCGTTGGACCGTTTTATGTGTGTATGGTGGTGTTGCGCCCCATGATTTTGTGCATCGACATCATCGCACGCCGGCTACTCACACCTGCTGGTTCACTCGAGCTTGCGCCTGTGGTCACCGAAGAAGAGTTGATGACCATCGTCAATGTCGGCGAAGAAGAAGGCATCCTCGAGCCGACAGAACGTGCCATGATTAAAGACATCATTACCTTTGGTGATACCATCGTGCGCGAAATCATGACGCCGCGCGTCGACATCGTCACCATCAACGCAACTGCCTCGATCGACGACGCCTTGAACGTCATTGCAGGGCGCGGACATTCACGCATCCCCGTCTATCGCGAGTCAAGCGACCGTATTATTGGTGTACTCTACGCCAAAGATCTGCTCGCCAGCCTGCGCTTTGGTCAGAAACCCGCAGCCATCCATACCTTGATGCGTCATCCATTCTATGTACCGGAGCTCATCAATATCGACGATTTGCTACGCACCATGCAAACCAAACGTGTGCACTTCGCCGTGGTGGTCGACGAATACGGTGCAACCACTGGTATTGTTACACTCGAAGACATCCTCGAAGAAATCGTCGGCGATATCAAGGACGAATTCGACACGGCCACATTACCCGACATGGTTTGGAACGGCCCCGATGAATTGACGGTTGATGCCCGTGTCTTGCTCGACGATATCAACGACCAAACTGGTCTGTCACTCAATTCCGAAACATCAGATCGCATCGGTGGCTATATTGCCGAACAACTGGGTCGTATGAGCCAAATTGGTGACCAAGTCACCCTGCCTGATCATACAGTGCTCACCGTGATTGCCATCGATGGCATCCGCACCAGTCGTATCCGCATCAATATACCCACTACACGCCAGCAAGGGGGGAACGATGAGTCCAATCAATCGTCACCAGCTCATTGACGCCGCAATAACCGCTCGCACCCACGCATACGCACCATACTCACGTTTTTTGGTGGGGGCAGCAGTGCTGTGTCGTGATGGACGTATCTTTATGGGGTGTAACATCGAAAACGCAGCGTACCCGAGTACCAACTGCGCTGAACGTGTTGCCATGCAGTCAGCCTGGGCAGTAGGCGCGCGTGACATTGTCGCAATCGCGGTAGTCGCCGATACACCAGGACCTGTCAGTCCATGCGGTGGCTGTCGCCAAGTGATGGCCGAGCTCGCCAAAGACGCCATCGTCTTCCTCACCAATCTGCACGGTCACGTCCACGAAACCAGCGTGGCAGG
>CAYMEB010000558.1:0-2021 GCA_964389095.1 uncultured Hyphomicrobiaceae bacterium
GGTCGTGCTGAATTACTTGATCAAGAGAGTCATGAATTTCCTGTTCATGGTGGTATTGGCTTCGACCCTCGGATACGTGCTCGCTTCGCTCGCGTTCGACCCGAGGTCGAATTATCAGGGCGCCAACCCACCCATACCGGAGTCGACGATCAACTCCAAGCTCGACAACCTCGGCGTGAACCCCGCCCAACCGCTAATCGGTCGGTACGTCACCTGGGTGGGCAACGTGGTGAGGGGAGATTTTGGTCTGACGGTCGGCGAACAGCGAGTCAACGAGGAGATGGGGCGTCGAATCTGGGTGAGCTTACGACTTCTGATACTCGGATCGGTCCTCGGTTCCGTGATCGGCGTGGGTCTTGGCGTGGTTTCGGCCGTGCGGCAGTACGGAGTGACCGACCGGACTGCGAGCGTGTTGTCGTTCGGGCTCTTGTCTACGCCCGTATTTCTACTTGCGATCCTTCTCAAATTCGGCGCAATCGACGTGAACAATCGGATTGGGACGACGTTCTTCTACACGATTGGTGAATACTCTGCCGATTTCGACGGGGGAGGCTGGGAGTTGTTCGTCAATCGTCTCCAACACCTCATTCTCCCCACTCTCTCGATTGCCTTGGGTGGAATCGCCTTCTACTCGCGGTATCAGCGCAACGCGATGCTTGACGTGCTCGGTAGCGACTTCTTGCGGACAGCACGGGCCAAGGGACTCAACGGTCGACAATCGCTTTACCGGCACGGACTTCGGGTTGCGATTCTTCCGATGGCGACGTTCTTCGCCTACTCCTTCGGGCTGCTCGTGACGGGGGCCCCTTTCACGGAAACCATTTTCGGCTGGAACGGCATGGGCAGCTGGTTCATCGTCGCAGTGCAGTCAAATGACATCAATTCCGTGTCGGCAGTGATCGTCTTCTCGGCAGTTCTCGTGCTGTTGTCGGGTTTGCTCGCAGACATCGCAGTCGCTGCACTTGACCCGAGAGTAAGGCTCAAGTGACTGCGGCCGAATCCTCGACGACTGCCGGAAGGGATGCCGAGTCTCTGGCAAAGTCAATTGAACGCTTGACACGTGGAGCGCTGATTCGGCGGCGATTTATGCGCAACCGAATGGCAGTCGCAGGCGTGGCAATCATCGCGGCGATGTTCCTGCTGGCATTCGTCGGACCTCGTTTCGCAAAATACGGCTGGGACGAACTGGATTTTGAATCGCTGCTTCAGGCCCCGTCCTCGAAGCACTGGTTCGGAACTTCCCAGATTGGCGGGGACGTCTTCGCATTGACCGTACGCGGGCTTCAAAAGTCCCTCATCATCGGATTGCTAGTCGCCGTATTCTCTACCGGCCTGGCGGCAATTGCGGGAGGTTTTGCTGGATACCTGGGAGGCAAAGTCGATCGAGTGGTGATGTGGTTGATTGATGCGCTCCTCGTGCTTCCTTCCTTTCTCATCATTGCCGTGCTGTCGCCCCTCTATCGGGGAAGAACGTGGCTGTTCTTCGTGGTCCTGCTGGCCGCCTTCGGCTGGATGGTGACGGCAAGAATCGTGAGAAGCGCGACGATGAGTCTGCGCGAGCGTGACTTTGTACGCGCCGCCCAGTACATGGGCATTCCGGCGCACAAGATCGTCTTTCGCCACCTTCTTCCGAACGTCGCATCGATTCTCATCATCGATGCGACGCTGAACGTTGGCGCAACGATTCTCAGTGAGACCGGGCTTTCGTACCTTGGATTCGGTATTCAGCCACCCGATGTATCGCTTGGGAGCCTGATCGCCGACGGAACGGCATCCGCACTGACTTATCCGTGGCTGTTCATGTTCGCGGGCTCGGCGCTCATACTCACCGTCCTCGCCGTGAGCTTCATGGGTGACGGGCTTCGCGATGCTTTTGATCCGAGCTCCACTCGTAGCAAGAAACTCTGACCAAATTCCTCGTCTGAAGTACAACCGTTGTAGCTCGGTGGAATTGACCTCCTTAGGATTCGTCGCATGAGCGGTGCGCCCGACGGCTGGCATCACCTTGACGGTGCGTTGTT
>CAYMEB010000559.1:0-2019 GCA_964389095.1 uncultured Hyphomicrobiaceae bacterium
CGCCCGAGCTGCGGACGACCGCGGTCACAAGATGACCATCCGCGAGCGCCTGGCTCAGAATTTGTCGACCGGTGCGGCCTGTAGCGCCGACTAGTGCTATTTTCATAAAATTTACTTAGCCAGCTAATTAACTGAACATAGACGAGATTGAACGGACCAATGAAGAAGAGCAAACGTTCAGGGGGATGACAAAGCAGCGCGGTGAGCCCAGATGTCTACAGTTGTCGTGCCAGAAGATTTTGCTCGACGCGCGCCAGCAGCCGTTGAAAGCTGTGCTTTTCATCCGTCGTCATTCCAAAGGTGACACAGCGCTCCATCTCAGCCCATACAGCACGCAGGTTTTCGAAGGTAGCACGCCCTGTCGGCGTGAAAAAAATGCGCCACACGCGCCCATCTGTTGAATCGGAACGCCGTTCGATCATGCCTGCTTCGGTCAGACGATGAAGCATGTTGGTCAAAGTCGCAGGCTGAACATTGAGTTCTGCAGCGAGCTCCGTCTGCGTTGCACCTTCCTCCCGCCAGAGCGACATCAAGAAAATTTCCTGTCCCGGATGAAGATCATGTGCACGCAAAAGCGCTTCTGAACGCGCGCGATAGAGCCTGGCCACACGAACAAGCGTATAGCTGACTGCAGAAGTGATCGCTGACTTTCGAGACATCTTTAGCGTGCTAATCATATCACTACATTCCGTCCCGCAGGACCGCAGCCGATTGGCGAGCCGCAAGGTCAAGGTCGAATGCTCGCGGGAAGGGTTCGGATGGCGTTGAGTGCCATGGAGACGACGCGTTCGGGTTCGCCTGTGGCAGCGAGATTCGGAGCGCGGCGGCGGATCTCATCAAAGATGATGGTCAGTTCTCGGCGCGCGAGATTGGCACCAAGACAGAAGTGCGGGCCGCCGGCGCCGTAGCCAACTTGTTGTGGGTTTAGCGGACGGCGCACGTCGAAGCGTTCAGGAGCTTCGAAGACCCGCTCATCGCGGTTGGCCGATGGATACCACAGCGCAACCTTTTCACCTCGGTGCAGGGTCACACCGTGGAGTTCGACGTCGCAGGTGAGAACGCGGCACATGTTGGAGATGAGTGGCTCGTAGCGCACGATCTCTTCCACGGCAGTGGCGGCGTGAGCGTCGAAGTCGTCGAACCAGATCTTCCGCTGGTCGGGATATTGGGTCAGCAGACGAAGCCCGTGGGTGGTGGCGTTGCGCGTGGTCTCGTTCCCTGCCGACAGAAGCAGGATGAAGAAGTTGGCGAACTCTTTGCTGGTCAGCCGCTCACCATTGACCTCGGCGTGCATCAGGATAGAGGTGAGGTCTTCAGTCGGGTGTTGCCGCCGATGTCTGCCCAGCTCGATGGCATAGTCGGCAATTTGCCGAAAACCGGACGCGGCGCCCTCAAAGCCGACGCTGGGATCGTCCGGCGCCACGGCTTGGTTTGTCCAATTGAGCATCAGGGCGTGGTCTTTTTCAGGAACGCCAAGCATTGCGCAAATCGCGCGGAGCGGCAGCTTCGACGCTACTTCCGAAACGAAGTCGAACTCGGCGCCATCACCATAACGATCCAGCAGCTGGTCGATGATCTCTGTAGCGATCGCGCGTAGTTGCGGCTCGTGTGCGGCGGCTTGCTTCACGGTGAAGCCACCCGCCACAATGCGGCGCAGGCGGGCGTGCTCGGGATCGTCGAGGTTGATCATCGAGGGGAAAAACTCGCCAAGCTGCTCGGGCATCTCCTCGATATCAATCGTCACGCCGGAACAGTACACGCTGGGCGTGCGGCTGGCGTGCCAGATGTCTTCATAACGGGTCAGCGCCCAAAACTCGGTGCACGCACGGCTGAACCCGCTACGCCGTGGCGGGTACCAGCGCACAGGCGCCTCTCGTCGCAGCGCAGCGAACACCCGTTCACGATGTTCCGGCGTCGCTGCCCAGAAGGCGGAGTCGGCCAGATGTTCGGCATTCAGATCAATCTGCTCATAGCCCATATAGCGGGAGGATAACACTGCTGGGAGTGACTAAACTCAAG
>CAYMEB010000560.1:0-2008 GCA_964389095.1 uncultured Hyphomicrobiaceae bacterium
GGAGTGCGAAGCGGAGGTCGCTGCACTGTCCGCGACAGTCGCTGCCGACACGGTGGCACTGCGTGAGATGACGCTCGCGCCGCGCAAGTCCGACCTCGTGGTCAACGAGGTGGAGCTCGTCTGGACCCCCGGGCCGGCGCGCTGATTGCCCGTATAATCGCTACGATGAAACGACTGCTGTTTTTATTGCTCTGTGTGCTCATGAGTTCCTGTACCCGCACTGGCCCCGACACCGCCGCACTGAAGGAAGGCACGTGGCGTGCCGTGCTGCAAATACCGGGTGGCGAGCTGCCGTTCACGTTCGAGGTCGCGCAAGCGAACGGGGTGCCCGTGGTCACGCTGGTCAATGGCCCGGATCGTGTACGGATCACGGAAGTGAAGTTGAGCGGCACCGAACTCACGCTGCGCATGCCCGGTTTCGAGAATCGCATCGTGGCGACACTCGAGGGGGATCGGCTTCGCGGCACGCTCACCATGATCAAGGCGAAAGGCGCCCACCAGCAGATTCCGTTCGCCGCGAACTTCGGCGACAGCTGGCGCTTCAGTCGCGACGCAGCAGCGACGACGTCCTCCCCCGTCAACCTGACAGGTCGATGGGCCGTCACCTTCGACGGTAACGGCAAGCCTTCTCCGGGTGTGGGCGAGTTCACGCAGACGGGCGAACTTGTCACGGGCACCTTCCTCACCACCACCGGCGATCATCGTTTTCTTGCAGGCGAGTGGCGGGATGGCGAACTGCGTCTGTCGAAGTTTGATGGCGGTCACGTCTTCCTATACCGCGCCACGCTCGATGCAAACGGCCAACTGCAGGGACAGTTTTGGTCGGGTCTCGCCTGGGTCGAGGCCTGGAGTGCCCGGCGTGACGAGAATGCCTCGATCGGTGAGGCGGAGAACGCCACGCAACTCAAGGCGGGCAGTCAGCGACTCGACTTCCGCTTTCCCGATGTCAGCGGCGCGAACATCTCGCTCTCGGATCCCTACTTCCGCGGCAAAGTCGTGATCGTGACGCTAGCCGGCAGTTGGTGCCCCAACTGCCACGACGAGGCAGCGTTTCTCGCCGAGCTGCACCGCCAAAAGCGGGCTGCGGGACTCGAGATCATCTCGCTGATGTTCGAGCAGTTCGGCGACTTCCCACAGGCTGCCGAAGCGGTGTACCGCTTTCGCGATCGCTACAACATCGACTACACCACGCTGATCGCCGGCACCTCGGACAAGGACGATGCCGCCTCGCGTCTGCCGCAACTGAACGGCGTGTTTGCTTTCCCGACGACCCTGTTCATCGATCGCGCCGGCGTAGTTCGCAAGATCCATACGGGATTCTCGGGGCCTGCTACGGGCAAGCATTACGAGAAGCTCGTGGCGGATTTCACGTCGACGGTCGATACGTTGCTCGCCGAACCTGTCCCGCGGAGCTGAAGCCATGCCCTCGTTCGATGTGGTCTCCGAAATCAACATGCACGAGTTGACCAACGCGGTAGATCAGGCCAACCGCGAGCTATCGCAGCGCTTCGACTTCAAGGACACGGGTTGCAAATTCGAACTCAAGCCCAAGGAAGTCATCGTGCACCTGAAGGCCGAGGTGGATTTCCAGCTCAAGCAAATGCTGGAGATACTCAAGCTGAAGGTCGTCAAACGCGGTATCGACGTCGCCTGCCTTGAGGTGAAAGACGCGCAAACCAACCTCGCCGAAGCGCGTCAGGACGTTCTGCTGCGTCACGGCATCGATCAGGATTGCGGCAAAAAGATCGTCAAGCTGATCAAGGACTCGCGGCTGAAGGTGCAAGCGGGCATCCACGGCGACAAGGTTCGAGTCACCGGTAAGCAGCGCGACGATCTGCAGGAGACCATCGCGCTGCTACGCCGAGAGAAGTTCGATCGGCCGCTATCTTTCGAAAACTTCCGCGACTGAATCAAACGTCCTGCAAGCGGATCTCGAGTTCGGTACGCACGGCAGAATCGGCCTGCCGCGGGTCCTCGACAACGCGAAACTCGCTACGCCAGCCACCCG
>CAYMEB010000561.1:0-2007 GCA_964389095.1 uncultured Hyphomicrobiaceae bacterium
CTCGAGAACCGCCGGGTTGTCGAAGGTCTTGGTGCACAGAAGCACCGGCGTGTCCTCGGGCGGCCGCCACGACGCGAAAGCCTGCACGGAAGGCCGTCGTGTGGGGCGGCCTTCGAGGGTCATGCCGTGTTCGCGAGCAGCCTGCAGCTTGGCCGCGTTCGACTCGACCAGCGTCACCTGCCAGCCCGCGTGGATCAGGCTCTCCGCGACCGCGATGCCGATGCCGCCCGCGCCGAGGATGTGCGCCGAGCTGGGCATTTCGAGGGTGCGAGTCTACGCGCGCCTGCCCAGCGCCGTCGCTGATAACGACCTCCGACCCCGTTATCCCACGGGGCGGCCGAGTCAGCCAAAGGCCCTTTGTATTTGCTAACTTGTCTAAACTGCAATACCCTTCACTCAACATCTTCATCAGGAGTTCCGGGCCATGAAGACCTTTAACCAACTTGCGTGTCGCGCGTCTCGATCTCGAATTACCCTTTTTCTCGCGCTGCTCCTGTCAAGGGTCGGCGCAAGTGCTCAGTGCCCGACGGACATCGATGGCAATGGCACAATCGACATGGGAGATATCAGCCTTGTGATGCTCGACTTCGGGCCTTGCGCCGGGAGCAGTCCGTCGATCTCGAGTGTTTTGCCGGCAAACGGACCATCGATGGGTGGCACGACGGTCATCATTCAGGGAACCGGTCTCTCCGGTGCATCGGTCGTGAAGTTTCAAGGCAAGCCAGCAACCAGCTTTCAGGCGGTCGATGACAAAACCGTCACTGCCGTCACACCTGCGGGTTCTGTCGGTGCGTCAGATGTGACAGTCACGACACCGGCTGGCACGGCGGTGTTGAAGAACGGATTCAACTACGAAGCCTGGTTTACCGTCGTGAAACAGGCCCCGACCGCTTCGGAAGTTCCGGACACAACGCTCCGCGCATCGATCGCTGCGACGGGACTGCCGTGGCGCGTTCGTGACAAGGGTACGCGCATCGAGATGGTGTTGGTTCCCCCGGGAGTTTTCACGATGGGATGTAGCCCGGCTTCGATTTTTGGCACCTTTGGATCCTGCTCTTCAGATGAACTTCCGAACCACGCAGTGGCTCTCACAAAGGCTTTCTACATCGGGGTGTGCGAGGTGTCCGTGTCACAGTGGATTGCGATCATGAGAACCAATCCAAGTGGTCAAGCAGACATCTTTCCGGTCAGCAATATCAGTTGGGAGGACGCTCAGAGATTCTGTGCTGCGACCTCGCTTCGGCTTCCCTCGGAAGCGGAGTGGGAATTTGCTTACCGGGCTGGTACGACGACCGCCTACCAAGGATTTGATGACTCGGAATCTTTCGAAAACATCGGTGTGTGTTGCGGCAGACTGTCGGTGGCTGGCTCGAAGGCTCCAAATGGGTTTGGGCTTGTGGACATGGCGGGAAACGTGAGCGAGTGGTGTCAGGACTGGTACGGGCCATATTCGGCTGGTTCTCAAACCAATCCATCAGGCCCCACGATCGGAACCATGAGGGTTCACCGCGGGGGCTCCGCTGTCGACTGGCCATTTCTCCAATGCCGTTCGTCCGCTCGCGACAGCGCGCTTCCGAGCACCGGCAATGTAAGGATTGGATTTCGCGTGGCTCGAAGTCCCTGACCCACGAATATTTACAAACAGTCCTCTCTTGCGAGACGGCGTTCAAGGTCCGATGCGGGACGAGGGCATTCGACCTCATTACTGGGCGTTTGGATCTGGGGCGTGCCCCATTCACTCTCGAACCTACCACCCTCACTGCACCCTGGCCGTGCCTGCACCTAAACCCGCCAAACCCCCCTCCGACGCCACCCAACCCTTCCTCCGATACCACGCCACGGCACCGCCGCGCTCGCGTGCAGCGGTCTTGGTGTCGGGCCCAATCCGACGAGCAAAGTCGAAGGATCGAAGAGCATGCTGCAGCATGCCGAACGCCAGTGACCGAGGCTGACCGATAACGACCTCCGACCCCGTTATCAGCCGTGGATCATGCGGCCTTCGGTCGC
>CAYMEB010000562.1:0-1998 GCA_964389095.1 uncultured Hyphomicrobiaceae bacterium
AAGATTCGAGGGCTGGAGTCGCCACCACTCCTTCGCCGAGACCAGTTTTCTTCGTGGGATCCGGATCGATGGGACATCAGCGAGATTCTTGACGCCGACGAAACAATCAAGAATGTCGAGCAGTATCGGGTGAGGCCGGAAGAGCGCACTTGGCTCGAGGCGTGGGATGCGTTCGTCAAGCAGATGCCATCGGACGCGCTTCCAGGCTTTCCGATCTGGGTGTCGGCGTTCCGGGTCAAGCCAGCCCTGAAGGTTGACATGCCGGATTGGGAGCGGGACTTCGTGGTCAAGAACTCCCGCTTTTACTCCGAACTCAAGGATCCGATCGATCGATGGCTTAAGCAGAAGTGGGGGCCCGAGAAGATCACGGTCGAGGAATTCCCATTCTCTCGACAAATGTTCGAGTGGCAGGCCCGCAAGCGGCATGCGGTTCGAAAGGGAAGAACGATTCAGGATCTGGTGATACAGATGCGTCCAAGCGGCATTCGCGTGAAGCCACCAACCTATTTGCCAGCGTTGGTTGCGATCAGCCAGACTTCGATCATTGGGCCAAAGGTCGCCGCTCTTGAGGACTATCGGAAGCTGACACCGATCGAGGCTGCACGACTTCAGGGAGTTCCCGGCAAGGTCTTCGCTCGAGCCGGGGTTCCTGACCGAGCAGCTTACAAGCAACTTGGGAATGCAGTGAATGTTGGGGTTGTCGCCCTAGCTACCCGGACACTAATCGATTCTGCGCGTGCCCCCAGCGTCGAGGACCATCCCGCGCTTGTTGATTCACTTTTTGCGAGTTTGCGCTAGTTAAGCAATCACGCCGGGTACTGCCCACCCTTTATGGAACCGGAGTAGGATCGCCACCGCGTGTGCGAAAAGCCATACTTTGGCTTTCGCGGACTACCGTCCGAATTTCTTTGATCACGTTGCATTCCACGGCAAAGCCACCCAGCTTGAATCGCTGACTGCAATTCGGCTTCGGAACGGAACTCGATCCACACGATTGCATTCAAGTCGAAGGCAGCCTTTCTTCGACGGCTCTTGCGCCCGATGGCTTGACCCTCGAGGACATACGCACTTGGCTTGCCCTTAAGTGCATCGTGCCAGTTTTTGAAGAAGCCAGATTCGTCAAATTCAGCATCACCAACTGCTATCAGCCAACCAAGATGCCGGTGAGTCTGAACGCATGCATCCACGGCATCCTCGTCATTCAGGTAAGCCCACTTGTTTTTGCCGAGCGGATGGGACTTGAAGTCCCAAACTCCGTCGAGGAAGCAGTCGAATTTCACTGAGCCAAAGGAACTTCCGGGCAAGGCGCCAAATCCAGACAGGATCTCCTTGGCCTTGTATTCAAACCACCAGCCAATCCATTCCATCTGCTTCCAGTTGTAATCGGCCAGTTTGAGTTCCTGAATGCACTGCATCCCATCCCATCGCTTCGGAAGGGCATCAAACAGCAACCTCGCAATCTGTTGTCCGGAATAGGTCATCTTCTCGGTCACCACCGGGCTTGAGCCTCACTCGGCCGTCATCGGATGCCACACCGTCTTGTACTCGACGGCGCCACGGAAGGCCTCCGGGCCCTCCCAGGCGTGCACGCACTCGAAGTCGGCGCTCGGCGCCACCACGCGCACGCGCTTGAGGTTGTCCGCGCCCGCTTCACGAAGGCCGGCGGCCTCCGTGTCGTCGGCGCAGGCCACGATCGCGTCGAGGTCGCGATGCGCCGCGAACGCGGGCAGCAGCTCCTTGCGCGTGCCGGTGAGCAGGTTGAACACGCCGGCGGGCAGGTCGCTGCCGGGCATGCTCTCGGCCACGAGCAGCGCCGGCAGCGGCAGGTGCTCGCTCGCCAGGCACACCACGGTGTTGCCCGCGCACACGGCGGGCAGCCACATGCTCAGGAAACCGAGGAACGAGCTCGACTCCGGCGCGATCACGCCGATCGTGCCGATCGGCTCGGGCGTGGTGAAGTTGTGGAAGGGCTGTGCCACCGGGTTCTGGTTGCCCAGC
>CAYMEB010000563.1:0-1992 GCA_964389095.1 uncultured Hyphomicrobiaceae bacterium
CGCAACCGACCGACTCGGCTGCTTCACTGAGGGATTTTCACTCCGGCGCTTCCACGCGATTGGTCAAGAACAGCTGCAAGACTGGATTGCTCATCGCATCAAAGCCAGGAAGGCACTGATCTTGCTTGACACGTGCGAGAGCGGAGCCCTGGTTGCCGGCTACAAGATACCGCGCACCGATGTACCAAGCTCGGAGGCCTCTATTGGCCGCTTGCACGAAGCGACCGGTCGTCCGGTACTGACGGCGGCGGCCATTGGCCAGGACGCGCTGGAATTCACCCAGCTCGGACACGGCGTTTTCACCGCTGCGCTAATCGATGCGCTTCGCCGCGGCGACAAGAATGGTGACGGGCTTATTTCTGTCAACGAACTCGCCACACATGTGCAGGAACTTGTGCCGACGCTCGTTAAAGATCCTCAGGCACGAGCGACGCTTACCAATCGTGGTGGTCTTGCCGGTGGTCTGCAGTCCGCCCGTTTTGGCTCGCGCGGAGAGGATTTCGTGCTGGCGCAGCGGCTATCGAGGTAGTGTTCGTGCATAAAGGGACACGGGGTTGTCTGCTTGAGACGAGCCCGCACCAGCAGCGAACACATGCACCAAGCTGCCGGCCTCGCTGATCGTGACAGGAGAGCGCCGCAACCTCTCGGTACTGCAGCGCACCAAAATCAAAAGCGTAACTCGCTTTCGATGCAACACTCATTTTGCACGTGGGCACAGAGTCGGCTTGGGGTCATTTTGATCAGTTGGCCATCGCGCGACGGACGGCAGCTGTACGCTCGTGACCGCGTTCGTTCTGCTGCTCGTTTCTTGGATTCCGTTTGAGAATACCTCGGTATAGAGTGTCCTCCACAACACGGTTGGAGGCTTACCCATGCGGTACGCGCACTACGGCCGGTTCAGCACGGACATGCAGAACCCGACCAGCATCGAGGACCAGCTCAGGGTGTGCCGCGAGCGGGCGGAGCGCGAGGGCTGGACGTTCGCCGGCGCCTATGAAGATCGCGCGATAACCAGCGCGACGCACCTGCGGCCGGGCTATCAGCGTGTACTCCACGATGCGCGGCTGGGTAAGTTCGACGTCGTCTTGGCCGAGGCGCTCGATCGCATTTCACGCGACCAAGAGCACCTCTCCCACTTCTACAAGCACCTGACCTTCCACGGCGTGCGGCTGTTCACGCTAAGCGAGGGCTGGGTGAGCGAGATC
Source organism: uncultured Hyphomicrobiaceae bacterium (assembly GCA_964389095.1). Lineage (GTDB taxonomy): Bacteria > Pseudomonadota > Alphaproteobacteria > Rhizobiales > Hyphomicrobiaceae > JABFRJ01. Next base: position 1,206 of record CAYMEB010000563.1, read on the forward strand.
CTGATCGGTGTCGGCGGCACCGTTGGCGCCGTGTTTATGAAGCAACTGTCGGAGAAGACACATCGCGGACTGCGGGGGCGCGTCGAGGCAGGCAAGTCCGGCGGCGGCCTGACCTACGGCTATGACGTCGTCCGAACGCCGAGGCTCGACGGGACATTCGAGGTTGGCAATCGCCGCATCAACGAAGCCGAAGCGGCGGTCGTGCGGCGCATTCTGGAAGCGTACGCGTCCGGCATGCCGCCACGGAAGATCGCGATGATGCTCAATAACGAAGGTATTCCTGGTCCGCGCGATAAGGGTTGGGGCGCCTCGACTATCAATGGCAACGCTGAACGCGGCGTCGGAATCCTCAACAACCCGCTCTATGTCGGCAAACTGGTTTGGAACAAACTCAAGTACCTGCGGGATCCGGACACGGGGAAGCGCCGCTCGCGCATCAACGACTCGGGCTCGGTGATCGAGAAGGATGTGCCAGAGCTACGCATCGTTAGTGATGACCTTTGGCAGCGCGTGAAGGCGCGGCAGAAGGCGGTCTCGTTCACGGTCAAGGGCGTGGCGAAGCAACCATGGGATCGGCGCCGGCCGCGTTACCTGCTGTCCGGCCTCGCCAAGTGCGGCCGCTGCGGTGGCGGGATCGTCACCATCAGTCAGACCCACATGGGCTGCGCCACAGCGCGGAACAAGGGGCTGTGCGACAACCGCCTCGCCATCGACCGCGTTAAGCTCGAGACGACGGTCGTCGCCGGTCTGCGGAAGCACTTGATGGCACCGGACGTCTTCAAGGAGT
>CAYMEB010000564.1:0-1986 GCA_964389095.1 uncultured Hyphomicrobiaceae bacterium
CGACATCGGACCCCCCGACGACGGCCGCCGATCGGACCGTTTCTTCCATGCCCATCGCTTTGTGGCCTCTGTTCCGGCAGATCTGGATTCAGCGTGACTGGCGGCTGCCGAATTGCGACAGAGATCACGCGAAGGACGATGACACGCAGGACGCTATTCATCAACCGTTCTCACAACTCGGCAGAGGTGCATCTGTGTGGTGGATGCTTCCTGAAAGAGACCCCCTCCTCGGGCGCGCTGACGACAGCCGCAGGAGCCTGACTGCGCAACAGGTCGAGGCGCTCGGGACACTGCCGGCCGGAGCGATGCTCTGCGGCCTTCTGTGGCACGAGTACTCCATCGGGCGTCAAGACACGGAGTTCTTCTGCGTGTCAACGTCGACCAGGTGCAACGCGGAGACGCCAGAGGAGCGTGTCGTGGAACAACTCCTGAGCCAGCTCGGGGCCGTCGCCGACGGCATCATGCATCTCGATGCCGAGAATCTTCAGCATCGCATGTCATCAAACGACAGGCGGACGAGTCAGCCCTGGGGCGAGATTGTGGAAGAACAGCGACAGGCCAAGATCCTGCAACGATTGATGTACGCCGCGTGGATTCGCGCCTTCTGGACCAACTTGCGCTCGCCCGAAGCGGCCCACCCAAGTGCGCGCGTGATCCTCTGCGACGACAGGCGGAGCAATCTTGACCAGATCCGAGTCGCACTCGTTGGCGGTCAGCGGCCTGTTTCGAAGGACAGCAGTGACGGACATTTGCACTGCCTGTTGCTCGATCACCGAGGCAACAATGAAACAGTATGTATCGATCAGAGCCGGAGCGATTGGGATGAACGAGTCACCGCAAAGATCGACGTTCAACCTGACGAGCGGTGCCCGATCTTCGTGATCTGCGACTACGACCTTGATGTGAAGCAGACCCTCACTGGCTGTTCGGAGGGCTCGGACAACCTGACCGGCGCAAAGCTCGCCGCGCTCGTAAAAGGACACCTCTCGAACAAACCGCACACTGGGCGAGGTCCCGAGCGCACGATCAGCGCAATCACCTTCACCGGAGGCGCCTCCCCTGTGATCGCACGTGAGTCGATCGAACTTGGCTGCGACTTCGTGATTCGAAAAGCCGCATCGTCGGGAAATCATCACGCTGCCGTCGATGTCGATGGGCTGGCGAGCCTTTCGCTCTGGGTCTGGACCGTCTTCACGCTAGACAGGTACTTGCGCGATTTTTCAAGGCAAATCGAAAGCCTTTCATCCCTAGAGGTCTTGCACGGCCTTGAGTGCGCGTGCCGCGCGACCATCCGCAGGGAACTCGCGATTCCGAGATCGCTCGAGCCACTTCTGCGAAGCGTGCGGGCGAAGGCGATGGATGCCTTGGGCAAATCCAAGCAGCGGAACAAGAGCGCAGCGTCGATTGGGGACACACGCACATGACCGACAACGCTGCGTCCCTCGCGCCGTTTGGCGCAGGACTATTCCGTGTTGATTGTGGCGGCCAAACTGCGGCTGAAGTGCTGCTTGACTGTGACCGCGGCCAACTTGCCATCATTGTGAATGGCGACAAACAACCCCGGGTGTTTCCGGCGCAGACCCTCGCTGACCTCGGGCATCCCGCAGTAATTCGCGATCTATTCGAGTCAAAGGAACCGTCCACGATTCCGGTGGCCATGCGACTCGGCGCGGCCGTCGCCAGTGCGGTCGACTCGGTGCTGGGCAATGATGAGTTGCAGAGCATCGTCGAGCGGATCCTGCGCGCCGCGGTGCTTCACTCCATGCGCGCGGGGTTCTCGTACACCACGATTCAGAATTACCGAAACTTCAGCCGAAGTTCCGCAAGGGCCGGCCTGGCATCCTGCCTCGATCCCGAGGCCGTCGAGTGGATCACCGAAGCGGCCGTCACGGCCGCCATGCGGCGAGATGGCTCAGCGGCCGACGGCTTCGTCCCATCGGTTGTGCCCTTGTTTGAACTGATCAGTCTCACTGCGGCTCGCGACAG
>CAYMEB010000565.1:0-1979 GCA_964389095.1 uncultured Hyphomicrobiaceae bacterium
GTGTATCGCGGCGGCCAGGCCTACGGTCTGCCGCAGGTCAACATCACGGACCTCGGTCCGCTGACGAAGACCTACAACGCGCACCGCGAGGGCGACAAGGGCCGCAACCTGATGGACTTCGAGAAGGAGATCGTTGCGCTCCTCGAGAAGTACCGCCTGACCTTCGACGCGGCGGCGCGCAAGGAACTGATGCAGCAGTACAACAAGCTGCACACGGAGAACGTCTACCACATGGGCGTCTTCTGCGGTCGCTACGGCCTCGGCCTGGCGAAGCGCGTGAAGAACATCCCGGTGGCGTCGCCGACGTTCCTGTACACGTGGGTCGAAGATGCGATCCTGCTGGATCAGCTGTGGACGCCGAAGGCCGACCAGCTGCCGCAGAACCGCCCGGACACCTATCCGGTGTACGGCGCGTAAGCTGCTGAAGCCGTAACCGACCGCCCGGCTGCATTTCACCGACGTGTGTCAGTGAAGTGCCGCCGGGCGGTCGGTCGGATGTCATTCGCGCGCCGGCGCGCGCCCGGGTTCGGCTCCATGCATGGAGCGCACCCTTGACTAGTCGGTGGAGACATGCGTCCCCGCCGATTTTCGTATGAGTCCTGATGCTGAACTATATCGTCCGCCGTCTGATCGTGGCGTTTTTCATGTTGATCGGCGTAGCCTTCGTCTCGTTCGTGGTGATTCAGTTGCCGCCCGGAGACTTCGCCAGCAGCTATAAGGCATTCCTGCTGACCCAGGCGGGAATGACGGAGGAGAACGCGGAGCGACTGGCGAACAATGTACGCAAGCAGTACGGACTCGATCAGCCTGTTCCCGTGCAGTTCGTGACGTGGATTCACGGCATGGTGACCGAAGGCAAGTTCGGGTACTCGTTCGCCTACCGCCGGGACGTCGGCGAGCTGATCGCCGAGCGCATGCCGAAGACGATTTTCCTAGCGTTGCTGTGCCACGCCATTTCCACTGTGGTGGGCATTGGCTTAGGCATTTTCGTCGCACCAAGAAAATACGGATTCTTAGACGACGTATCCGGGATCGTCGCGTTCATCTTCACGTCCGTGCCGCGCTTTGCGATCGCGCTGGTGATCATGTACGTGATCGTGTTCGTGTTCAAGGGATCGAGCATCACCGGCTTCTTCTCACCGCAGTACACGCTGGAGCCGTGGAGCCTGGCGAAGGTCCTGGACATGTTCAAGAACATCTGGCCGGTGCTGGTGATCGCCGGACTGGGCGGCGTGGCGCGCAATATGCGCGTGATGCGCGGCAACCTGCTCGACGTGCTGAACGCGCAGTACGTGACCACGGCGCGTTCGAAGGGCCTGCGCGAGAGCGAGGTGATGTCCAAGCACGCCGTGCCGAATGCGCTGCACCCGATCGTGGCGTATCAGGGCACGGTGCTGCCGTACATGATGCAGGGTGAGCTGGAGGCGGCGATCGTGCTGAACCTGCCGACGCTCGGCCCGCTGTTCTACAACTCCCTGGTCGGCCAGGATATTTACATCGCCGGCTGCTGTCTGCTGATTTACGGCGTCCTGATCGTCGTCGGCAACCTGATTTCCGATCTCCTGCTGGCCGTGCTGGATCCGCGCATTCGGTATGCGTAGTGAGCGAGGGCTGTTCAGGCTCACGTCGGAATAGCTGCCCAAAAACAATAATGGACACTCAACTCTCCATGGAAGCTCTGCAGAGAAAGCTGCTGCAGACGGCGAACACCGAAAGTTACGCTCAGCTCGTCTGGCGGCGCTTCCGGCGCAACCCAGTCTCGATCATCGGCGCGCTGATCGTGACGGTGCTGATCGTGCTGGCTGTGTTCGCCGATTTCTTCTCGCCCACGTCGATCGACCGGGACAACCTGAAGTACGCCTTCGTCCCGCCGCAGCAGGGGCATTTCGTCGATGAAGAGGGCAACTTCTCGCTGCAGCCGTTCGTGTATGAGTTCCAGAATACGCTGGACCCGAAGACCTTCCAGCCGATCGGGGTGG
>CAYMEB010000566.1:0-1978 GCA_964389095.1 uncultured Hyphomicrobiaceae bacterium
CCCGCTTTGCGCAGGAGATGACGGATCACGCACACGCCGTCTTCGGTCAGCTGCTGGATGACGTGCCGCAGCGTCTTGCTAGGTATGGTGCCGCGGTGTGTGCACGAACCGCCCACCTCGGCATCCTGGTCAACCATCGCGACGCGCTTACCGCCCTTGGCTACAGTCATGGCGGCCCCTTCACCGCCGGGACCGCTTCCGATCACTACAACATCATACTCATCGCGCAGTGCCATTTGACGATCTCAACTCTGTTCGGTCACTTGAGCGCCTGGCAGATGCGCCGCGGCGAGCGGATTTCTTGCGTCCGCATGACGGCGAGGAGCTATGCGCGGAAGTTGGTGACGGCGGGAATCGGGAAGGCGGCATATCGTGGGGTTGCTTGACGATCTCACTTCTCCACCAAAGGAGCGATATGCCGTGTCCAATGATAACGTCGTCCGACTGATTCAGCCAGGAGCCTTCGAGGATCAACTCACCGAGGTCTTGCGCAACGGGGCGCGTGCCCTGCTCGCGCAGGCGGTCGAGGCGGAGGTCGCGGAGTTCCTCGGCAAGCATGCCGATCTCAAGACCAAGGACGGCCACCAGCGGGTTGTCCGCCACGGCCACTTGCCCGAGCGCGAGGTGATGACCGGCATCGGCCCGGTCGCCGTGCGCCAGCCGCGCGTGCGTGATCGCGAAGTGGCTGCCGACGATCCCGCTCGCATCCGGTTCTCGCCGTCGATCCTGCCGCCCTACATGCGGCGCTCGAAGTCGATCGAGACGCTGCTGCCGATCTTGTACCTCAAGGGGATCTCGACGGGCGATTTCTCCGAGGCACTCGGCGCGCTGCTCGGCCGGGATGCGAGCGGCTTGTCGGCGTCCGCCATCGGCCGCCTGAAGGATGGCTGGCAGGACGATCATGCGCAGTGGCAGAAGCGCGATCTGTCGGCGAAGCGCTACGTTTACGTCTGGGCCGACGGCATCCATCTGCAGGCGCGGCTCGAAGAGGAAAAGCAGTGCATTCTCGTGATCATCGGCGCGACAGCAGAAGGCCGCAAGGAACTCGTCGGATTCACCGATGGCGCAAGGGAAAGTGCGCATGATTGGCGCGCGCTGCTGCTCGATCTCATGCGACGCGGGCTCGACGTGCAGCCCGAGTTGATGATCGCCGACGGCGCGCTCGGCTTCTGGAAGGCTGCGGGCGAGGTCTGGCCGAAAGCACGAGAGCAACGCTGCTGCGTGCACAAGACCGCGAACGTCTTGAACAAGCTCCCCGTAAGCCAGCAGCCGAAAGCCAAGCGCGCATTGCACGAGATCTGGATGGCGGAAACGAAAGTCGCCGCCGAGACCGCGTTCGACGCCTTCATCGAGAGCTACGCATTGAAATACGAAAAAGCCGCCGAATGCCTGCGGAAAGATCGCGACGCCCTGTTGGCCTTCTACGACTTCCCCGCCGAGCACTGGAAGCATCTGCGCACAACCAACCCAATCGAAAGCACGTTCGCGACGGTCCGTCACCGCACGGTCCGAGCGAAGGGCTGCCTGTCGAACAAGACCGCGCTCGCCATGGTGTTCAAGCTGGTCGAGGGCGCACAGAAGAGTTGGCGCCGCCTCGATGGTCACGCCCAGTTGCCAAAACTGATCCTAGGTGTGAAGTTCGCGGACGGGCTCGAGGTCGTGCCGAAGAAAACAGCCCCTCAGCCCGCAACCGCCGCCGCCTGACCGGCCCGGCCGTCACCAAGAATTGGCGATAGCTCCCCCGGCTATCAGGGAACGGGCACAGGAGGACAGCCGATGTCGTATGAGCACATTCTGGTCGAGCGCGAGGGCGGAGTCGGCCGCCGGGGACGCCGGGAGAGTGGAGCAGAGCGCGACACCGAGGGCGCCCGGGAGGAGCACAGACGAGTTCATGGGGGGAGCGCCGACCGCCCCGGCACCTTCGTGGGACGGGCCGGGAAGGGAGGGCGGAGGAGCGAAGGGGTGGCGGCTGGTTGGT
>CAYMEB010000567.1:0-1970 GCA_964389095.1 uncultured Hyphomicrobiaceae bacterium
CTGGAAGCCGCCGGAGTCGGTCAGGATGGGGCGCTTCCAACCCATGAAGGCATGGAGCCCGCCCAGGCGGTGCAACCGTTCGGCGCCCGGTCGCAGCATCAGGTGATAGGTGTTGCCGAGCATGATGTCGGCGCCGGCTGCCGCCACCTGGTCGAGATACACGGCCTTGACCGTCGCGGCCGTGCCGACCGGCATGAAAGCGGGCGTGCGGATCGCCCCGCGGGGCGTTTCGATCCGACCAAGTCGCGCGTTCCCCGATGTGGTGGTCAGCCGGAATGTGAACCTGTTGTCGTCCATGGCTTCCCGGTGGTGGCGCAGTTCGACGGGTTCCATAGGTTGACCGCAATGGGCGGTCAACGCAGAGCCCTCGCCGCCGGCCGCCCCTTGCGTGGGGGTGTCACGTCACGCTACGCCCCAAGATCGACGGGCAGTCGAGCCCGTCATCGCCGCTCAGACCAGGGCCAGCCATGTACCCAATCCTTCAAGGTATCAGGATCATCGACGTTACGGCCGTGATCCTGGGGCCCTACGGCGCGCAGATACTGGGTGACCTGGGGGCTGACGTGATCAAGATCGAGCCGCCCGAGGGCGACAACATGCGGCCGCTGCCGCCGCTCGCGGAACCAGGCATGTCGGCGATGTTCGCCAACAACAACCGCAACAAGCGTTCGGTCTGTCTCGATCTGAAATCGCCAGCCGGGAAGCGCGCGCTGGAGGCCCTGATCCCCAGCGGGGACGTGTTGATCCACAACATGCGCCAGGAGGCGCTGGACAAGCTCGGCTTCTCCTTCGACGCCGTGCGCAAGCTCAATCCCCGCATCGTCTACTGCGCGGCGGTAGGTTTTGGCCGCACGGGCCCCTACGCCGGCCGTCCGGCTTACGACGACGTGATCCAGGCGGCTTCGGGTGTGGCCGGCTTGTTCGAGCTGCGGGACGGCGCGGCCGCTTACGCACCCTCGATCATCGCTGACAAGATCACGGGGCTGCATCTCGCCTACGCGGTTCTAGCGGCCCTTTTGCATCGCGAGCGCTCGGGATCGCCGCCCGGTTACGTCGAGATCCCGATGTTCGAGAGCATGGTAGCCTTCAACCTGACGGAACACTTGCAGGGCGCCACCTGGGGCGAGGCTTCAACGCGGGGCTACCATCGCATCACGGCGCGAGACCGGCGCCCCTATCAGACGAAGGATGGCTGGATCGGCGTGTTGCCCTACACGCCGGGCAACTGGACGAAAGTGCTGGAAGAGATCGGAAAGGGTCAGATCGCGAAGACGGCTTGGTTCCGTGACGACACCGAGCGCAGCCGGCGGGTCGGTGAACTCTATACGATGCTCGCCGAAGCCCTGCCGGCACGCACGACGCGAGAATGGTGCGATACCTTCAGCCGGCTCGACGTTCCACATTTCCCGGTGAAGTCGATCGACGACCTGCTCGCGGATCCCCATCTCGCCGCGGTCGACTTCTTCAAGCCCGACTTCGACCGTCCCACGGCGATCAAGCGGACGTTGCGGGCACCGATCCGCTTCGACGGCGTCGAGCGCCGCAAGGACGTGCCCGCCCCGCGCCTCGGTGCGGACACGGCCGAGGTCCTGCGCGCCGCGGGCTTGTCCGATGCCGAGATCGCTGCTGCACTGCAGCACAGTCGTAAGACGTCAGGTTGACGGTTCCGGACGGTCTCGATCGTTGTGCGCTGCATGATTGATCACGGCCTTGCGACTTGTCGGCAGATCGTCGGTGTCCTAGCGTCGCAACTCGGTTTGCATCGGGGACCGCGGCATCGCCTGCGGGGGAGACCGCGCATGCCCAATCTGCCTATGTCTCGGCTGGAGGAAGGACCGAAATGGCCAAACTGAACATCAACGGAAAAGCGGTCGATCTGAAGGTCGATGGCGACACTCCACTCCTGTGGGCCCTGCGCGAGCAGGCCGGCCTCACCGGCACGACGTACGGCTGCGGCGTCGCCCAGTGCG
>CAYMEB010000568.1:0-1966 GCA_964389095.1 uncultured Hyphomicrobiaceae bacterium
GGAGCGGGCGATTGCACCTGTGCTGTGCCGGTGGTTCGACATGACGGTCACGACCGCCCCAGGCGTCGACACCGACTCACTTGGAACGTTCACTGGCGAGATCGCCCGACAGGGAACGATGCTAGACGCGGCACGCGCGAAGGCACGGCTCGCCATCGAGCGGACAGGGGCTCATGTCGGCATCGGCAGCGAAGGCGCCTTTGGGCCTCATCCCCATATGCCATTCCTGGCATCGGGCCAGGAAGTGCTGCTGCTGCTGGATGCCACAACAGGACACGAGGTCATCGTGCACCGGCGCACGCCGACGAATTTCGATCATATCGTGGTCTCGCCAGCCGACGATCCAGAACCCTTCTTGAAGAGGGTGGGATTCCCACAGCATGCGGTTATCGTTCGCCCCGAAGATCCCGCCGATACCTCCGTGTTAATCAAAGGCCTGACCGACTCCGAGCGGATCCGCCGCGCGATCCGCGACGTCGGCGCGCGCTCTGCTTCCGGTCGCGTGATGGTCCAGACGGACATGCGCGCGCATCTCAATCCAACGCGCATGGCAGGAATTGCCCGGACAGCAAAATGGCTGGCGCTCAGGATGGCCCGCTGCTGTCGCTCTTGTGGTCGACCCGGGTTCGGGCTCATAGACATCGAGCGCGGTCTGCCCTGCGGCGATTGCGGCGCGCCGACTAGGTTGGTCCGCGCCGAGATCCACGGCTGCAAAGTTTGCAGCCACAAGACCCACAGGTTCGAGAGACCCAGTCGGACGAGAGCCGAACCCCGATGGTGCGAGCTGTGCAATCCGTAATGAGAGCTGCCGCGTGAAACGCCGCTGTGGGGGCGATACGGCCGGCCGTCGGGGTTGTGACGGCGATGACAAGGACGGCTATCATGAGCAATTTACAGCCGATCGCACCGACGGAAACCACGAGGCGGTCCCGACAGAGAATGGTGTGGTACGCGCTCGCAGCTGTTCTGATTGTTCTTGCCATCGCTGCCGTGGCAGCGGGGCCGATCATGAGCCGCGTCGAGCAGCCTGACTACAAAGTCGCTCTCTCCGATGGCACGATCGAGGTCCGCGACTACGGCGCCGTGATCGCCGCCGAGGCCGAGGTGGAAGGTGAACGGAAGAAAGCCATAGAGGCTGGCTTCAGACTGATCGCCGCCTACATCTTCGGCGCCAATACGCCGAACGCAAAGATTGCGATGACCGCGCCCGTCGAACAGCAGGCGAAGCTGACGATTGCCATGACAGCACCGGTCACGCAGCAGGCGGGCGGCAGTGCATGGAAGGTGTGGTTCATCATGCCGAAGAGCTGGACCATGGAGACGCTGCCGACGCCGACAGACGGGCGCGTCAAACTCGTGCCGGTACCGGCCCGGCGTATGCTCGCGATCCGCTTCTCCGGGATCGCTGACGACACGCTGGTCGCAGCCAAGACTGCCGAACTCGTTCGATATGCGCGTGAGCATAAGACGGCGTTCACTGGCGAGCCGGTGCTGGCATTCTACAACCCACCCTGGACACTGCCGTTCTTCCGCCGCAACGAGATCATGCTCGAGCTTGCTGGGTCATAGATGTCCCCTCTCATGAAATCGTGCGGCCGGACCAGGTGCGGGCTGGGCTGCGTTACGTGTCGTAGAACGCCATGCGCGAGACGCTGAGATCAGCCTGAAACTGACGGCCGATGGCGACCAACCCTATACGGCGCAGGCTGCTGAGATCGAGCGGTTCATCGATCTTGTGCGCTACGAACTCTGCAAACGGCAAACGTAGCGTGGTCCATGCCTGCGTGGTCGGGAAACTGTGCCGATAGGACTGCCAGGGCCTGTGTGTCGCCGGCGTTCGCAGATGACAACCGTAGCTCTCGCCATTGCCCGTACGTCGATTTCCACCCCGATGAACGCGCTGGCGTCGATTGCGCCGCCGCCGGGCGCCAGGTCTCGCGCCATTTGCACGAAGCCACCGTTGTTC
>CAYMEB010000569.1:0-1962 GCA_964389095.1 uncultured Hyphomicrobiaceae bacterium
CAACTGCTCCCTTCCCTTTGCTACGCCCTTCAGGAAGCGGTGGAACACAAGCTCAAGGTGATGTCTGAGTTCAGTGACCTCGACGGTGTATGGGTCGACATCCCGTACTGTTGGGACCTCGATCGGCGGTCGCATCTTCGTGAGCAGAACAGCCGTTCCTGTTCCCTTGATGTCGACCTGTTCGGCATAGCGCACATCGACGGGAGCGCTGAGAGTCTCCCATCTACCCGTTCGGACAAGATGCTCCTTGTCCCAGGTGCGTACAGCCGCTGTTTGTTCCTTGCCGGCCTTGCTCACTACCGTCAGACAGTCGGCCTGGGACCACGATGCTCCTTTCAGCCCGTAGCCGAACTTGCCAAGGTCATTGCCGCCGTACGCTCGACGACTCCCCCCCCTCATGGCGTGCCGCAGCCCTTCGGCAGTCATCCCCTTGCCGTTGTCCCTGATGCACATCCACCTTCCGCCGGCGTTCGGGTTCGGGAAGTGGATATCGATCTCAGTTGCACCTGCAGAGATGCTGTTGTCGACGAGATCGGCGATCGCGCTGGGTAGCCTGTACCCGGCACTCGCCAGGATGTCGAAGAGACCGACCGGGTCAGGCTCGTCTCCGCCATCAATGGCCGGCGGAATCGGAAGTTCATGTCGGGGGAAGAGTGCTGGAAAGTGCTCGCCAAGTGTCTGCCTCGTGTGATCCCCTTCACTTCCGTAAAGGGCGATCATTCCGGCGCGGCCCAGGCGCGCGCTCTCGCCGTGCCCGACGATCGCACCATGTGCTGGATGGGATGTCGGGATGACGATCCATGAACCTGTCGCAGGCGTGGTCGCCGAGTCGACCGCCATTGCGAACAGCACTCCGGGCTCGACGAACTTGTAGTAGTCGCTGGTCGGGCAGTTGCCCTCCAGCCGCCAGTTCTTCTCCTGCCGCTTGAGCCACTGCTTCGTCTCCGTGACAGTGGTGGCGTCCTCCATGCTGCGGCAGTCGATGAAGATCTTGTCCGAGTCCTTGGCCGAGGGGAAGACGCGGTCGACGACGTCACCGTCAAAGTTGATCGCCCTCTGCCTCGAACCTTCCCTGCCGTCGCGGTAGGCGTGGAACATCCCCAGCTCGCTGTGGGTGAGCAGCCGAAGAATGACGAACTTCATAGGGCCCCCTGAGTCGCATCTATGGATCGGCCGTCGATGCCGAGAAGACTGACGCGCATGTCAACGATCGTCGGAGCTCCCAACGCGGTACGCATGCACATGGCAATTGCGTAGGCGAAAAGCGCCGGAACCGCATTCCCGATCTGCTTGAACGCCGGGTTCATCGAGCACTTGAAGACGAACCCGTCGGGGAAGGACTGGAGCCTTGCCGCTTCGCGCACGGAGATCGTCCGGGCTTGGCCCGAGTCGAAGTGGATGTGGGAGTACGTGTCCTTGCCGAGATGGGCCAGCAGCGTACGCACCGGTCTGTTTGCCTCAAGCTTCCACCACTTGTTCGCGTACTTGCTTGGGTCGTAGGGTATGCGCCATGCTTGGATGAAGTCACGGACATCCGCCCTCCGCTGATCCGTTGAAAGGCCCGAAGCCTTTCGATGCTTCAACCAGTTGTCGATCTTCTGCTCGACATAGGCATGGATCTGAGGGTACTCCCAACCCTCCGGAATCTCAGCGAAGATCTTGTAGTCGCGGGGAACATGCCTGATCACGTGGCCAGTCGTGGACTTGCCAGTCGCAAATCCCGACCACTGTCGCATGAGACGGGAGTACGCGGTCGTCGGCTCGGAGGTCGAGTACTCGACAGGCTTCGTAGGGTCCTTGACCCCGCCTCGAAGCTCGCCGAGTGAGTGCAAGCGGAGCGCGTGTATTGGCGGCAGATCGGCAAGAGCCTCCCGAGCTGTTGTTGCCGGTGGAAGGCCTTCAGGCGGATCCGCGATGTAACGGTAATGGCTGGAACCAACGTCTTTCACCACCCGAAGCGCC
>CAYMEB010000570.1:0-1957 GCA_964389095.1 uncultured Hyphomicrobiaceae bacterium
GGTCTGGTACTCATGTGTCCGGGTGAGGCTTTCGGTTGGCGAGCTCTCGGCGCCGCGCGGCTCAAGATCGATCAGGCCATGGCCGCAGGCATCGCGCTTGGCCACGCTTTGGCAGCGGATCGAAACGATCAAGCCGCGTGGGGTCTTCGTGGCATCGCCTTACAGATTTTGGGTGATGGTGCTGCAGCCCTGCGCAGTTATTCAATCGCCAAGGCGTTCGATCCGTGCGATCCGGGTGTTTATTTCAATGAGGGGTTGACTCTGGCCGCGCTTGGAAGACCGACCGACTCGCTACGATCGTATGGTCGGGTGGTTACATTCGACCCTACCCACCAAGCAGCGTGGATCAATCGGGCGCATGCGTGTCGCAACATAGGGTCGATAGCAGCATCCGCCGATGCTTATCGTCACGCCTTGTGTCTGAACCCCATGGTGACCGAGTCGCTGGGGAGCTATGGGCTCGCGCTGCGTGACGATGGCGATTTCGTATCCGCCCTAAAATACTTTGATCGTGTATTGCGACTACAGCCCGATAGTGCTGAGGCCTTTAACAATCGAGGGGCCTCGCTTCGCGATCTCACGCGCTATCGTGAGGCACTAGGAAGTTATTCGGCTGCTGTCGCCTTGAGACCGGCTTTTGGTGAGGCTGTTACTAATGTCGGGACGGTGCTGATGGAGTTGCGCAGAGTACGCGACGCGATTATTTTTTTTGACAGAGCGAGTTTGGTCGATCCGGCCAACTCGTCAGCCTCGTGGAATGCCTCGCTTGGCTACCTTTCGATAGGGCAGTTTGCGAAGGGTTGGTTATTGCACGAGCAGCGCTTCGCCGCTGGTGCGGTTCTTAACCCACTAACAAGCGGCATTCCGGCTTATGTGGCAGGGGCGTCGCAAAAACCGCGTGTCCTCATTCGAGCCGAGCAGGGTATCGGCGATGAGTTGATGTTTGGTTCCATGATTACCGACTTCGGGTCTCTGACCGCCAAAACACTGGTGCAGGTCGATCCGCGCTTGTTGCCTTTGTTTCGCAGATCTCTACCGGCGACGGTCGAGCTTGCTGAGACTCCCGTCAAGTTTGCCGCTACAGACTTCGACGCGCAAATTGCGCTAGGCAGCCTCGGCCAATATGTCCGCAAAAACTTGGATGATTTCTTGGGGCGCAATCTTGGTTATCTGAGTGCCGATTCGTACCGTGTTAGTCAACTGCGCGGGATGCTCTCCAAAGGCTTAGGGCGTCCCGCCGTAGGAATAAGTTGGCGCAGTTCAAACCGCGAATCGTCGGCGCGACGCAGTATTGAACTTGAAAAGCTGTGCAAAACAGTCCTTCGAGTAATACCCGAGGCGTGCTTCGTCAATCTACAGTACGGCGACACGGAGCAGGAATTACTCGCGTTTCGTCAACGGACGGGTGTGAATATTTGGCAAGCGCCAAAAATTGATTTAACGTGCGATCTTGATGACGTCGCGGCCTTGATCGTCGCCTGCGACGTGGTGCTGACGATCGGCAACACGACGGCCCATCTTTGTGGCGCGCTTGGAAAACCTGCCAAGATCTTGTTGCCGTTTGTACCAAGTTGGCGATGGATGACAGACGGTCATCGAACGCCGTGGTACTCGAGTCTAGAGTTGTTCCGCAAGGAAGACCCGTCCTCTGACTGGGAGACCGTGATTTTAGCGGCGCTAGCCAGTTTGTCAGCGCAACTACGGTCAGCCGACTCGTCGGTCGTGTAGGGTTGGAACAGATGATTACGCCCACAAATTTGGTGAAATCTCTATTGGACAAAAAGGTTTTCGGTGTATGTCAGCGCTGAGTGGATACGGTCGCGGTTTAGCTCCGCAACCTGACCACTTGGCCGCACTGTATCTACGCGAAGTTAGCGACACGTAGTATAGTGAATGAACCGTTGCCCCTCGAATTCTCTGTCCTCGGAGGGCTCATGACCGGCCGCGACCCGGTTGG
>CAYMEB010000571.1:0-1955 GCA_964389095.1 uncultured Hyphomicrobiaceae bacterium
CCCATCGCTTGTGCTTGAGGCGCTTCACCACCTCCGCACGCGCCTCTTCGAACCGCACGCTCCACGCCGCCAAGGCCTCCGAAGCACGGACCTTGGTCTCGTACCCGCAACCCGGAACGTCACCCTCCAGCCAGCGAGACATCAGGAGATCGCGGAACTCCTTGTTGGTGCTGCCGACGCAGTTGGCCATCCGCTGGGTGTCGGGGCTGCGGCTGGTGATGGCCTCGGCGAGCGCTTCAAGCCGGTCCTCCACCGCGTAGTCGACCTCCTTCTTGCCACCGCCCGAGAGGCGATGCAGCACCTTGGGCAGCTCGTCGTCGGAGGAGTAAAGAAGCTCCATCGCCTCGACGAAACGCGGCTTCACCTTCATCTCCTTCAGCGACTGTCGGATCGATGCGACATCCCGGCGAGCGCCAGCCTTGCCTGCCGTTGCGCCGCCACCGGCCTGGCGCAGCGTTCCAACCTGGACCGTTATCGCCGCGTCAGGCTCAAGCTCAAGAACCTCACCGTCGGCATCCGCCAGACCCGCGCTCACCGCTGCTGCGGCCGACGCAGCGGCTGCAAACTGAGGATCCTTCGTCAGGTCGGAGTCGGGCATGGCCCAGACACCCTTCAGCTTCACCGTCAACCGCTCCCCCGCCCACTTGAACACGACCAGACCCTTGGGTGCATCGGTGACCCAAAGCGAGGTCATCATCGCACCCCCGTCGGCCGTGGCCACCTCGAGAGAGATGCCGTAATCGCCGCCGGTGATCAGCTTCTTCAGCGCCGCAGCCCGCGGTGCTGGCGTGACGCGACAGTGGATCTGACCATCGAACTGGATCTCGTACTTGGCTTTCGGCATTTGCGTGATGCTCCGCGGAAATGGTCGACTTGCAGCGCCCCAGCGTCAGGCGATCCAGAGATTGCGGTTCTCCTTGAGCTCGTAGTCCACGCCTGACTCCAGTTCCTTTCCGTCGACGATCAACTCGAGCACATAGTCCGAGCCGTTCTCGGCACCCTTCAGCGACTTCGCGATGGCCTTGTCGGCGATCGTGATCTCGCCCTCGAACTCCACATAGAGCTCCTTGCCGATCACATCGTCGTACCACTCGATCGCCTGGGCGACTGGCACGATCTCGTGATCGTCGTCACCGTCGTTGAACAGCAAGTGAGCCAGACGGAAATCCCTTGCCTTGCCCCAGTTCTTCGCCTTCTTCAGCTTGAAACTCGCGCCTTCGCGTCGCCCTGTGCCGACGCGAATCTTCATGCCCGAGCCAGAAGTGCTCTTCTTCGCCATGATCGATGCCTCCTCGGAGATCTGGATGCCTTTTGATGCGAGATGCATACTCGATGTTTCACCCCGGACGAACTGAACCTTCAGGCTACCGTCTCACCTTCCCCACCCGCCATAGTCCGGCAGCACCACGGCCGGTCCGAGACATCCGGGGCCGTATGGAGGAAAGCCCGGCGCCGCATACGGCATCGGATACGCCGCTGCCCCTGGCAGCACACCCGCCGCAATCGGCACGGCAAGCGGCCCGGGTCCTCCGAGTCCGGGGTCGCTCGTGTAGTTCGGATTGAAGAAGTAGCCGCTGCTGGTGTTCGAATACGAAAGTTCCGTGCCGTCCGGCAGCCTTGCCGTGCGCACGATGTTCGTCTGCTGCGGCTGGCAACCTACGGCGGCAAGGCAGATGGGCACGAGGATGATGCAAGAGCTTCTCATGAGGTTCTCCTTTCACAGCGATTCAACGCACGATGAACTGTCCGCACGCCACCGGATACACGGGCACGACACAGACCGAACCAGGCACCACGACCGCGGCCGGATAGCAGGGGTTGCCATAGGTGCGGGTAAAGGGCGAATAGGGCACGTACACCGGGGCACAACCCGCGCCGTAGCCGTAAGGCGAGCCGTAACAGGCGCCATACCCGCTGCCGTAACCGGAAGAAACTCCTGCCGTGATGCTTCCTCC
>CAYMEB010000572.1:0-1935 GCA_964389095.1 uncultured Hyphomicrobiaceae bacterium
AGCCGGAGGGGTTTGGGGCGGAGAAGGGGGATCGCGAGGCGGTGAGGGCGGTGGCCGGGTGGGTGTATGGGGGTGGGGTTCGGCCGCCCTGAGTGCCCCAGTAGACTTCTGGGATGGGCCGCGTCCTGACAATTGGACATGGGGGGCGAACCATGCAGCAGTTCACCGATTTGCTCCTCCGCGAGCGGGTTGAGTTCCTGCTTGATGTTCGCTCCAGCCCGTACTCGAAGTTTCAGCCTGAATTCAGCCAAGGCGCACTGAAGGCATCGCTGGATGCTGTTGGTGTTCGTTATGTATTTGTGGGCGACGTTCTTGGTGGCCGACCGTCAGACGCGACCGTGTATCGAGATGGTCATGTCGATTACGGGCTGTGCAGGGCGAAGCCCTGGTTCAAGCAGGGAATTGGTCGAATCGAAGCATCTCAGCACGGTGGCCATGTAATTGCATTGATGTGTAGTGAGGGCAAGCCAGAGTCATGCCACCGTTCGAAATTGATAGGCGTTGCACTGGTTGAGTGTGGTATTGAGCCGGAGCACATCGACCAAGACGGAAAGCTCGTCGATCAGGAGGCGGTCATGCTGCGCCTGACAGGTGGTCAACGGCTGCTCTGGGCCGAAGAGCCGCAGCTGAGCAGATTCAAAAAGACGACGGAGCCAGAGGAACCATGATGCTATCGCTTGACGCCATTCTGACGATTGGGGTGTATGGCATGTCCGAGAGACAGTTCTTTGACTGCATCATCGCGAGTCGAACGGATTGTTTTGTTGATGTTCGCCAGCGGCGTGGCCTGCGCGGTTCTGAGTACGCGTTTGCGAATAGCGTTCGCCTGCAGAAGGAGCTTGCAACTCGGAACATCAACTATGTGCATCTGAAGCAACTCGCGCCGACGGAAGTGGTTCGACAGGCACAGAAAGCGGCCGATTCAGCCGCGGGCGTTGGTAAGCGCGACCGAGCCGAATTGGGCGAAGCATTCCGGCGCAGTTACTGCGAAACATGTCTCGTGAGCTGGGCTGTCCCGCAGTTTGTGGCTGCGCTGCCGCGTGACACGAGACGTCCGATGCTCTTCTGCGTAGAACGACTTCCTTCTGCGTGTCACCGATCTCTGGTTGCGGCTTGGGTGGCACAGGAACTGAGCATTCCTGTCGAACATTACGGAGTCTGAAGGAGGAATCATGCCAACGGGGGAAGTTTTGATCGTCGGGGTGACGAACATGAATTCTGGCCTCTGTGTTGGCGGGGTAGATCTGACCAATCGTCAGTCCTTGCGTCTGCTGCGACAGGATCGCTACCAGCATTGGCAGACCAAGGATGGGTTCCGCGTGGGCGAGGTCTATCTGATTGACTATCGGCGCTTAAGCCCTGTTGAGCCCCCGCACGTCGAAGATGTGCAGGTTGTTTCAAGGACGTGGCTTAAAGACAGAACGGCGGATGTCAGAGTTGCTGCTGGAATGGTTGCGCACTGGCGCGGCGGGATCGATCAGTGCTTCGACGGGTGCCTTGTCTGGTCTCCTGGTGGAACCGGATTCGTCACTCGGAAGAAGATTCCGAGGTGCAGTACCGGCTTCTGGCGGCCTTCGATGCCCTTGCGGATCGATCGATTCGGAAGCTATTGGGCGGACGAGACTGCTTGGAATAGACCTGGTCGAAAGCGGAAGGTGAAGTACGTCGGCGTTGCGCCGGCGCCAGAAGTCATTCCCGCCAATGCGCTTGTTCGACTCTCTCTGAGCCGCTGGTGGGCGCCGAGTGACTCCGAAAGCGAAGGATGCTGGCTTCAGTTGTCGGGGTTTTGGGAACTTTGATGACGCGGCATGCCTGCGAGGTCGCAGTCTTCCAATTATTGAGCTTCGCGCTAAGGGAACTTCGCTAGGCGAACGATCGCAGCCTCGAGCAGCACTTGTTTGGCGCGGATCGCGAGAACGTGGCCAAGTACGCGAA
>CAYMEB010000573.1:0-1934 GCA_964389095.1 uncultured Hyphomicrobiaceae bacterium
TCGCCTCAAGCCAGTTAATCGGACCAACCACCACAAGCTGATACCAGTGCCCATTGCCACCCTCGCTCACCTTCCACTCCACAGCTTGAGTGGACTGAGCTCCAGCAGCTCCTGCCAACAGCACGGATGCGACCAGACCAAACGCACGGACCACCAATGACTTCATGGTTCTGTCTCCCGGAGCCACCGGAATGGAAGCTCTTCTGAGAGGCAGTATGCCCCCGCCCCGGAGACTGGCCAAATGGAAACTCCCAGTGTCCGAGAAATAATTATAAGACTTTCTTCTTGACAGAGTCCTATAATATTGTACAATGCTGGCATGAACAATGATGATTACAGCCCTCGCCAGGGTCCAATTGGCGAAACATCGTGCCTTACATGCAGCGTCCGAGAAGCTTCTGAGATCCTTGGGGTTAGTGAGTCGACGGTCCGTCGGATGATCAAGGACCAGGAACTGCGTCCCCTTCGGATTCGTGGCCGCATTCGCATCGCCCTGAGCGTGCTGAATGACTTCCTCCGTGGCAACACGGGAAAGGAGGCAGCATGAGCGTCTCCGTCAACGAGGACAAGAAGGGCTACCGCCTATCGATTGAACTCCCAAGCGGGTTCAAGACGACCATGCGACTCAAGTCCGTAGGGCTTCGTACCAAGGCCGATCACAACTTCGTGAAGGCCAAGCTCGACGCTTTGATCGCCTGCTCCACCCTTGGAACCACCCCCACCCTGGAGGTGCAGGATTGGCTAAAGAACATCCCCGAACGCCTGTATCGCAAGATCCAAGCCTTGCGGCTGGTCGGTCCTCGAACGCATGACATGCTTGTGGTCGATGCCATCGATGCGTTCATGCAGAACCATGGACACGGCAAGACACAGAGCACCCTAAAGGTGTGGAACCGTGCCAAGTCTCACTGCCAGACGTTCTTTGCTGGTCACACCTTGAGGAGCGTGGATGTAACCGCAGCTCAAGCCTTCAGGCGGTACTTGCTGAAGTTGCCGGGCAAGCAGGGTGGAACGATGGCCGAAGCCACCGTTCGAAAGACCTGTGGTGTCATGTCGATGGTTGTGGATCAGGCGATTCGGGAAGGCGTCATCCTGCACAACCCGTTCAAGCTGGGGAAGGTTCCGATCTCGGCAGGTCGAAACAAGGCTCGAGAGGTGTATGTGCCTGCATCAGATGTGATGCAGGTCATCCGGCACGCCACTGACCAGGAGGATCGGTGTCTTCTCGGTCTGGCACGATTCGGGGGTCTTCGTGTTCCGAGTGAGATCAAGCATCTGCGTTGGACGGATGTTGACTGGCAGCGTCGACAACTCGAGGCTGTTTCGCCTAAGACCGCATCGTGCGGCAAGGGATCCCGAGTGATTCCCCTGTTCCCCCAACTGTTCGACCTTCTTTGGCAGGCTTACTCCAGTTCAGGCGGTGGCTCAGACTTCATCCTGCCAACCCTTCGCATCCACACGAACCTCAATGTGCGGATGAGGAGATTGGTTGAGGCTGCGGGGATCGAGGAGTACCCCAAAGTCATGCACAACCTACGAGCGTCGTGCATCACGGACTGGGTCATCGAGCACCCCGTTGCCAACGTCGCCGCCTGGGCCGGCCATAGCGAGATCGTGCTTCATAACCACTACCTCCGGAACATCACGCCTGATCATGCCTCGCAGGCCGCATTGAAGGCGGCTCAAGATCAGGCTTCGGATTCAAAACCGAACGCCGAGCCAGCAGCCCTGCCAGGTGACGCTCATGTGACTGTTTCTCCGTTGGTCAGCCGTCATCGGGTCGTGTCCGTGTCACCACGGTCCGAAGACCCAAGGCC
The DNA here is from genome assembly GCA_964389095.1 of uncultured Hyphomicrobiaceae bacterium. Lineage (GTDB taxonomy): Bacteria > Pseudomonadota > Alphaproteobacteria > Rhizobiales > Hyphomicrobiaceae > JABFRJ01. Next base: position 1,818 of record CAYMEB010000573.1, read on the forward strand.
CGTTTCTGGCGCAGCAGACCACCATCGCCACTTTGTGACGACTGGTGATCAAACCTCTGCGAGTAAGAAAGTGGACCTGATCGGGCTCGAACCGACTACCTCTTCCATGCCATGGAA
>CAYMEB010000574.1:0-1915 GCA_964389095.1 uncultured Hyphomicrobiaceae bacterium
CCCTGCTGATCTCACCAATCCCGATGCCCTCGACGCTGTGCTAACGCCGCGCACGCGCATCGTCTATTTCGAAACGCCTGTGAACCCGACGTCAGACGTGCTCCATATCGCAGCCCTTGCCGCGAAAGCGCACAAAGCTGGTGTGCTGGTCGTCGTCGATGGCACGTTTGCATCGCCGGCCTTGCAGCAGCCGTTGGAACATGGCGCGGATCTCGTCGTCCACTCGATGACGAAGTACATCAATGGTCACGGCGATGTCCTCGGCGGCGCCATCCTTGGCTCGCGCGAGACAATCGCGAAAATTCATTCGTCTGGGCTTCGCTACATCACCGGAGCAACGCTCTCGCCGATGGCGGCGGGGCTTATTCTCCGAGGCATGAAGACGATGCCGCTGCGTATGGAACGTCACTGCAAGTCTGCGCTGGAGATCGCAACATACCTCGAAGCCCACCCGGCCGTCGCCTGGGTCAGATATCCGGGTCTGGCGAGCCATCCTGCGCGTGTCATCGCAGAGAAACAGATGAGCGGCGGCTCGGGTATGATGGCGTTCGGCCTGAAATCCGGCTTCGAAGGTGCACGCCGCATGATGAACGGAATCTCGCTAATCGCGCGCGCCGTCAGTCTCGGCGATGTCGAGTCGCTGATCATGCACCCGGCGAGCCTGATGCACGCGCGGCGCAAGATCCGCCCCGAAGCGAAGATGGCTCCGGATGTCGGCGAGGATCTGATCCGCCTGTCGATCGGCTTGGAGGACGTGAACGACCTGATCGATGATCTCAGCCAAGGACTGTCGAAGACCTGAGGCCGTAGTTGCCACAATAGAGCTGCCCGTAAAGTTGGAGCCGTCACATGTACACACCTCCGGCCTTCCGCATGGAAGAGCTTAGCGACATTCACCAAGCCATGCGTGCAGCCCGCGCCGCGACGCTCGTGACTGTTACTGCTGAAGGTCTAATTGGAACACCGCTGCCGACGATCATCGTTCCTGATGAAGGGAACTTCGGGACGATCTACGCGCACGTCGCTCGCGCCAACACGCAGTGGAAGTCGTCGTCGGTCGGCGAGGCGATAGCGATCTTTCACGGTCCGCAGGCGTACATCACGCCTTCTTGGTACGCGACCAAGCGCGAAACGCACAAGGTTGTGCCGACCTGGAACTACGTGGCGGTGCACGCCTACGGGGCGGTTGAGTTCTTCGAAGATGCTGACCGCCTTCTCGACGTGGTGGTGCGATTGACCGATCTACATGAGCAAGACCGTGCCGACCGCTGGCGCGTGACAGATGCGCCTGCCGACTTCATCAAGGCGCAACTGAGGGGCATCGTCGGCGTGCGCATGCCGATCACCCGCCTCGATGCCAAACGCAAGATGAGCCAGAACAGGACTGCCGCCGACCGCGCTGGCGTGGTCGAAGGGCTATCTGCCAGCACAACACCCGGCGACCATGAAGTTGCAGCGATGGTGCCAAAGGGTTAGCGCGACCCACGCAAAGGCTCTGGAGGATCGCATTCCATGTCACGTCCGCTGCCGAAAGTCGCGACCGTCAAAAGCTGACATGGGAACGGAAACGGACTGGGTCAGCAAGAGCCCTGAACAGAGATCAGTCGTCTTCCGTAGCACCTCCGATACCGACCGGCGCCGATACTGCAGCCGATCAGCGACGCGATAGTCCCTAGACCGACCGTCATGCCGCAGCGCAGCGGATTTTCGAGGTGGGCCAATAGCGCCACAAGTCAGTCACTGATCATCAGATGGCGTGTGGTTTTTGGGCGCATCGTCTGGCTGACGGGAACCAATGTTTTCGCTGCGCTGCAACGAAAACTGCGAACGTCATGGCAACGAACGGTCGGTTATGGAGGGCCATCGAGCATCGCCGCTTCAACTGGGTTCGCGCCGATACCGGTTGAGGTGGCAG
>CAYMEB010000575.1:0-1908 GCA_964389095.1 uncultured Hyphomicrobiaceae bacterium
GGATCGTGCAACTCTTCACTGCCTCGCCGTCAAGGTGCACCGTGCAGGCGCCGCAGCTCGAGGTGTCGCAGCCGATGTTGGTGCCGGTGAGCTTGGCATGTTCGCGGATGTAGTGCACGAGGAGCGTGCGCGGCTCTACGTCGTGCGCTTGTGACGTTCCGTTGATGGCGATGGAAACCTTCATCATGACCCTCCGTCGTGTGACGAGGTTCACCCGCGGAACCCCGTAGGCGCAGTATTGCCCTCCTGACGGGTGTTTGTCTAATCGCTCAGTTTTCGCAGGTTTCTCACGGCAAAGGCGAGCGAGAGCAGGCCCATCACCACGATCGCAAGAAGCCCGCCCCAGACGGCGTTCCACGAGAGATGGTCGGGTGATCCCTCGTTGACCAGCCCCACACGAGACAGCCGCAAGATGTTCGTGGCCGGGTTGATGCGCGCCACCGTGTGCAGCCAGCCGCTCATCACGTTGAGCGGCACCTGCGCCGACGACAAGAACATCACCAAGAAAATCGACAGCTGCATGATCGCCGCCGCTCGCATGTCGCGAAACTTGAAGGCCAGGCCGAGGCCCCAGCCGGCCCCGATGGTCGACAGTCCGAGCGCGGCGGCGTACAGGCACAGCACGCCGATGACTCCGCCGCTGAACCGCGCACCGAGAGCGACGCCGAGCACGATCACCAACGTCGTCATCATCACGATGCGAACCAAGGTGCCCACGAGCGGACCGAGCACCAGCGACAGGCGCGACGTCGGCGCCATGCGCATGCGATCGTAGAACCCGGTCTCGATGTCACGGATGGTGGTGAAGCCCAGGCCGACGCCGCCGAACGCCGCGCCCATCATGATGCCGAGCGGCATGTACCAATTGATCGAACGATCGGTGGGAAAGCCGGGAATCTTCGTCACCGCGAAGAACGTCCCGGCGAACACGATCATGTTGAAGATCGGCATGGCGAGCGCAGGGAAGAATGCCGACGGAAGACGCCGGATGTTGCGCACGCTGCGCACCGCGAGGATTCGGATCGCACTCATCGTGCCGCCAGTCTCGCAGAGAGTTGGCGAAGCGCGAGCAGGGTGGTGAGTATCGCGATGCCGACGGGGATCGCGAGGGTCTTGGTCATGGCGGCCAGCGAGAGCCCGTCGATGGCCAGCGAACGTTGACCCTCGACCATGTACGAGATCGGGTTCAAGTCGGCGATGCGGCGGTACACGCCGCTCATGGTTTCACGCGGGAAGAACGCGCTCGACAAGAACAGCAAGATGAACAGCACCGGAAACGTGCCCTGTACGGCTTCGGCGGAGCCGGTCTTCAGCGCCACCACCGACATCAGCGCACCGACCGCGAAGGCGATCACGAAGCCGGCGATCACGATCGACAGGTAGCCGATCACGCCTGCTTCGACGTAGACGCCGAAGGGCAGCAGCGCGAGCAGGAACACCAGCGCTTGCATCGCGCCGAACACCGAGCTGCCCGCCAGGCGACCGAAGAGAATCGACGTGCGCGAGGTCGGTGCGGCGAGCAGCCGGTCGAAGAACCCGTCCTGGATGTCGGTGGCGAGCGCCGCTGCGCCGGTGACCGATCCGAACAACACGCCTTGAATCACCGTTCCGGCGAGGGTGAACTGCAGGTATGAGTCCACTTTCGGAAATCCGGGGAGGCTGATCGCGCGGCTGAAGGCCGACGATCCGAGCGCGGCAAAAAACAAAGGAAAGATGAGCGACGGCCCGATCAAGGCCGGCTGGCGGAAGATCGCCAGCGTGGACCTGCGCGACAACGCGGCGAACTGCCGCGCCGTGTCAGCGGGCTTGCGGTGCATTGTCGGCGCCCTCCAGGCGGTAGCCGGTCGCTTCGGCGAACACGTCGTCGAGGCTGGGTTGGTTCAACTCGAGGTGTTCCACGACGATTCG
>CAYMEB010000576.1:0-1898 GCA_964389095.1 uncultured Hyphomicrobiaceae bacterium
ATCTGATCCGAAAGCCACGGTGCCGCTGGCCGTCGCGACGCATAAACTCGTGACCCACGCGCCGGTCTTGAACTTCCTGCGCCTCATGAGCGCCCGTTAGCTGCGCGCAGCGCCTTCTTGTCGATCTTGCCTACGGCCGTCCGCGGAAGCGCTTCGACGAAGACGACTTGCTTGGGCGCCTTGACGCTGCCGATCTCGGACTTGCATCGATCGATGATGTCCGCCGCGCTCGTCGGCGCGCCCGGCTTGAGTTCGACGAAGGCCGTAACTTCTTCGCCCCACTTTTCGTGGGGAAGCCCGACCACGGCAGCGTGCGCCACGCCGGGCGTCTGCATGATCACGTGTTCGACCTCTGCCGAATAGACGTTGAATCCGCCGGTGATGATCATGTCCTTCTTGCGATCGACGATGAACAGAAAGCCGTCTGCGTCGAGATAGCCGATGTCGCCCGTAAGGTGCCACCCGTCATGCCGGATCTTCTGCGTTTCGACGGGATCGCCGTAATAGCCTTCGCAGACCGAGCTGCTCTTCACCGCGATTTCGCCGATCCCGCCCGGCTCGAGCGCGCGACCATCATCGCCGAGGATCGCGATCTGCGTGCCCGTATTGGCGCGGCCGACGCTCTTCAGGCGATCTCGCGAGAGGCGCCCGTCGACGAAATGATCCTCCGGCCTGAGGAAGCTGATCGACATCGGGCATTCGGTCTGGCTGTAGCCGCCCTGCAGGATCGGGCCGAACCGCCCGATCGCCTCTTCCAGCCGGTCCGGCGACATCGGGGATGACGTATAGTGGACGCGGCGCAAGCTCGAGAGATCGAACGCGTCGAGATCGGGGGCATCCAGCAGTCCGTAGATCGCCGCCGGCGGCAGGAACACATGCGTGATTCTGTGGGCTTCGATCGCCTGCAGAATGGCGCGCGTCTCGATCTTCTCGAGAACCACGTAGCGATAGCCTAGCGGCAGCGTCGCCAGCACCATCCGCCCGCCAACATGCGTCATCGGCGCTGCGCACAACATCGTACCGACCGGCTCATAAGAGTCCGAAGCGGCGACGTGCGCGATTGAACAAAAATTGCGATGGCTGAGGATCACGCCCTTGGCCGCGCCCGTGGTGCCGCCGGTTTGAGGGAGACAAAGCGGGTCTTCGCCCGCGATCTGCACGTTCGGCCGCTGCATACTGGCGCCGGCCACCCACCTTTCGAGGCCGTCGTCCCGACCGCTCTCGTCCTCGTCGAAGCACACGCTGCCCAATCGACACTGACCGTGCTCGCGCAAGGCCGGGACTGCGTCCTCGAACTCGCGTTCATGAAAGAGAACGTCACACCCAAGGCCATTCAGGATCGCGACGTTCGCCTTGACGGGATTTCGGTCGTTCACCGGAATCCAGACGCCGCCGGCGCGGATCACGCCCAGCGCAAGGATCAGCGCCATTGCCGAGTTGCGGCCATACACGGCGCCATGTCCGCCCCTGGGAAAGCCGAGCTCAATGAGCCTGTTCGCGACCTGAGCCGACAGGGCATCGACCTGCGCGTATGTAAAGCCGCAATGCTTGTCCGCGACGCATGTCTGAGCGGCGAAGTCGACGAACGCTTCGTTGAGGGCAAACGTAAAGGCGTGATTGAAGCGATCAGGAGACATCTCTCGCAAGCCACTCCGAACAGCCTTCTCGATATTATTGCACGAGCGTTGTGCAATATCAAACCTGCCCAAGGCTGCCTCGTCCCCCCTTTAGAATCACACTTTCAAGAACCTCGCTGGTGAGGAGCTTGGATCACACTGGATCATTGGTTGCCGCGACCCGATTGCTACACCGCTGGCCCTTCTTCTGCAAAACCGTGACAAAAATGCTCCAGGTCCGGATCAAACTGGATCACCTCGTCATTCGAATCCGCAATGAAA
>CAYMEB010000577.1:0-1882 GCA_964389095.1 uncultured Hyphomicrobiaceae bacterium
GCGCTGGTTGGCGGTGGCAAGCGAAAGGCCCCGATGGTGGAGTCGCTCTCCGAGCAGGTCGCCAGCGGCGCGGTCGTGGTGGAGCCCTACCAGCCGCGCGAGGCGATCGGCGACCTGCTGCGGGCCGCCGACGTCCACTTCGTCTCGCTGGGCGCAGGCTGGGAAGGCGTGATGGTTCCGAGCAAGTTCTTCGGCATCCTCGAAGCCGGCCGTGCGGTGATCTACGTCGGCGGCGGGAGCAGCGAGGTCGCCCAGGTGATCCGGGAGACCGGCTGCGGCGTGGTCGTCGAGCCGGGACAGGTCGATCGGCTGGTGCAGGTCATGTCGGAGCTCCGGGATCGCCCCGACCTTCGCCGAAACTTCGGCGAACGGGCCCGCGAGGCCGCGACGACGCGCTATTCCAGGCAGGCCGCGCTGGAGCGGTGGGCCGAACTGGTCGAGCGGGTCGGAGCCACCTGAATCGCCGTCTCAGTTTTGCGGATCCTGGCGCTCGGGGGTCGATAGACGCCTCCGAGCCGGTTCAGCGGTCCCTTTGGGGCGCTCGTGCACGCATCCATTACACTCCGACCTCCTTGCCTCTACCGATCACCGTCGTCATTCCCGTGCGTTCCGAGGCGCAGCTCATCGCCGAGTGCATCAGTCGCCTCGGGAGATTTGAGCGGATCGTCGTCGTCGATTCCGGCTCCACGGATGGGACAGCGGACATCGCTCGCCGCATGGGCGCCGACGTCGTCGATTTCAAGTGGAACGGAAAGTTCCCGAAAAAGCGGAACTGGATTCTTCGAAATTATCCGATCAAGACTCCTTGGGTGCTATTTCTTGATGCAGATGAATTCGTTGACGACCGGTTTTGCAACGAGCTTGAGTCCATCCTGCCGACGACGCGCCACTCGGGATTTTGGCTCAATTACCACCGCTGGTTCCTTGGCCGCAGGCTTGAGCACGGCGAGAGCAACCGGAAGCTCGCGCTCTTCCGACTGGGCATGGGCGAGTACGAGCGCATCGATGATGTGGGGTGCTCCGCGCTCGACATGGAGATCCACGAGCACCCGATCATGATCGGAAGCGTCGGCGAGATCCACACGCCGATCGACCATCGTGACTTCCGCAGCATGGAGCATTGGCTCGCCAAGCACAACCACTACTCGACGTGGGAGGCCCATCGCATCGCCGCCCTGCGTGAGTCGGACGACATGGCCTGGGCGGTGTTCAGCAGGCGCCAGCGCATGAAGTACGCGGCGCTGGGCCGCTGGTGGCTTCCGCCGACGCACTTCATCTACAGCTACTTCCTTCGGCGGGGTTTCCTGGACGGTTACGCGGGCTTCGCCTACGCCTGGGCAAAGTGCTTCTACTTCTGGCAGGTTGGCGTGAAACTGGCCGAGTTGCGCGAGCGCCAGCCGCGACCACCCGGTTCGGCGACGTGATGTCGTGCCGGCTGCCCCCATCAATTTCCCTCCAATGAGCGACTCTTCAAGAGATCACCCAGAGGCTCGAACCACATGACCGCAATCCTTGGAATCAACTTCAATCACGCCGATGCGGCAGCCGCGCTGCTCGTCGACGGCAAGCTGACCGCGGCGGTCGCCGAGGAGCGCCTCGGTGATCGGGTGAAGCACGACTCGCGATTTCCGGCGGCGGCGATCCGGCGTGTGCTTGAGATGTCGGGCGTCTCCGCCAAGGATCTCTCCCATGTCGCGGTGGCGCGAAACACCGCAGCGAACCGCTGGGGTCGACTGTCCTATGTGCTCTCGAATCCAGTCAGGTCCTGGCCGAGCGTGCAGAGTCACCTCCGTCGCCGTCAGCGTGAAGTCGGGGTGGCCCAGCGGGTCGCCGAGGCCTGCGGCCTGGATCCGAGCCTGCTGCGTGCGAGCGTCGTGCCGGT
>CAYMEB010000578.1:0-1880 GCA_964389095.1 uncultured Hyphomicrobiaceae bacterium
GCCGGCTGGTGGATCGCACGCTTGGTCGCCGACTTGATCGGGCCCGCTTCGTCGACCGGCTCGCCGATCACGTTCATGATGCGGCCGAGGCAATCGTCGCCGACGGGGACCGAGATCGGCGCGCCGGTGTCGGTCACCGACTGGCCGCGGGTCAGACCCTCGGAGCTGTCCATGGCGATGGTACGAACCGTGTTCTCGCCCAGGTGCTGGGCAACCTCGAGCACCAGGCGCTGCCCCTGGTTCGTCGTCTCCAGCGCATTCAAGATCTCGGGCAGATGTCCTTCGAATTGGACGTCCACGACGGCGCCCATCACTTGGCGGATCTTACCGACTTTGTTCGTTGCCATGTCTCGTTCCTCGCGCGTGTGGTCCGATCAGAGCGCCTCGGCGCCCGAAATGATCTCGATGAGTTCTTTGGTGATGTTGGCCTGCCGCTGACGGTTGTACTTGATCGTCAGCTTGTTGATCATGTCGCCGGCGTTCCGGGTCGCGTTGTCCATGGCGGACATGCGCGCTCCCTGCTCGGATGCCGCGTTCTCGAGCAAGCCGCGGAAGATCTGGGTGGAGATGTTGCGCTTCAGGAGGAAGCCCAGCACCTCTTCTTCCGAGGGCTCGTATTCGTTCACGGCCCCGGCCTTCCCCGCGCCGCCGTCCTTCGTTTCAGGCAGGCGCGCCGGGATCAGCTGAAGCGCAGTCGGCTTCTGGGCGATCACCGACTTGAATTCGGAGAAGTAGAGCGTCGCGATATCGAACTCCCCCGCATCGAACATCTGCATGACCTTGCCCGCGACCTCCTCGGCCTGGGCGAAACCGAACTGCTTCACGGAGCGGAAGTCGATGCGATCGACGATCGACTTGTTGAGATCGCGGCGAAGGTTGTCGGCGCCCTTCTTGCCGACCGTCAGGATCTTCACGGTCTTGCCTTCCCGGATCAGCCGGTGGGCGTCGGCGCGCGCGAGCTTGGCGATGTTCGAATTGAAGCCGCCGCACAGGCCACGCTCGGCGGTCATCACGATCATCAGGTGCACCTGATCCTTGCCGGTGCCGACCAGCAGCGGAGACTGGCCGTCCTTGGAGGTGACGCGGGCCGCCAGGCTGGCCAGCACGCGGTCCATGCGCTCGGCATAAGGACGGGCAGCCGTCGCGGCTTCCTGCGCACGGCGCAGCTTGGCCGCGGCGACCATCTGCATCGCCTTCGTGATCTTCCGCGTCGCCTTCACCGAGGCGATACGGTTGCGCATGTCTTTCAAAGAGGCCATTCGCGAAACCCACAATCCGGAGTGCCGACCCCGTCACCGCGTCGCGGAGCCGGAGTTGGGATGGGAGATCGAGCCGAACGTGTCGCCGCTTCGCCCCCAACCCGACCTTCCCTCGTGGCGGATGCCGTTACGGGGAAGGCACTGGTCAGACGAACTGCTTCTGAACCTGCTCGACCACCGCCTTGAGCTTGCCGACGGTGGCGTTGGAAAGATCCTTCGTGTCGCGGATGTCGTTGAGGATCGCGACGTTGGCGCCGCGCAGGCTCGAAAGCAGCGCCTGTTCGAACTCCTTGACCTTGCCGAGCTGCATCGGATCGAGGTAGCCGTTGGTGCCGGCCCAGATCACGCACACCTGCTCTTCCATCTTGAGCGGCGAGAACTGCGCCTGCTTCAGCAGCTCGGTCAGGCGCGATCCGCGGTTCAGAAGGCGCTGCGTCGCGGCGTCGAGGTCGGAGCCGAACTGAGCGAACGCAGCCATTTCGCGATACTGCGCCAGCTCGCCTTTGATCTTGCCGGCGACCTTCTTCATCGCCTTCGTCTGGGCCGAGGAGCCCACGCGCGACACCGACAGGCCGACGTTCACCGCAGGACGGATGCCCTGATAGAAGAGATCGGTCTCGA
>CAYMEB010000579.1:0-1874 GCA_964389095.1 uncultured Hyphomicrobiaceae bacterium
GACTTCCCCTTCTGATCAACGTCCCGATGCGCATCCTCCGCGTGCATGCAGTCTCCGCTCAGCACGGGAAGGGTCCCGGCCCGTGACTGAACGTCTCGCAGCCACGGGCCGGGCCGTCATTCACGGCGCGCGCTTGCGAGCGCTGCAACTACGCTGACCAGCGTGAATCCACCCCTGCTGTGGCCCGGCGTGGCACTGCACGTGGTGTCAGGCAAGGGTGGCACCGGCAAGACCACCATTGCCGCAGCCCTGGCCCTCGCCTTGGCGGCCGAGGGGCGGCGGACCCTGCTGATGGAGGTCGAGGGTCGACAGGGCATCGCGCAACTGTTCGACGTGCCTCCGCTGCCGTATCAGGAACGGCGGGTTGCCGTGGCGCCCGGCGGCGGCGAAGTATGGGCGTTGGCGGTGGATGCCGAGGAGGCACTCCTTGACTACCTGGAGATCTTCTACAACCTGCGAAGGGCAGGCTCAGCCCTACGTCGAATGGGGGCCGTTGACTTCGCGACCACGATTGCACCGGGCCTGCGCGACGTGCTGCTCACCGGAAAGGCCATCGAGGTCGTTCGACGTTCGGACAAGGGCTCGGCCGACGCGTACCACGCTGTCGTGCTCGATGCGCCTCCGACCGGGCGCATCTCAAAGTTTCTCAATGTGAACTCGGAGGTGTCCGGCCTGGCGAAGGTCGGACCGATCCGCAGCCATGCCGACCTGGTCATGAGCGTCATCGCATCCCCTCGGACTGCCGTCCACCTCGTGACCCTGCTGGAGGAGATGCCCGTGCAGGAGACCATCGACGGGGTCTCGGAGCTACAGTCCAGCAAGCTGCCCGTCGGTGGAATCTTCGTCAACATGACCCGCCCGCCCATGCTCACTGCCGGCCAACTCGAGCAGGCTCGCGCAGGAACCCTGTCTGCAACGGCGCTTGCCCAGCAAGTGTCGGCTTCTGGCTTGCGTCAGGATCCCGCGCACGTGGCCGCCGCTCTGGTCCTGGAGGCAATCGACCACGCCCAAAGAGTCGATCTCGAGCACCGCGAGTTGGAGCGAATACAAGGACTCTCATTGCCGACCTTGCTGCTGCCCATGATTGCGGACGGCATCGACCTCGGCGCACTATACGAACTGAGCGGAATGATGCGCGAGGTAGGGATTCGATGAGCATCATCGCGCGCAAGTCGAGCGGGGCCCCGATGCCATGAGGACTCCCGGCGTACAGATCGATGCTCCATTGCTCATCGTCGATGACCTGCTCACGAACCCGCTCGTTCGCATCATCGTGTGCACGGGAGCGGGCGGAGTAGGCAAGACGACGACGGCGGCGCACTCATGTCGCCTTGATGCACGATGGCCTTGTGCACGGTGCGCTTCGCCTCGGCCACCATCGCCGCCTGCATGTCGAGCCCGGCCACCACGCACCCCATGCGCGCGAACACCGACAGCCACTGACCCGGTCCGCACGCGGGCTCGAACACCCGCTGCACATGCCGAATGCCCGTGCCCGGAGGCCGCCGTCGCGAGCCGCCGCCCCGGGGCGCGCGGATCGCGCTGTTCGCCCAGCCCAGCGCCGCGCGCACCAGTTCAGGTTCAAGTTGATGGAACGCCGCATACAGGGCAGGGTGGCCGTAGATTCCTGACGACATGGGCCGAACGCTAGCGCATCGAGGCACGGCGCGTGACCTCGCGTGGATGAGCGAGGCCTACGAGGCGCGCCTTCGCGCGAACCCGGCCGAACGTCGCCGCCGCGGCGCCTTCATGACGCCGCCCGAGCTCGCGCGCATCGTGGCGCACGCGGCGATCGACCGTTGGAAGGCGAACGTCACGGGCAGGCGCACACCGCGCGTGCTCGACCCCGCCTGCGGCACCGGCAACCTGCTCGT
>CAYMEB010000580.1:0-1872 GCA_964389095.1 uncultured Hyphomicrobiaceae bacterium
AAGCCGTTGCGGTTCAAGTCGGCAAGCCGACCCGCGGCGCCGGTGTCAACCCAGTTGGAATCTAGACCATCCGCATAGGCCGAATCGACGATCTTGCGCCACTTCGAACTGAACATTGTGTAGTCACTAGACCCGACCGTATCGAGACCGCTTCCTGACTGGTCGAGGTCTCCCTCGCGGAAGACGAGTCCGGTTATCGATTTGTTCGCGTTCGGCCCGAGAGCGACCGCTTGCACGACGACCGCGACCGCCGACTCACCCTTGAGGTAGATGTCGTACGTGCCGGGTTCGAGGTCGTCGAGTGGGGTGGCGAACTTGGCGTTCGGCTCGGTTTCGGTTTCCTTTTCGGTGCTCTTCACGTACCGCATGCCCGAACATGCGACGGCGTCGTAGGACGACCCGGTCGGAGTGACGGTCTGCGAGTTACCGGACACGGAGTAGGTGCCCGCGCCCCCCAGCGTGCCGGTGAGCTGGCCGGTGACCTTGGTATTGGCGGCCACTCCGCCACCGGTGACCGTGTCGTTGACCGCGACGCGACCGCTTGACAGCGTCGTGACGGTGGGGGTGGTACCGGCGATCGCAGCCGAGGTGAACTCCGCGCAACCCGTGACGGCATTCGGGGAGGCGGAAACCGTCAGGTGGCGCGGGATGTCAATCCGCGACGTAAGCGATGCGTTTGTAAGCGCGGAGGAAGGCGCTGTCGACAGTTCATAGGTGCCGGCGCCACCGGGTCTGGCAGTGCCATCGTCTGTGGTGCCGTCGTCCTTCGTCTTGGTGAGCTGCTTGACAATGGTCGTGTTGTTCGCAACCCCGGTTCCGGTCACCGTCTGTCCGGGCAGGATGATTCCCGTGACACCCGTCGCCTTGAGGGTCGTGCTTGAGGTCGATCCGGTAAAGCGTCCGACGGACTGCAGGGAAACCGTGACGTCCTGCACGAACTGCTTGTCGTCGCTTGAGAGAACCCGACCCTGCAACAGCGTGCTGATGTTGAACTTCGCCGGCTTGACCCGGTTTGCCACCGGACGGTGGTCGTATTCACCCAATCCGTCGTTGACGCTATCCCGCGGGTCGGCATAGTTGTCGGTATTGAAGATCCCACCGCTTGCAGCGGACTGCCGCAAGACCGTCGTGTCGGCAACGTTGAGGGTGATGGACGAGGAGTCGGAACCACCACTGGCGAGACTGAACCGGAGGCGCGCCACTTCCCCTGAAGCGGTGAGGGCTGCGCTCTTCTTCAGCCGTAACGTGATAGTGCTTGCGCCCGCCGCCCCCGAAATGCCACCCGTTGACGTGATGGTTCCCGAGGTGACTAGCTGCGCGGTTGACACGATGTAGACGCCCACGCCGCCCGGCGTGCCGCTGTCCTGTGCGGTGATCGTGGTTCCCGCGGTGACGCCCGTACCCGTAATGGACTGCCCGGGTTCGATGATGCCGCTGGTGACAGCTGAAACCGTCATCTTGGTGCCGATGGCAGGCGTGCCGGCTTTGTCATCGATCGTCGCCGTGAAAGTGGCGCCACTTGCAGTCACGTTGGCGCCGAGTGCATTTGAACTTAACGTGAGTTGCGAAGAGTTGATTGTCAGGTCGACGTTGAAAACGTCCGCGCCCTGCGCGCCGTTGGGCGCGTTTCCGGCATCGACGACAACCCTGACGTCGAGGTAGCGCCCGTCCACGACGTTGAGCGGTGCTAACGCATCTTGTGTGGCGTTGAGTGCAAGCGCCGTCCATCCGTTATTCGACGTGAGGAGTGGGTCGGCGACCGTCGGCGATCGCAACTCCAGGCCGACACCCACGGTGCCCAACGCAGACTCGACCGGATCGCTTGCTGCCGACGACGCAGTGCCGACCGCAAACAGATTCGCCGCGTACGTC
>CAYMEB010000581.1:0-1871 GCA_964389095.1 uncultured Hyphomicrobiaceae bacterium
GTCGGATTGCCGAGCACATTCGCGATCAGGTACACCGCCGCGGTGCTCGGAGCCGTCTCGGTGCCCGGATTGAGCATGAGCGGAACGGGGCGACCGTCGACATCGGTGAGCACGTTGCCGCTGCTGTCCGTCTCGTAGTCGGGGAAGTCGTACCGCTGACCGAAGATCTGCAGGCGGAAGTCGCCCAGCCGGATCGGCTCGTTCCACGGATTCGCCACCTGCACCACGAGCACGGGGGTCCGGATCTCGTTCAGGTCGTCGCGGTCCTTGTCGGATCCTTCGGCGAACTGCGGCCGTCCGCCGGTGGTCGGAGGCTGAATGACTCCGTCCGCGACATTCGGGTCACCCACCCGCCCGTTCACGACCGCCACGAACTTGTTGCCGTCGTTCAGCGGGTTCCCAGCGAAGTCCTTCAACTGCACGACCGCCGGCTCGATCTTCCCTGCCGGCGTTGTCGTTGTAGTCGCAGGATAGACCCAGCCAAAGAAACACTCCGTCAGGAACGGATGCTTGGCGATGCCTGGGAACACGGTGTCAGCTGTGTCTCTGGTTGGCGCACTGAACGGAGAAATCGGGTAATTCCAGTTCGGCAGCCGTTGTCCAGGCGAACTGGGATCCACTGCCCGAATGGACTGAGCGGCCGATGAGCGCTCCCTGACCAGATTGCCATCCGGTGCCGTGTCCCCGTCGGAATAGTCACTGCCCAAGAACCCAATGTTTGGGGTCATCCCACCGCTGCCTCGCAGAGGCATTGGGACGATATTTGGCAGGATCGGCTGCCAGATCGCACGAAGCCCGAGGTCCTTGCCGGCAAACGATGGATTCGCGGTCAGTTCGCGCATCATCGTCGGCCGGGCTCGCCAGGTCGACAGATTCGCCGCCAGACTCGCGGTCATGGCCTCCGTCGACCACGCGCTTCGCCAGGCGAACTGGTTGGCGGCGAGCCCAACGGTGGGCTGCGCCGACGCTGCGGACACGGCGGGATCGGCCCCCTCGACCACCTTCGCGTCGAGTCCCATGCGGAGCTGATCGATGAATCGATCGGCGTAACTCGCGTAGGTGACGGCGACCGGGCCGGACTGGGTGCCGGCCTGCAGCGGTCCCATCGCCTCGATCGTGGGCTGGTAGTTCCAGCCCTCGCTTCCCGTCGGGGGCCAGTTGTCCCAGTCGAGGCGGTTCCGCTGCGGCGAGTGGGTGCGAAGGGCGGGACGCAGACGCTGCCGAGCGTCGCGTGCGAATTCGAGCATGGCCCGACGCTCCTCGGGAACGCTGTAGGCGTGACGCAGGCGAGGAAGGCCCTCCTCGTCCACAGAGAAGCTGTCGACCAGCAGAGGGCGACGCAAGTCGAGCTTTCTATTGTTGTACTCGAAGAGACGGACACCCCTCTTCCAGTCCCTTCCGTCCAAGACGGGGTTACCCGGGGTATCACTCACCCGACTGCCGTCCGGAAACGGGTCATCCGATGTCGCGACCCGCTTCAGGTCATAGGCACCCCACTGCAGCTCCTGTCCGTCGATGCGACCGTCGTTGTTCTCGTCACGCGGTCCGGGGGCCTCCGGATGCACCCCCAGCCAGAGCATGGCGTTCTGGTAGGTCTCACGTTCGTTTCCTGACGGAATCAGGTAAGGCCGCCCCGTCCACAGCCATGGCGGCATGAGCTCGTTGCGCTGCCCGGAGATCGCCGTGACCTTCCGTCGCATGTCCTTGACCAGCTGCGCATTCGTCAGCTGCGCGCCGCCCGGCCCGCCCTCGGCGCGGAGCACGCTCGAGCGGAGCACCGAGTCCAGGATCTCGAAGTTCTTGTCCCGGACCATGTCGTCGCTGTTGAGCGCCTTCTCGAGGCGGCTCATGTTGGTGCTGTCGTTGTTGCC
>CAYMEB010000582.1:0-1863 GCA_964389095.1 uncultured Hyphomicrobiaceae bacterium
CGCTCAGCGTTGCAGGGCCTCGATCTGTCACTCCTCGCACGCGGCGATGCCGCGAGCCGTCAGGCATTGAGGGACTTCTTTGCAGGGCCGGAAGAGAACTACCCGGAGCGATTGGTCAGCGACCTCCACTGCATTGCCGAACTCGGCACCGCCAATGGGCTTCAATTATTGCTGGAACAGGCGCGTCGAACCAGCGTCGAGATCAAACAGGTCCTGGCGGGTGATCCGGCTGATGGTTAGCGTCCCAACTCGTGGTGTAGGAGCTGGATACGGACGGGATGGGCTGTGGGCGGGGCGGAGAGCCCATCACTCGCAGCGCCGTCCACAGCCCTTGGCACGCGCTCCGCTATGGCGGGCGATGTCCCAGTTATCCACAATGCCGCCCTAGGCGGTCATGGTCCGATCCGTGGTTCAGCTCGGTTTGCCAACAAAGCAACCAACAGAGCGAACACATGACCTTCGACAAGATGCTACTCGCCGACCTGATCGAGCAAGTGCCTGATGGCGACCTCTTGAAAATCCTGCTCACGCAGCTTCTCAACGGTCTCATGCACGCCGACGTCGAGAACATCACGCAAGCCGGATATGGCGAGCGTACGGACGAGCGCGCCAACTCGCGCAACGGCTACCGCAAGCGCGCCTGGAATACGACAGCCGGCAGCATCGAACTCGCCATTCCGAAGCTTCGTAAAGGCTCCTACATGCCGCCGTTCCTGGAAGCGCGGCGCCTTTCCGACAAGGCGCTGATGGCCGTGGTCCAAGAAGCCTACATCGGTGGTATGTCGACCCGCTCGGTCGAGGCCGTCGCCAAGGCCATGGGCATCACCAGCCTGTCGAAGAGCCAGGTCTCGCGCCTGTGCGAGGACATCGACGAGCGCGTGCATGCCTTTCTGAGCCGGCCGATCGAAGGCCAGTGGCCGTATCTGTGGATCGACGCCACGTACGTGAAGGTCCGCCAGGGCGGGAGGATCGTGTCCGTTGCTGTGATAATCGCTGTCGGCGTCAATGCTGACGGCCGCCGGGAGGTGCTTGGCATCGCCACCGGCGCCTCGGAGGCCGAACCGTTCTGGACCGCGTTCCTCCGCTCCCTCACGGCGCGCGGCCTGCGCGGCGTAAAGCTCGTGATCTCGGACGCCCATCTCGGGATCAAGGCAGCGGTCGCCAAGGTCTTCTCGGCCACCTGGCAGCGCTGCCGCATCCACTTCATGCGCAACGCCGGTGCGCACGTCGGTGCCAAGCAGCAGGGCATGGTGTTCGCCGCCATCAAGACCATTTTCGCCCAGGAGAGCGAGAAAGAGGCGCAGGCCGAATGGGACGCCGTCGCCGACCGGCTGCGGCCCAAGTTCGGGAAGCTCGCCGCGCTCATGGACGAAGCAAAGACCGACGTGCTGGCCTACATGGGTTTCCCGAAGGCGCACTGGACGCAGATCCACTCGACCAACCCGATCGAGCGGCTGAACCGCGAGGTCAAACGGCGGTCGAACGTCGTCTCGATCTTCCCCAACGAAGCCGCGATCATCCGTCTCGTTGGTGCGCTGATGATCGAGCACAACGACGAATGGGCCGTCAGCCGCCGCTACATGAGCCTGGAAACTCTTGCAGGCCTATGCGACAAACCAAACGTCTCCGCGGCGCTCCCTGCCGCATGACACCGAGCTACCACGTTCGGACACCCTGTGGAGTTACACCACGAGGCGGGACAGTATCTTCACATGCCGGTGCCGCGTGATCGATCGGACGACGCGTATTTCGCGCCGTTGCGCCAGCTCGCGCTGAAACCGGA
Source organism: uncultured Hyphomicrobiaceae bacterium (assembly GCA_964389095.1). Lineage (GTDB taxonomy): Bacteria > Pseudomonadota > Alphaproteobacteria > Rhizobiales > Hyphomicrobiaceae > JABFRJ01. The sequence continues at coordinate 1,784 of CAYMEB010000582.1, forward strand.
AACAGAAATCTGTCTCGGCCTCGTCCATTACACGGACGGCGAGGAGGGCATCCGCAAGCGAATGGCCGCGGCACAGAGAT
>CAYMEB010000583.1:0-1853 GCA_964389095.1 uncultured Hyphomicrobiaceae bacterium
GATCCCCCAAGAAGGCACACGCCTCTGCATTGGGGCACTCTGGAAACAGAAAGTATGTGTCCGTCCGGAATCCAAAGACGTCCTTCGCTGCAACGACGTTGACCGAAGCACGACTGAGTACGTTCAGTAGCTCGCGTCTATTTTCTGCTAGCCAACTTCCTGAGACCATGTAGATCGCGTTTCCCTCAAGCACGCCCGTCAGTACTTGCGTCGATCTCGTGCGATTGATGACGTCAAGTCCCTGCACTCGACTGAAGTAGCCGCACTCCGCCGACCGCCCCGTTCTCACGGCAGCCCACGCACATGCCTCCCAGTCGAAGCCGTGACTTTGTGCTGGAAGACTCACAATTGAGGTGTATCTTTCCGGAACTACGGTCCAGAATCGCGCGTCGTACGTACTTGTGCCCGAACCACCATCCTCTGACAGTGCGACGGTAAGCGCCTCGGGGGTCGAATCGATGATCTGTACCGCAAGAGCCAGTGAAATCACGATGACCCCGTAGCGAAATCGGCGCACTACCAACGAGGTCACTACGACCGTCGTAACGATGACCGTCGGCCAAATAAACCGAGCAGAGGAACGGAATATTGAGAGGCCGTGCTCGAGACGCTCGGGAAGTGGAACACGATAGGACCAGGACGCGATCGACACGGTGTTTGAAATCGACAACAACGAAAGAACGAAAAGAACGACGACGAGAGACAGGTGTTCCTTGAGAAGGCCAGTGATGCCGATTGGGCTATGGAAGCGAAGGCGATGCGAGACGACCAACACGAGCAGCAACAATGTGCCGATACCGAGGGCTGTTGGTTCGTATTGCCCTGAGATCGAAGGTACGTCAGGCAGAAATCTGGACGCCTCGTTGGAGTCGAACAGTCCCAGAACATTTGACGAATACCAGCCGTAACCACCCGTCTGGGCCCACTTACTCGACAACGTGAAGTAGCCAAGCACGTACATCGATACCGTCGTGACGGCACCAATCATCGCAAGATCGACCAAGGTACGTGAACACGACCGACGCCCGCGGAATAGCCGTCTCGCCAGCAGGGCTCCGAGGATTGACATCGCCGTGATTGTCAGATACGCGTGAGTTGCCGCCGCCAACGAGAGCAACACCATCCAACGTCGCCGCAACCGAGTCGGATGTTTCGCGTCGTCCACGTAGAAGTACAGCGCCCACACGAGAATCGGCAGACCTGCAGAAAGTGCCGGGTACCAACGCTGCATCCACCAAAAGACCGATGTTGTTCCCAGTAGCCCACTCCCGACGAGAGACGAAAAAAGTGGAAGTCCGACGGAACAAAAGAGGCGCCGCGCACCAATGAAAAGTGTGACCGCCCCGATCATGAACCCGAGTCCGAAATACTGGCCACGGTCTACCACTTCGATATCTAGGGCCTTGAAGAACAACGCCAATCCCGGCCAGCTGTCCGTGTACACAATCGAGTTCTTGCCTTCCCATCCGTACATCGGACTGGCGCCGAGGGGCCAGCGCCACTGGTCTGCAGCAAAAAACTGCCAGCCGAGAAGATGGGTCTTCTGATCACCAAAGGTCAGCCAGCCGACGTTTCGCGGGTCCAACTTTTCGATTCCGACTGTGAACGAGAAGAATACGAATCCCAGAAATCCGGCGACAGCGTCACCACCGAATCGGGTGTTCTCAAGTCTCGCGAACCGGCGAACGACGGTTTCGGTCAGCCGACTCATGCGTCAGCCACGGTACTTGAGTCCGGCGGCTAGCCGGAGAACAGTTCGCTGAGCCCGTCGAGGCGAAGGACGACACCGGGTACGACGCCGAGCACGATCGTGATCGTCACGGTGGTGAGCATCACGAGCTTTGCCGAGAGCC
>CAYMEB010000584.1:0-1851 GCA_964389095.1 uncultured Hyphomicrobiaceae bacterium
TTCAAGAAGTTCGCCGGCATCGACGTCTTCGACATCGAGGTCGACGAGCGCGACCCGGACCGCCTGGTCGACATCATCGCCGCCCTCGAGCCGACCTTCGGCGGCATCAACCTCGAGGACATCAAGGCGCCGGAGTGCTTCGAGATCGAGCGCCAGCTCAAGGCGCGCATGAAGATCCCGGTGTTCCACGACGACCAGCACGGGACGGCGATCGTCGTCGCAGCGGGCATCCTCAATGGCCTGAAGGTGGTGGGCAAACGGATCGACGAGGTCAAGCTCGTCGCAAGTGGGGCCGGAGCAGCAGCACTTGCCTGCCTCAATCAGCTGGTCTCGCTCGGGATGAAGCGGGAGAACATCTTGATCTCGGACATCAAGGGGGTCGTCTACAAAGGCCGCGTCGAGCTGATGGACCCCTACAAGGAACCCTTCGCTCAAGACACCCAGGCCCGCACCCTCGCCGAGATCTTTCCTGGGGCCGACATCTTCCTGGGCTTGTCCGCGGGGCGCATCGTCACCAAGGAAATGGTCGCCACCATGGCGCCGCGGCCGCTGGTCTTTGCCTTGGCCAATCCCACGCCAGAAATCCTGCCAGAGGACGTCAAGTCGGTACGGCCAGACGCGATCATCGCATCGGGCAGAACCGACTACCCCAATCAGATCAACAATGTCCTCTGCTTTCCCTTCATTTTCCGAGGGGCGCTCGATGTCGGCGCCACGACGATCAACGAGGAAATGAAGCGAGCGGCCGTTGTTGCGCTGGCCGGAATCGCTGATCGCGAAGCGTCGGACATCGTGACGTCCGCATACGGTGCCGAAACGTTCGTGTTCGGCCCCGACTACATCATTCCAAAGCCCTTCGACCCCCGCCTGATCACCGAGATCGCACCTGCAGTGGCGAAGGCCGCCATGGACACGGGCATCGCAGCCAGGCCGATCACCGACTTCGAGGCGTACAAGCAGAAGCTCAATGGATTCGTGTACCGCTCGGGCTTCGTGATGAAACCGGTTTTCGATGCCGCACGGCGTGCGCCCAAGCGACTCATTCTTGCCGAGGGAGCGCATCCCTACGTGTTGCAAGCTGCGGCGCAAATGATCCAGGAACGCATCGCACGCCCCATACTGATCGGCTTCAGGGAGGACATCACGCGCGGCGCAGCCCACCTCGGGCTGCGCATGAAAGCGGGAGAGGACTACGACATCGTCGATCCGAAAACCGACCCACGCATGGCCGCTCTGAGCGACGAGTATCTCCGGCTCGTCGAGCGCAAAGGCGTCTCACCACTTCAAGCGCATCGCGTACCGCGCACGTCGAACACACCACTGGGAGCGCTCCTGTTGCGCAGAGGGGATGGAGACGCGCTGATCTGTGGCCCTATCGGCCGCTTTCAACGGCACCTGCAGCATGTAGACCAGATCATCGGCAAGGCGCCGGGTGTGCGCGACTACGGCACGCTGTCTGCGCTCATCCTCCAGAACGGTCCCCTGTTCATTGCCGACACCTACGTCGCTTATGACCCGACTGCGGAGCAGCTCGCGGCGATGACGCTCATGGCAGCAGAGGAAGTGAGACGTTTTGGCATCCAGCCCAAGGTCGCTTTCGTTTCCCATTCGAGCTTCGGCTCTTCGGATACCCCGTCTTCGGTGAAGATGCGACAGGCCCTGGCACTGCTCATGGCGGAAGCACCGGAGATCGAGGCCGAAGGCGAGATGCATGCCGACGCCGCCTTGTCTCCATTTATTCGGGAGGAAATCTTCCCGAACTCGCGCCTAAAGGGAGCGGCGAACCTTATCGTGATGCCGAGCCTGGATGCGGCCAACATCGCGTTCAATCTGCTCAAGGCGGTTTCGAAC
>CAYMEB010000585.1:0-1850 GCA_964389095.1 uncultured Hyphomicrobiaceae bacterium
AGGACGGAAGTAACGAGGATCTACTTTGATGACATCCCTTCCGTTTGCGGACCCAATCTCGTTAACGCCGTTTCCGCGCCACTTGATTGATATCCCGATCTCCGATGCGGCGAGATCGACGAAATCGCGAACCGAGCGCTGTTCGCCGGTGGCAATAACGAAATCCTCAGGCGCATCCTGTTGAAGCATTAACCACTGCATTTCGACGTAGTCTTTGGCGTGGCCCCAATCGCGCTTTGCATCGAGGTTGCCGAGATAGAGTGTGTCTTGTAGTCCTAGCTTGATTCGCGCCAGGGCCCGCGTGATCTTTCGGGTGACAAACGTTTCGCCTCGGATAGGCGATTCGTGGTTAAACAAAATACCGTTACAGGCGTAAATGCCGTAAGCCTCGCGGTAATTCACGGTAATCCAGTGGGCGTACAACTTGGCGACTGCGTAGGGACTGCGTGGGTAAAAGGGTGTCGTCTCTTTTTGCGGTACCTCCTGTACAAGTCCATAAAGCTCTGACGTGCTCGCTTGATAATATCGAGTTTTTCTCTCGAGCCCCAAAATGCGAATCGCTTCCAAAATCCGCAACGCCCCAAGCGCATCTGCATTAGCAGTGTATTCGGGCTCCTCGAAAGACACAGCCACGTGAGATTGCGCGGCGAGGTTGTATATCTCGTCTGGCTGAACTTGCTGAATAATTCGAATCAGCGACGTTGAGTCCGTCATATCACCATGATGAAGAATAAATCGCCGATCAACCGCATGAGGGTCTTGATATAGGTGGTCTATTCGATCGGTATTAAGGAGGGACGTACGTCGCTTAACGCCATGCACTTCATACTCTTTTCCGAGCAGAAACTCGGCAAGGTACGCTCCATCCTGCCCCGTGACCCCAGTGATGAGGGCAACTTTTCTACGTTTAATCATTAAATTCTCATCAATCAACATCGCGTTCTGGCGTCATCGGATATCCTCAGCCTCGCGCTTTAGACTCTCGATCTCGACGCGCAGCGCATCGTACTCAGTTAATTTTAGCTTCAAGAATCGTCCGGTGAGCAGGGATTTCTCGGCGATCCCAGCCCGCGTCAGTAAATATGTGTACCCCATTTTGTTCTGACTGCGCCGAAAGTTTCCAACCTTGACAAGCCCGCGAGCCATCAGCGCTTTCAGGCAATAATTCACAGCACCGAGACTGATGCCCACACGCTCGCCGAGTTCCCGCTGCGTCATCGACGGGTCCTCGTGCAACAGCCGCAGAATCTGAAAGTGGGCTTCGTCCTGGATTTTAGTTTTGGCGTTCAGGTGCGCTACCGCGGCACCGGTACAGGGAAAGTACCTGCGGCGCCGAGTGTGACCGCCCAAACCGAAATGGGCGTTCAAGATTGAACAAGATTAGCGCTCGCTCATAAGAAAGTCATGCCATATTTAGCGTGGTGGCTTTAACCCTCGGGCAGGAGGTCCGCCAAATCGACCCGAACCCGATTCTGCCGACCCAGCAACTCGAGTAGCACCGCCGCTCGGTCCCCGCCCTCGTCCATCTCGAACACGGCGTCGAGGCTGGCATATGGCCCGGCAACGATCTTGACCTTTTGCCCCTGCGTGAAGGTAGGCCGAAACCGATTAGGCTGGTCTGCACCCGCGCGCAGTACTTCGATGATTTCTTCGGAAACGGTCGCGAATACTCCACCAAACCTGACTACCGAGCTCACGCCGAGCGTGCTGCGCACTGGCGCCCAACCCTGCTCGTCGTGCGCCCCTACAAAGACGTATCGGGGGAACAGGGGCTCCTCGAGCCAGCTCCAGCGCTGACGACGACGCTTCTGCACCCGGATCTGCGGGCAGAGCACGTCATACCCCTGCCG
>CAYMEB010000586.1:0-1849 GCA_964389095.1 uncultured Hyphomicrobiaceae bacterium
GGCGCCTCAATCTGGGCATAGAACGCCGCCTTCCCGATCCGGACCGAGGTCGCGGATTTCGCAGCGATCACCGAAGCCAGTCGACCCGCCTCGGCCAAGGCCTGCCCCGGTTCGACCGCCCGATTGACCAGCCCGAGTTCAGCCGCACGCTCCCCGTCGATGGCCTCGCCGAGGAGGAGCATTTCCATGGCGTGCTTTCGGGAGACGTTTCGCGATAGCGCCACCATCGGTGTGGAGCAGAACAAGCCGATGTTCACGCCGGGAGTCGCGAACCGTGCTGTACGCGAGGCCACGGCGAGGTCGCAGGTTGCGACGAGTTGGCACCCGGCAGCGGTCGCAACGCCTTCGACTGCGGCGATGACCGGCTTCTGGCAGGCGACGATGGCCTGCATCAGCGTGGCGCAGCGCTTCATGATATCGTTGAAATAGGCGCGGCCGTGGTCCGGGTCCTGCCGGCGCGATGTCAGCTCTTTGAGGTCGTGACCTGCGCAGAATGCCGGACCCTGCGCCGACAACACGATCGCGCCGACGCTGCGATCGCCGTTTGCACGATCGAATACCGCCGTCAGGGCTGCAAGCATCTCCTCGCTGAGCGCATTGCGGCGAGCCGCTCGGCACATGACGATTTGGAGCACCCGGTTGTTCAGGTGCTCCATCACCGCCGGTCCGGTATCGCCAGACTGTTCGCGCAGGCCGGGAGCGGATGTCACTGCATCACTTCCGCGATCTTGGCGCGGTGCTTTTTCACCAGTTCGACATTCTCGGGGAACTTCACGGGCTCGGTGGACTTGAGCTCCTCTTGCAGCTCTTCTATCCGCTGCTTGCGTTCCTTCTCGTTGATGGTCTTGTCCGTCTTGACCTGCTCGATATCGGCCTTGATGGCATCGACAGGATCGGTGAACGCCCCGCTCTGGGGATCGATGGCCATCATGATCATGGTGATGTTGGCGGCGGCGTCGTCGTACTCGGCAAAGTCCTTGAAGCCGTGCTTCTTCGCGGTTGCTTCCAGTTCCGACTGCATCTTCGGATCGGGGGCATCACTACCCGAGCCTTGTAACTTTTCCGCAATCGCCAGCATGTCCTTCTGAGCGGCGATGAACCCTGCGATCATTTTCTCGTCGAGCTTGATCTGCTTGAACGGATCTTGGGCTTGCGCAGCAGGGCTCGACAGTCCTACGGCCCACAACACGCCGGCGAGCAGCCAGACCACTTGCATTGCACGGCGCATCATTGCATCTCCGTCATTCTGGGCACGGTTGAGAAACGTTTGCACAAGCTAATTTCCACTAGCGCCAAAATTGCGACATCGCCAGCGAGACGACAGCGCAGATGACCCTACTTGGAGCCGAAGCCATTGATCGACTGCTGGAGGTGCATTTTCCTCAAGCGCACCACGGCGGCAGGGTCATGTTCATCGAAACGATCGGCGAGGAAGAAACCGTCGTCCGATTGCGCCAGGCTGAGCGCAACATGCGCCCCGGGAACACGATCTCTGGTCCGGCCATGTTCGCCCTCGCCGACTGGGGGACATATGTCGCGATCCTTGCCCGGCATGGGGAGTCTGCGCTCCAGGCAGTGACGACCAACATCTCTTTAAATTTCATGCGTCGGCCCGAGCCCGGTGACATCCTCGCGACTGTCCGGTTGCTGAAGTCCGGCAAGCGCTTGATTGTGGCCGAGATTTCGATGCGATCGGAAGTGTCGGCGCATGTCTGCACCCATGCGGTTGCGACCTATGCCATGCCGGCCTGATCCGAGGTAACAAATTACCGCATTGCGGCATTCTGATACCTCTACGATTATTGGTCTGAATTTGCTTGCGAAATTGCCGACGTAACGAGAAGTTTTT
>CAYMEB010000587.1:0-1840 GCA_964389095.1 uncultured Hyphomicrobiaceae bacterium
GGAAGGCGACAAGGTGAAGGTCAAGCTGCTCGGCTTCGACGATCGCGGCAAGGTGCGTCTGTCGATGAAGATCGTCGATCAGGCGACGGGCAAGGAGATCCCGCGCGCAGAAGGCGAGCCGGTCGACAACGGCGACAACGGTGGCGGCCGTCCGCCGCGCCGTGATCGCGGCGAACGTGGCGACCGCGGTGGAGACCGTGGCGGCCGTGACCGCGGCCCGCGTCGCGAACGCGACTGAGACGCCGGCCTTCGGCCGCGTCAGCGGCCGACCGATTGACGAGAGAGCCCCGCGCGGCGTCGGCCGCGCGGGGCTTTTTCGTTCCCGTGCCGGCCACGGCAGATCACCAGGGCCGCAGCAGCTATAGGGGCGCTTCCTTCTCCTCGTACGCGGAGATCAGCCACCGCCCCTGGCGTCGCACGAGCGTCATGCGAACGGGGTTCGCCTGGAAGATGCCGCCTTTCTTGCGTTCCTGCGCCGTCAAAAGGATCACCTTGCCGGCAACCGAGTAACCATCGGGTCCCTTCGGCGTCGCCGTGTCGATGTCGATCCTCTCGGGGGACGGGCTCGATGTGCGTTTTCCCGGGGCTTTCAGTGGCGCGCGCTTCCAAGAGGCGAGGAGCTCGGGCACCACGAAGGTTGCGTAAGACTGATCCATGCTGGCTGCGACTTGAGCGGCAGGCGCCAGCACCGACACTGCGCGCAACTGCTTGCCGAACTCGGCGACGGTCTGCCGGACCGCGCGGTCGTCGGCTTCGCGGGCCGCTGCAGCCGGCGGGTTCTGTGCCGGCGACGGCGAAGCAAGCCCCGCCGCGATGAGGATCAATCCTGCCGAGACAGCGCGTCGCAACATCATCATCCCCACTGGCGGTTCAGGGCCGAAACTCGAGGTGAAGTTGCCCGGCGGAGCGCGCAGCACGATGTCTGCGAACCGCCGCCGGGCACAACTCACGTCACATCACAGGCCGGGCCTGAGATTGCACTTCCCGTTGATGACTTTCCCGGAGCACTTGCAGCCGGCATAGACGGGTTGGCCGTGAATGCAGATGCCGCGTGTCTCGATACGGCCTTCGGGACGCAGGCAGCGGGCGCCGACGCGTCGCAAGGGCCATTCGCAGACGCAGCCCGTGCTCTTGGCGTCCTGTCCTTCGACGCACTTGGCGCCGCGCTTGGGAGGATAATCGCAGCGGCCTGCAGGAAACTGGTACAGGGGGGCGGCACACTGACAGCCACTCGCCGTGTTCTGTCCCGGCCTGCACTCGATACCTCTGAACGGCACGCCCTTCTGCTGGGTCGGCTGCGCCACTTTCTTGCCGAAGCCACAGATGTTGCCCGGCAGATACTTGAGCGGCGGTCTGCAAATGCAGGACCGATTGCCTTTCATCTCTTGACCATCCGTGCATAGAGGAGGCGAACCTGTCTGGGCCTGCGAAACATCGATACTGAAGAACAGCGACAGCAGGCTCGCCATCGCAATGAGCATCAAGCGCACTTTATTCATAGGGATACTCCTTCTTTTCGCGTGGTGTTGGTCGTTCGCGTCGAGATCGATGTGTCGTTCGACAAGCCGCGGCGGGCAGGCGAAGCAACGCATCCGGCTCGGAGCAGGGTTCGGGCGTTTTGCGGGAACGGACGCACCGTCCCGCGATTGTCACCCACGATCGCAATAGGCCTGGAGGGCGCTGCACGAGCCTCGGATGCCCTTCTTGCATTCCCGGTCGAGCAGGTTGCAGCGCTGGATGATCTGGCTTTTCGTCACCCCGTCGACCGGCCTGGACGAGATGCAGGCGAGCTATGCGCGGAAGTTGGTGACGGCGTGAATCGGTGAAGGCGGCATATCGT
>CAYMEB010000588.1:0-1836 GCA_964389095.1 uncultured Hyphomicrobiaceae bacterium
TGTTTGCCAAGGGCCCGGACGCCGTGTGCAAGAAGGTCGGCGAAGAGGCGACCGCCTTGGTCGATCACCCGTTGGCGCGGGGTGCCCGCCTCACGGCGCATGTCGGACAGTTCGTCGGAGGCTTCGCCTGAAATCATCCATGTCGCGAGGGCTTTGCGGAGGGCGTCCTCGGATTGTTCGTCCCAGGCCTTGGTGACACAGCGCGGGACGCGGGCGAGGCGGGACAGGACGTGCCGCTCCTCAACCCAATACCGCGGTTGAACCGTGAAGTCCGGCCGTGCTTTCTGAACATCCGAAACGTCCTCAGTCACCATTTCGCCCTCAGCGGCATCCCACCGGTAGGTAGCCCACCGATGGTCGTACTGATGAATCATCTTCGCCTCGTAGAGGGGGAGCGAAGTGGGGGTCTGGGCATTGAGAAAGTGAACACTGTCCGTATTCATCATGAACATGAGCTGAAGCTCAAGGCCCCATGGATTCTCCTCGGTCTGGTCGCCTTGAGCTTCACGCCAAAGAACAGGCCATCGCCGGTAGATTTTCTTGGTCAGTTCAGCGTCGGCTTGTGAACGGAATATCGGGCAAGTCCTGGTGTTGGGATTGATGAGCTTGAAATCCTCCGCGGCGAGCTGGAACCGGCGCTTGTCCTGCTGGAGTTGTTCGGTTGTGGTGAGAAAGAACGCAAAATCGGACACGACGGAACGGCCCATAGTGAGGAGGCAGAACTTCATTCGACTATCGACCGCCGGGAACAGTTTTTCCCTGTTTTCAAAATCGAAGAAGCTGACCAGTCGGCCATCGGTGATGTGATTCCAGAGCCCTTGTGTAAACGAGTCGGTTGCCACGCCTGACGGTGAGACGATCCCCGCCCTCCCATGAGGGGAGAGCATCCGAAGACACGACTCGGTGAACAGCGACGACAGGTTGATTCGACCTGTGCCTGAATGCTCGAACCGTTGGTTCGCATGAACGAATGCTTGCGTGGCTTCCATGACACGAAGGGCCCACTGATACTCGTCGAATAGCTTGGGGAAGGTGGTTCGGAGTGCTGCGATCTCCTTGTCCCGTGCCGCCATGTTTTGGGCATTCGTCACATGGGGTGCCCGTGCAGCGAAAAACTCCTGAGGATCCAGTTGGAGCATCTCCCACGGCGGATTCCCCAGCACGCAGTCAAAACCACCCCGGGCAAAGACGCCGGCGAAGGCGAGCGGCCAATGGAGCACGCGGGCCTGCTGACAGGTCTCGCGGGCATTCCGGAGCACTTCCGGCCGGATGGGGCTGCCTTGGATGGGGAAAAGCAGGTCGCCGACCGTCTGCGTGGTGGGGCAGAGCGCGGCGGCGGTTGCGGAATCCTTGGGCGAAAGGAAGGCTGCCACCACGAGGTCGGCGGCCTGCGCGAGACGGCTGTTGCGGGCGTGTTGGAGGAAGGTCGTGTACGCGGAAGCCTTGGCCTCGACCTCGGCCGGGGTGGATTCCGGTAGGGCCTCCAGGGATTTCAGTTCATCGAGCAGGTTCCGGGTGTCGGCCTCGCGGAAAAAGTCCGGATCGGTGCGTCGCCGTTCGAAGGTCTTGAGGGCCGCCCGATTCGCGGAGGCGAGCGCCTTGCAGGCGTCCTTGTCGTCGCCGGTGAGCGGCTTGAAGGCCTCGGCGGGAATGCCTGCGGTGAGGGACTGGAAGTCGATGAGGCCCAGCAGGGCGTCGCCGCAGACGAGGTGATGGTCCAGGAAGGAGAGCGGTTGACCCGGCTCGAACCCTTCCAGCCACAGGGCGGTCCGGGCGAGTTCGAGAGCCATGGGGTTGCGGTCCACGCCGTGAATGCACCGGGCGATGACCTCGCGG
>CAYMEB010000589.1:0-1833 GCA_964389095.1 uncultured Hyphomicrobiaceae bacterium
CAGAGAGCTGTAGCCTGTCTTATAGGCTGGAGGTAGTGTAGCTATCTCATCCAGTAGAGTAGTAAAACTCATAGGAGGAGGGAGTAGCCCCTTACCTGAGGTAGCGTCTATATCCTTTAGTCCGTCCTTTAGCTGTTTTATAGCCTCTCCCTTATCGGGTAGCGTTCCTACTTTCCTTATTAGCTCATCTACTTTTTTATTTCTTATAGCCTCCTCTATAGCTGTCTTATAGTTCTCCTCCAGCTCTAAAAGTAAAGCCTCAGTAAAGCCATGAGCCTCCAGAGGCTCTACTAAGTTTTTATTAAAGTCTATCCTATCCTGAGCTGAGAGTTTAGAGCGTATCTCTACTACTTTATCTCTGAGGAGGTCTCTCTCTTTATAGTCTATCTCTCCGCTCTGGTTTGCTTTACTTAAATACTCCTCCAGTAGCCTACTACCTAAATAAGCTCCATAGGTAAGCCTATTACTCAGAGACGACGATGTCGCAACAGCGCGGGCCCGCCTCGCAGAGGCGGGCCGGCATGCGCCGCTCGATCCACCGACCCGCCGCCGGGTCGAGGCCGCGATCCTGCTGGCGGGCGAGGACGCGGCAGCCGGGGCCGCAGCGCTGCGCGCTCTCATGGCGGAGCTCGAGGCGACTTCGGAATCGGGCGACCTGCGCGACGAGTTGCGACGCCTCGCCGACCGACGAGGTGTCGCCCTCGTTCCGCCTGAGGGCGGGTCCGCGCGGTGCGCAGGAGTGTGAACGGGGAAGCGCCGGCTCGGTCGGGAGCGATCGCCGCCGAGCCATGGGGCGCGCGGGCCCCGGGGCGGGGACCGTAGGCTGCCGTCGATGGTGGTCGGCGCGCTCTTCGACGCACAGACGGTGTTGCGGCTCCACGAGAGCTGGTCGTGGGTCGTGATCCTCGGCAACGCCGCGGCCGGCCTGTGGTCGCTCGGGGCCCACCGCTGGGAGGCCCTGCGCACCCGGGCGCTGTGGTGGTTCACGGTGGTCGCCCAGGTCAGCATCTTCGTGCAGGTCATCCTCGGCGTGGTGCTCGTCAACCGCGACAAGATCGAGCCGCCCCAGTTCCACCTCTTCTACGGCTTCGTGGCCATCATCGCCGTGGGCATCCTCTACGCCTACCGGGTGCAGCTGCGTCACCGCCTCTACCTGCTCTACGGCCTCGGTGGCCTGTTCCTCATGGGCCTGGGCATCCGGGCCATGCTGGTGGGCAACCGGTGAGCACCCCGGGGCGTCGGCCGGTCGTCGTGCTGTTCGGCGGCCAGTCCGCCGAGCACGACGTCTCGTGCACGTCCGTCGTCGCCGTGTTGCGGGCCCTCGATCCCGAGCGCTACGACGTCCGGGCCGTGGGCGTCACCCGAACGGGCCAGTGGGTGTCGTCGCCGACGGCCGACGCCCTCGTCGCGTCCCTCCGCTCCGGCAGTCCCGCCCCCGAGCGCATCCTGGCCAGCGGGGAGCCCGTCAGCCTCACGGCCTCGCTGTCGGGCGCCGGCGGTCCCCTCGCCCCGGCGGCCCTCGCCCCGCTCGCCCCCGAGCCGGCCGACCCCGCGGAACTCGAGCCGGCGCTGGTCGTGATCCCCGTCCTGCACGGCCCCAAGGGCGAGGACGGCACCGTCCAGGGCCTGCTGGAGCTGGCCAACCTGCCCTACGTCGGCAGCGGCGTGCTGGGGTCGGCCCTGGCCATGGACAAGGCTGCGGCCAAGCGCATGTTCGACGCCCACGGCATCCCCCAGGCCCTCTGGCTGAGCCGTCGCTCCTGGGAGCTCGACACGCCCGCCGGGGTCCGGGCCCTCCTCGACGCCGTCGAGGCCCAACTCGGCTGGCCGGTG
>CAYMEB010000590.1:0-1828 GCA_964389095.1 uncultured Hyphomicrobiaceae bacterium
GGTGATGATGATGTCCTTCATGCGGTCGGTGATCTTCACGAAGCCTTCGTTGTCGATCGTGCCGACGTCACCGGTGTGCAGCCAGCCTTCGGCGTCGATCGCCTCGGCCGTCTTTTCCGGCTTGTTGAGATAGCCGGACATGAGGAAATCACCCCGGATCAGGATTTCCCCCTGCGGAGAGATCTTGACCTCTCCCCAGGGCACGGCCCGGCCGACCGAGCCGAGCTTGATCTTCTCCACCGGCATCGCCGTGGCGACGCCGCAGTTTTCGGTCTGGCCGTAGACCTCGTACATGTCCGCGCCGAGCGCCAGATACCATTTGATGAGATCGGGCGAGATCGGCGCCGCTCCGGTGAACAGCATGCGGCAGCGATCGATGCCGATCATCTTGCGGATGTTCTTGAGCACCAGGCGCTGGCCGATCGCGTTGGCGAGCTTGAGCATCGCGCCGGGCTCGCGGCCTTCGAGCTTGGCCTCGGCGACCTTGTAGCCGAGCCCGATCGCCGTGCGATAGGCGAGCTTTTCCAGCCGGGTCGCATCCTGCATCGCGATCGTGACGCCGGAGTAGAACTTCTCCCAGACGCGGGGCACCGCCAGGAATGCGCGCGGCTGCACTTCGCGGATGTTGTCCGGCACCGTCTCCGGGCTCTCGGCGAAATTCATCACGGGGCCGAGCGGAATCGACGAGTAGTAGCCGCCCAATCGCTCCGCGACGTGGCACAGCGGCAGGAACAGCAGGCGATCGTCGCCGATCTCGGCCTTGTAGAGGACCTTGGAGTTGGCCATCTGCCAGGTGACGGACCGGTTGGAGTGCATCGCGCCCTTCGGCGGACCGGTGGTCCCAGAGGTATAGACGAGGATCGCGATGTCCTCGCGCGAGCGGCTGTCGAGCATCTCTTTCAGAAGGCCCTCACGCCCTTTCATGTGGGCGCGCCCCTGCTCGATGAAGGCCTCGAGAGATACGGCCATGGGGTCGGAGAAAGTCGTCAGCCCTTCCATGTCGAAGATGACGATTTTCTGCAGCGTAGGGCAGACGTCGCGGATCTGGAGCACCTTGTCGAGTTGCTCGTCGTCTTCGACGAAGATCACCTTGGTCGAGCTGTCGTTGACCATGTACTCAATCTGCTTGGGGCTGTCGGTGGGGTAGATCCCGGAAGAGACGCCGCCCGCGATGAGGACGCCCATGTCGGCGTAGATCCACTCCGGGTTGGTGTTGGACAAGATGGACGCCACGTCGCCCGGCTTGAAGCCGCTGGCGTTGAGGGCATAGGCGATCGCGGTAGAGATCTCACCCCACTCGCCCCAGGTCTTCGACTTCCAGATGCCGAAATCCTTCTCGCGCAACGCCACCTTGTCCTTCCACAACGTTACCGCGTTGAAGAAGCTCTTGGCGATGGTATCGGTGACGATCGTGTCCGCTGTCACTGTGCTCATTGCGTTCGCTCCGTCGCTTCCCTGTCCCCGCTCCCGTCCGTAGAGGGGGCCGGCAGCCCCGCGGCTTCGGCCTCAGCGCTCACGCAACTGGACCGCTCATCGCCGCGATCGCTCACCGCCACGTCTTCTTGTTCTTCCAACGGCGCTCGCCGCGGGGATTGGCGTCCGCCGTGGCATGACCGCCGAGATAGAATTCCTGGATGTCCTTCGATTCCATCAAGCGCTCGCACGTGTCCGCCATCACCACGCGGCCGACCTCGAGGACATAGCCGTAGTTGGCGACCTCGAGCGCCATCTTGGCGTTCTGCTCGACCAGAAGAATGGACGTTCCCTGCTCCTCGTTCACGCGCTTGACGATGCCGAAGATCTCCTTGACCAGCAGCGGCGACAGACC
>CAYMEB010000591.1:0-1824 GCA_964389095.1 uncultured Hyphomicrobiaceae bacterium
CAACTACCATGCACCAACTCTCATAAGGGGTGGACCGAAGAGAGCGACCCTGTCACAGAAGCTAGAGAGCAAATCGGGCCGATGAAGATCCGACGAAAGCGTCGAAGCAGTAAGAAGGATTCTCCCTCTGGAGATTCAAGTCCGTCGTCCGATTCCTCTACCCCAAGTGCCCCTTAGCCCGAGGACCCGGAGCCCGACGAATCGGCAAATGAATTTGCGAGCCCCAAAGACAAGACCTCCAGCCTGGGGCTAGAGGTCTTGAGGGGTTCGGGGGGTTGGGGGTTACCGAGACTGCGGAGCCTCAGGAGCAGGCTGTTCCTGAAGCATGAACGGCTTGGAGTCGTTGGGCTGTGGGCTGGTTGCGGTCACGTAGCACGGACCGAAGTCCAGCAGCACGATGGCGATGTCAGCAGCAGTGACCTCCCCGTCCTGGTCCAGGTCTGAGCCGCATTCGGGACGGATGTAGATGCCGTCAGACAATGTAAAGCTATTGACGCTCACGTCAGCCAAGCCGGGAAGCACCGGGGGGCTGATTAGGTTGATCTGCGTGTTCGACACCCTCAAGACACCGGTCGCAGGCACGCCGCCAATCCGCACCTCTGGACTCGAAGGGAAACCGGTTCCACGGATCGTGACTGACGCACCTCCTTGCGAAGGCACGGACGGTGGGATCACGGTACTGATGCTGGTTTCGCAGACATCTGGAATCCAATTCGAGTTGAGGTCCACCAATTCACCCCGCACGATCTGACCGTAATCAACAACGCCGTCTTCGTTGCAATCAGCATCTGCTTCGATCAGCACATAGTTAGGGGCTCCATTCGAAGTGTCATCCCACCGACCCTCGTGGCCTGCATGAGTTCGAAAGACCGTGAATCGCACATCGCCACCACAGCAACCGTTCGGCTCACTCTCATCAAAGTTTGAGTAGACCCAAGGTTCTCCAGTGAGCCAACTCCAACTGCCCGAACCGGATTGCTGCCTAACGCCGCCAGTCCAGTAGGCATACGACCCGCCACTTGAAGGGAAGTTCCGGGATGCGAGGAACTGGTTCTCGGCAGCGGAGGTGATTGTCGTCAAGTGGCCCGCAATCTCCGCAGCCTTCTGGAGGGCGGCGTCCCGAGTCATTGTCGTTTGAATTGCGACGTACCAATGCCCATTGCCACCCTCGCTCACCTTCCACTCAACGGCTTGTGTGGTCTGAGCACCAGTAGTTCCAGCGATCAGAGACAGGGCGATCAGGGCGATAGACGTTCGAGAATTCATTTGGATTCCTCTCAGCGTGACTGCGGAGCAGCAGGAGCAGGCTGTTCCTGCAGCATGAACGGCTTTGAGTCGTCTGCCTGTGGACTGGTTGCGGTCACGTAGCACGGACCAAAGTCCAGGAGCACGATGGCGATGTCAGCAGCAGTGACCTCCCCGTCCTGGTCCAGGTCAGAGCCGCATTCGGGACGGTAGTAGAAAGCGTTGGGCTGGACCCAGTTGCCCACCGTGACGCTGGTCATGCCCGGCAAGCCTGCTGGCGTAACGGCAGTCAGACGAGTGGGCGATACCCGCACCACGTTCGTCGCAGGACTCCCTCCAACGAGGACTGTTGGGTTCTCGGGGAAGTTGGATCCCTTGACGGTGATTGCAGTGCCGCCAGACGAAGCCCCAGAGACGGGGATCACGCCCGTCACCGTGTACTGGCAAGCGTCAGGTATGCCGTCGTTGTTGTCGTCATCCAATTGGCCGTTCTTGATCTGACCGTAGTCGACGATGCCGTCGTTGTTGCAGTCGGCGTCCCATTCGACAACGAAACTAATCACGGGGTCATTGTCACAT
>CAYMEB010000592.1:0-1804 GCA_964389095.1 uncultured Hyphomicrobiaceae bacterium
ATACCTCGGCTCGGTGCCAACACGAGCTGCCGTCAAGAAGTCATTGCACCAGGGCTGCCGACCGAGATCGATCACAGGATCAAGGCTCTTGCCATCGCACACTCGACAGATCATTTGATCCTCACTTTCACTTCACTTACGGGATGAACCCACGCGCTCGCTCGTATCGCTCGCACAACGCGACCTCCCCACCGACATCCGGAGATAATCGAGCGCTCAGACGAAGTCAACAACGAATGCTCGCAACTCGAACACGCTGGTCACTCACACGACTACCTACCAGGTCATTGGCGCACGCAGATTCGAAAATGCTGGATAGTGAACGATAGAGGCGCCATGCCACTTCATGGCAGGATCCGAACCGCGAACGAATTCAAGAAATGGGGTAATCGACGCATCCCTCCACAAATGGAAAGTCCAATCTCGGTAACTGCTCGCGAGCAACCCGGAGTATGCGTGATATCGGAACAACCGGCCCCGATTCGAGTCGATCCCTGCAAACACCTCATTCGACTGCTGCGAAGATTCGAATCGCGCAACACATCGATACCGGCCGGCCTTCAAGGCAAGCGGAGTGCGAAGCCGGGCGCCGCCGCTCGAATCTCTGTCGAAGTCGTGAGCCCCGAGTCTCGCCACCTCCTCCCCAGACCCACATGCAACATATGGGTCTCCAGCCACCCGCTCGTTCGGAATAAAAAGAACATTCGCGATCCCGACGCCTGGATCGAAATCGGACTTCGACCGAATCGTGCGATATGAAGACAGATCAACAGCCGTGTACTCCGCATCGACGAGCAGTTGGTGGCACCTCATGTCACCGGGCGATTGCTCTAAGACGAAGACTGGACGTGCAAAACTGATGATATTTGCGGCACCAAGCAAGGCGTCGTACTCCGCGCCCTCGATATCCATCTTCACGAAGCTCGGCATCAATCCCGTGTCGCGAACTAAGTCGTCCAGTGCAAGCGTCTCGACTTCAAAGGAAGGACCAGCAGCGGCGCCATGATCGTTGTAGATCGAGTCGTTGAGATGCGTGCCGGGGTACATCTTCACATAACTCCCCGACTCCCTGTAGACAGCTCGCTGAATCAGCTGCGTGTTGCCGCACCCCGCGCCGACCAAATTATGGTGCGTCTTTGCCACGATTCTCGGGCTCGCCTCGAACGCGAAGACAACTCCCCGGGGGCCAACAAGGCGGGACATCAAAGCAGTAAGCGCGCCAGCATTTGCGCCGACATCGAATACAGCTTGCCCAGGCCGACAGTATTGAAGAATGGCGAGCTGAACAACCGGCTCCCAAAAACTGGTCTCCCAAAAGGCAGGGATTGGGAAGTTACCCGCATTTTCCTTATCGAAACTTGTCTTCGGAGTCATCGCTCCATCCTACGCAAAAACTTACGGCCAATTCCGAAGCACGCCATCAAACTTTGAAGATCGCGCAGCAACCGAATCGCTGGCAAAGTCGGCTATTGGGCTCAGGCGCACTTGCGAATGACCCCCACGCATGATGCACGGGCACGCGCAAATTGCAATGTACGAATGACGAAACCAGACCAGCGTGCCAGATTCCTGGCCCGCAGCCTTCGGTAGCGGAACGCATCTTTCATCACTGCTGCGAAGCGCCCCGCGAAACGGACCGATACGCATCCATCTGCCGTCGCCACATCGCTAGCAGGCATCTTTACTCTTTGTAAACCACATCGAGCCACCACCGTACCACGATGCGTTGAGTTCATCGGAACCCAAATCAACAAATCGAAGGTCGAACTTCCTTCGAAACTCTTCGTTGCGGCAGATCCACGTC
>CAYMEB010000593.1:0-1801 GCA_964389095.1 uncultured Hyphomicrobiaceae bacterium
GGCCGTCTCTCGGAATCGCCGCTCAGACACCTTGACCGGCAGGGGTGCCAGAGCCTCCCGAACCGTGATGAGGTTCATGCGGTCACTCATGCGGCCCTCCTTTGTCCCCACGGGTCTGAGCGTCTCTGAAACGGCCGCGCATGCCCTGCTCCTTCGGCGGCTCAGGCCGTCGCCGCGTGAATTGATCCGAAGCGGCGGCAGCGGCGGGTGTCGTCGATGATCTGGCGCATGGTGCGGGGCGGCTTGGTGACGACGGCCACATCTCGCGCGACGCGACCGCGATCGAGGTCCGCGAGAAGCCGGTGAAGGCGGAGAAGCCGCAGGCCGACGAGCCCAAGCGCAAGCTCGGTCGGCCGCGGAAGGGAGAGGTGGTGCCGGAGAAGGAGCCGCGGCGGCTGCAGCGCCAGGGCACGATGACCTTGTCCGAGATGAAGGCCGATCTTCCAACTGCTTGCGATGTCGGCACGAAGCGCAATGCCAAGGGGCACTCCATCAGCTGGATCGGCTACAAGCTACACATCGACACCGCCGACGGCGACATCCCCGTGTCGTGTATCCTGACCTCGGCCTCGGTGCACGACAGCCAGGTGGCGATCCCGCTGGCGACGATGACGTCGACGCGCTGCATCAACCTCTACGACCTGATGGACAGCGCTTACGACGCGCCGGAGATCAAGGCGGACAGCCGTGCGCGCGACCACGTGCCGATCATAGATCACAAGACGCGGCGCGGGGAGAAGGAGGCCATCGCGGCCGAGGTGCGTGCCAAGCGGGTTGCCCGCTACGAGCTGGCCGAGGACGTGCGCTACGACCAGCGCAGCTCGGCCGAGCGCGTCAACGCCAACCTGAAGGACAACTGCGGGGCCAGATTTGTGCGCGTGCGCGGTGCACGTAAGGTGATGTGTCATCTGATGTTCGGCATCGTCGTGATCGCTGCCGAGCAGATCCTGCGGCTCGTCACGTAGCCGTCATTGGGCCGTCATCGGCTGCGCCGATCCGGGAATGAAGGGCGCCGACGGTCGAGGTGTGTGTGCATTGCGGCGTGAGGGGCGGCATGTCATAATAAGCAACGACAAGGCGCCCCGCCGACGGTCGCCGACCACCCGCAACCGATCCGCTTTGCGGCGTTTTGCAAGAGGCTCAGTATTATCATTTGCAACCGTGAAACTGACGAGCGTCAGCGTATTTCCACCCTGTGCGAGGTCATTAGAAAGCAAGCCATTTACAGCGCTCACGGACAGGGCTGAATTTTGGGTGAGAGTGCCGGTATCGTTCGATGGTGTCGGCGGTGGCAGGTCATTGTCCTTAGCCGCGTTCGGATCGATCGTCCCTGTTGCCGTATAGATCTCGCCGGTTCCGTCGTCCTTGATGGTCGCGGTGCCCGTGGCAGCGGTACCGCCCGTCGGTGTGGCGGTCAGCGTGAACGTCTCGCCGTTGTCCGGCGTCGTGTCGTTCACGATCGTCGTGCGCACAAGCAGAGCCGTGGCGCCGCCCGTCAAGGTCGCATTGAACGCGGCTGTGTAGGTCGTCCAGCTCTGGCCGTTGTCGAGCGAGTACTGAAGCGCACTGCTGCCGTTACCATAGTCGACCGAACCATTGGTCGGCGTCGTTGTCCCACCGGTGGCCGTCCCGTCGGACAGCGCCAGCGACAGGTTCTGGCCGCTCGTGACATTGACCGAGAACACCGCGTAGGGCGAGGCCTCGTTCACCGTCGGGCTCGACACCGTGACATCGTTATTCTTGGTTGCGTTCGGATCGATCGTCCCTGTTGCCGTATAGATCTCGCCGGTTCCGTCGTCCT
>CAYMEB010000594.1:0-1801 GCA_964389095.1 uncultured Hyphomicrobiaceae bacterium
TGAGCGTGGAAGACCCCGTAGGAACTGACTATGACACCCGGTCGTCACTCAACGTGGTCCATGTCGACCTAGAGCCAGAGGTTGATCCGGTAACAGCAAGTTTGGTGGTGACCGAGACAGTCAGTCCCGTGGTGCGACAAGATGGGCACGTTATCCGACACGGACGCGTGATCGTCGGACGGCGACAAATCTCGCCGGAGACGAAGGCATTGTCACAAGAAGCACCCACCGCCGACGCCAATGATCGCGCCGGCGATTCCGATGTCTCTGAAGGAAAAAGGTCATGACGCGCACCACAATCGATTTCGGCATCGACCTTGGGACGACCAATTCTGCAGTCGCGCTGATGGATCGCGGCGACGTGTCAGTCATCCGAAACAACACTAATGACGAGACGACGCCGTCCGTCGTACGGCTGGACCCGCGAGGTGCGATCAGCGTCGGGCGCACCGCCTACCAGCAACTCGAGCTCGACCCGGAAAATACCTTTAGCGAATTCAAGCGCCTCATGGGGTCGCAGCAAGTCCGAACAGCCAAGCGCGGTGGCCGGGTCTTTTCTCCTGAGCAACTGTCCGCGGAAGTGCTGAAGTCGCTGCGGCAGGACGTGACCAGCCGTTTTGGTGAGGAGGTGGAGCAGGCGGTCATCACCGTGCCGGCGCTATTCGAGCTTCCGCAGTGTGAGGCCACGCAGCGGGCGGCGCGGCTTGCCGGCATCTCCGTAGCACCTCTCCTGCAAGAACCGGTCGCCGCGGCGCTGGCGTACGGGATGGTCTCCGAGGCGAAGCGGGCGTACTGGCTGGTCTATGACTTTGGGGGTGGCACGTTCGACACTTCGATCGTCGAGACCCGGGACGGCCAGATCCGGGTGGTTGAGCACAACGGCGACAACTTCCTCGGAGGCCGTGACCTCGACTGGGCTTTGGTCGACTTCCTGTTCGTGCGCTTAAAGCACGAGTTCGACCTCGTGGGGGCGTCACGCCAAGACCCTCGGAGCAGGTCGCTCTACGCGCGTCTCAAAGGCCTCGCCGAGGAGGCGCGAATCCAGTTGTCCCGGGTCGAGAAATGGTCTGTGGAAATCACAAACGTCGGCGAGGATGCGAGCGGCCGATCCATCGAGACCTTCATCGACCTCACGCGAGCAGATTACGAGGCAATCGCCCGGCCGTACTTCAACCGGTCGATAAAGGTTGCCAAGTCCACCCTGATGGCTGCACAGCTGGAGGCGAACGCTCTGGAGCGAATCGTCCTCGTCGGTGGCCCGACGCACACACCCCTCATTCGTGCAATGCTGGCGGACGAGTTGCGTGTGCCCCTCGAGACCCGGATCGATCCCATGACCATCGTCGCGCGTGGTGCCGCCGTGTACGCCTCGATGCAGGCTCGCGGTGCGAGCGGCGCGCCGGCGGCCGTGACCCCCGGCACAATCGCCGCGCGGATTGTGCACGACGCCACGTCGCCGGACACCACGGCATTTGTTGCCATCGCGCTTGCCCCAAGCGCCAACCTCAATGGCACGCCAACGATCGAAGTCGTTCGAACCGATGGTGGTTGGACGAGCGGCCGAATGCCGGTGCGGAGCAGCCACGTCGAGTTTTCGGTAACGCTCCGACCCAAGTCCGTCAACGAGTTTTCCGTTCGTTGCCAGGACGCGTCAGGTTCTTCGCTTCAGGTGTCGCCTGATAGGTTCTCGATCACGCAAGGGCTAGGCACGGTCATCCCGGTGCTGTCCCGGGCGCTCGGTGTCGTGGTCTTGGATACCGCCATCCCGGAGACGGAAGTCGTGTTGCCGAAGGGGACGGCA
>CAYMEB010000595.1:0-1794 GCA_964389095.1 uncultured Hyphomicrobiaceae bacterium
CCGTGATGCAAAATCTCTCCGGCCCGCCGCTGCAAAATCACTCCGGCGTTGACAGAAGATCGATCTCAGCGCGGTGGCAATGACCTATGATCCAGCACCGCCAGTCTGGGCCCATGTTCTAGCCGTGTCCCCCGAGGCCCCTGGTCTCAAAACCCGCGCCGTCCGGAACCTGAAAATCCAACTCGGCCTCAAATGCAATTACGCTTGCTCGTACTGCAACCAGGCTTCCCAGCCGCACGACAGTCGAGCCGGGCTCGGCGACGTCCAGGCTTTCCTGCGCGATCTGCCAACATGGTTCGACGGTGGGACCGACGGCAAAGGCTCAGGGGTCCGGATCGAGCTCTGGGGTGGCGAGCCGTTCGTCTACTGGAAAACCTTCAGAGTGTTGGCTGGCGCCTTGCGCGCCGCCTATCCCAACGCACGCCTCAACGTCATCACGAACGGCGCTCTGCTCGACGACGAAAAGATCAATCTGCTCGATGAGCTGGGCTTCAGCGTCGGCATCAGCCACGATGGCCCGGCAATGCGCTACAGAGGCCCGGATCCGCTCGAGAACCCGAGCCAGCGGGCTGCTATCCGCAAGCTCTATGACCGCCTCAATCCCTGGCGGCGTATTGGCTTCAATACGGTCCTCCACAAGCACAATACCTCACTCGTCGCGGTACGAGCCCATATCGCCGAGCGTCTCGGCGTGCCTCCGGATGCCGTTCCCCTGTCGACGGAGGAGATCCTGCTGCCCTACGATGCCGGCGGGGTTGCTCTATCGCCGCTCACCGCCAACGAGCAGCTCGCTTATCGCGTCCGCGTGTTCCGCGAGCTGGTCACCGGAGAGACAATGATGGTTGCCACGCTACGCACGAAGATCGAAGGGTTCTTGCGATCGCTTGCTCGCGCGCAGCCGTCGTTCACACTCGGCCAGAAATGCGGGATGGATCGCGCCGAGGATCTCGCAGTCGATCTCAAAGGCAACGTGCTGACCTGTCAGAACACGAGTGCCACAACCAAGCATCGGATCGGCGGGATCGAAGCATTCGATGCGATCCGGCTGACGACCGCGCACCATTGGTCGACCCGTGGAGAATGCCGGCAATGCCCTGTCGTCCAGCTCTGTCAGGGCGCTTGCATGTTCCTGGAGGATAATCTCTGGGACCAAGCCTGCGACAACAGTTTTGATCACAATGTTACGGTGCTCGCTGCGGCGCTATATTGGTTTACGCGATTGGTATTGGTCGAAATCGAGGGGCCAGCAATAAGGCGGGCTGGCGTGAAAACGTTCCAGACAGGGCTGTTGAAGGCAACGGGGTGATGCAGTGTGGAGCGCATCCATCGGAGAAGACATCGATCTGCTCTGACGGCCAGGAGGGAAGCGATCACCGTCGAGGTGCCGTTCAAGATCCGCAAGCGCGGCGGTCGCAAGCAGATCATCACACCGGATGGCGTGCCGGTCCTGGCACCGCCGCGGGCTCGGATCGACAGCGCGTTCGTCAAGGCGCTGGCGCGGGCATTCCGGTGGCGGAAACTACTGGAGACAGGCGCCTACGGCACGATCGGGGAGTTGGCGCGCGCCGAGCGCATCAACCCATCGTACGTCAGTCGTGTGCTGCGGCTGACGCTGCTGGCGCCGGATATCGTCGAGGCGGTGCTCGATGGTCGGCAGCCCGAAGACGTGACGCTTGCGGGCGCAATGGCGGGGGTGCCGGTGGTGTGGGCGGAGCAGGTTCCGAAAACATAAGCAGCCGGGGCCGGAAAGCCGCGGCTGATGTATTGGCGAACTCCCGCGAGCTAACGGCTGCG
>CAYMEB010000596.1:0-1793 GCA_964389095.1 uncultured Hyphomicrobiaceae bacterium
GCACGCTTCGCAGCGCCCACCCTTGACGTTGAAGGAGAAGCGGCCCGGGCCGTAGCCGCGCGCCTTGGCCTCCGGCAGGCCGGCAAACCAGTCGCGGATCGGGGTAAAGGCGCCCGTGTAGGTCGCCGGATTGGAGCGAGGGGTGCGGCCGATCGGCGACTGATCGATATCGATCACCTTGTCGAGGTGTTCGAGCCCGTCGATCTTCTGGTGCTTTGCCGGCGCCTCCCGGGCGCCGTTGAGCTTGCGCGCCGCAGCGCGGAACACCGTATCGATCAGGAACGTCGACTTGCCGCCGCCGGACACGCCGGTGACGCAGGTGAGCACCCCGAGTGGAATCTCCGCTGTTACGTCCTTGAGATTGTTCTCGCTGGCTCCGACCACGCGAAGGACTTTGCCCTTTTCCGGGACGCGACGCTTGCCGGGAGTCGGGATCTCGCGAATGCCCGTGAGGTACTCACCCGTCAGCGACGCGGGGTTCGCCATGATCGCATCCGGAGTACCCGCCGCGACGACCTCGCCGCCATGCACGCCCGCGCCGGGGCCGATGTCGACGACGTAGTCGGCCGTCAGGATGGCATCTTCGTCGTGCTCGACGACGAGAACCGTATTGCCGAGGTCGCGCAGGTGCTTGAGCGTATCCAGCAGACGCGCATTGTCGCGCTGGTGCAGGCCGATCGAAGGCTCGTCGAGGACGTACAGCACCCCGGTGAGGCCCGATCCGATCTGCGACGCGAGCCGGATGCGCTGGCTCTCGCCACCCGACAGCGTGCCCGATGCGCGAGACAGCGTGAGATAGTCCAGACCGACATCGTCGAGGAACTTCAAACGCTCCCGGATCTCCTTGAGGATGCGCGTGGCGATTTCCGACTGTTGTCTCGTGAACGTCGCGGGAAGGGTTTCGAACCAGGCATTCGCCGCCTTGATCGAAAGATCGCAGACCTCGCCGATGTGCTTGCTGCCGACTTTCACGGCCAGGGATTGCGGCTTGAGGCGATAGCCGCCGCAGGCATCGCACGGATGGGCGCCCTGATAGCGCGCAAGCTCCTCACGCACCCAGTCGCTGTCGGTCTCGCGCCAGCGCCGCTCGATGTTGCCGATCACGCCCTCGAACGGCTTCGTGGTGCGATACGTACGCACCCCGTCGGCATAGGAGAATTCTATCTCCTCCTCTCCGGACCCGAACAGGACGACATCCTGAACCCGCTTCGGGAGCTTCTCGAAGGGAGTCGACATCGCGACCTTGTAGTGGCGTGCGATCGCTTCGAGGGTCTGCTCGTAGTAAGGCGAGGTGTTTCCGGTCTTGGCCCAAGGCCAGATCGCGCCGTCAGCGAGCGAGAGCGCCGTATCGGGAACGACCAGTTCCGCTTCGAACTTCAGCTCTGTGCCGAGACCGTCGCACTTCGGGCAGGCTCCGGCAGGCGCATTGAACGAGAAGATCCTCGGCTCGATCTCCTCGATCGTGAATCCTGAAACAGGGCAGGCGAACTTTTCCGAGAAGATCAGGCGCTCGTGGGTATCGTTCTTCGACTTGTTCGCGCCATCGGTCTCCGATTTGGGCAATGGCTTGTCCGCGAGCTCGGCGATCGCAAGGCCCTCTGCCAGCTTCAGGGCCGTTTCCAGGCTGTCGGCCAGGCGGGATTTGATGTCACCGCGGACCACGATCCGGTCCACGACCACGTCGATGTCGTGCTTGAACTTCTTGTCGAGCTTCGGCGCGTCCGCGATCTCGGTGATCGAGCCGTTGATCTTGACGCGCTGGAAGCCCTTCTTCTGCCACTCGGCGAGTTCCT
>CAYMEB010000597.1:0-1788 GCA_964389095.1 uncultured Hyphomicrobiaceae bacterium
ACCCCGCCCGGAGGATCACACCAGCCGGATCAGCCCGGGGTTTTGCAGACCTTCCCTAGGCGCGCCATCACTCCAGGACATTGAGCAACGCATAGAGGCGCTACGCGCCCTGGACTTCAGGTACATCCCTGAGCACGAAGACCAACTGCCCGAGCGTCGCTACTTCGTCAAGCCCGAGTCATACTCCCCTCGGGTCAACCTTCACGCCGTTTGCCATGAAGGCAAGTTCTGGAAGGAGCACATCGCGTTTCGCGACAGGTTGCGCGCCGACCAGGATCTCCGCGACGAGTACGCCCGCCTGAAGAGAGCGCTGTTCCTTCTGCACCCGGGCGATCGGTCCGCGTACACGTCAGCCAAGGCGCCCTTCATTCAACGGGTTCTGGTCTCAGCAGTCAGTGGGGCCTAACAGGTCGTTCAACCGGACGTGCCACCGCATGCCGCCCTGGCCGTGCCGCCGCCTCTGTCTATCATCGGCCGCACGGCCAGGGCGCCACGCCGCGTCGCGCCGGTTAACTCTGCGTTAGGCCCCAGAGAAGCCCGCTCGTGCCCATCATCACGTACGACGATCTTGAGGCTGCCCTTCACTGGGTCTCCTCATCTGCGCCCTTTGAGAACGCGGCCTACATCTCCAAGGCCCCGGGCAAGGTGTTCTACTCGTCGAGCAGTGGCGACATAGAAGAGGAACTCCCGGACGACTACGAGGATGCCGGGCTCTACTGGACAGTACCGCACAAGAACGACCTCGATCTCGGCAGTCGCCTTGCACATCGATTCGCCGACGAGCGCCTGCCCGAGCATCGACGAGAGGTGCACGAGATCTTTCGTCACAGAGGCGCGTATAGCAAGTTCAAGGCGCTGCTTCAGCGCCTCCGCGTCCTCGATGCCTGGTTCGAGTACGAGCGCGCAGAGACGGAGGCAGCGCTTCTCGGCTGGGCCACGGAGGAGTGCATGCCAGTCGAACCTCGCAAGAAGCCTGGGGCCTAACATGTCGGTCAACCGGACGCGCTACGGCATGGCACCCTGGCCGCGAGGCGTTGTGTGCACATCTTCCGCCTCGCGGCCAGGGTGCCACGCCTCCACGCGCCGGTTACCTCTACGTTAGGCGTCGCAAGACATGCCGCACTCGATACGTACCGCTCAGAAAGTCGATGCCGCAAAGCTCATCGAGCATCGGCGCCAGATCATGACTGAGACGCACTACATGCTCTTCGAGCCTGGCGAACTCAACAAGACAGCAGAAGACGAGGAAGCCAGGATCACAAGGCTTTGCGCGGGGGGCAATTCGACCATCCTTGTAGCGGAAGACGGAGCTGAGATTGTCGGCAACCTGACGGCCGTCGGTGGCGATGTACGCCGCTTGAAGCACTCAGCCACCCTCGCGATCGGTGTCACGCGGTCACATTGGGGACAAGGAATCGGCGGCGAACTCCTCGGGACAGCCGTCGCTTGGGCATCTTCTGCGGGGCTGCATCGGTTGGAATTGACAGTTCACACCACCAACCTCCGCGCCATTGGCTTGTATCTTAAACACGGATTCGAAGTGGAAGGCCTTCGCCGTAGATCACTGAAGGTCGATGGTCTGTACGTCGATGAGTACCTTATGTCGCGGCTCAGCGACGCCTAACCCCTCGCTCAAGCTGACCCGCTACGGCAGGCGTCCTTGGCCCGGTTGTCGGTACGCGGTACATTGTCGCCAACCGGGCCAAGGCCACCTGCCTCCGCGGTCAGCTTAGCTCGAACGTTAGGCCTCACCAAAAGCGTCGTCTGCGCACCACCCGCCAGAACAGC
>CAYMEB010000598.1:0-1788 GCA_964389095.1 uncultured Hyphomicrobiaceae bacterium
CTTGGGCGAGGAAGGCCGCCTCTTCAGACAGCTGATGGAGGGTTCGGTGTCGGCGGCGCTGCGGCATATTTTCTTTGCCGAGCGTGCGGCGTCGCGAATTGCGGATCTGCCCGCCGATACCAAGCCGCGCAACGTACAGCAGGTGGCGGTCATCGGTGCGGGAACCATGGGCAGTGGCATCAGCATCAACTTCCTGAACGCCGGCATTGGCGTACGCCTGCTCGAACTCAACAAGGACGCGCTCGATCGCGGCGTGGTGCGTATCCGCGAAGTGTTCGAAGGTCAGGTCAAGAAGGGCAAGCTGGATGTCGCCAAGCTCGAGGCGCGCATGGCGCTGCTCAAGCCCGTGCTGGCCTATGAAGATATCGCTGATGCGGATCTCGTCATCGAGGCGGTATTCGAGGAGATGAGCGTCAAGGAGCAGGTGTTTTCCAAGCTCGATGCCGTCATGAAGTCGGGCGCGATTCTTGCCACGAACACTTCGACGCTTGATGTCGATCACATCGCGGCGATTACCCAACGTCCGCAAGATGTCATCGGGCTGCACTTTTTCAGTCCGGCCAACATCATGAAGCTGCTCGAAGTGGTGCGCGGTGCCAAGACGGCGCCGGATGTGCTGGCAACGGCGATGGCGCTCGCCAAGAAGATCAAGAAGACCGCGGTGGTCTCTGGCGTGTGCGATGGATTCATCGGCAATCGCATGGTCCATCAGTACGTGGCGCAAGGAATGGCCATGGTCGATGAGGGTGCGAGTCCCGAGCAGGTCGACAAGGCGATCGAGAAATTCGGCTTTGCCATGGGCCCGTTCCGCATGGGCGATTTGGCGGGCAATGATATCGGTTGGCATATCCGCAAGCGTCAGTACGCCTCCGGCTCGCACGTTAAGCGACAGATCGTGGCCGATCGGCTGTGTGAGATGGGTCGCTTCGGCCAGAAAACCGGCAGCGGCTGGTACGACTACAAGAAAGGCGATCGCAATGCGTATCCGTCACCGGTAGTCGCTGGCGTCATCGACGAGGCGCGCAAGGCTGCAGGCATCACGCCGCGCAAGATCGAGCCTGCCGAGATCGTCGATCGACTGGTCTACGCACTCGTCAACGAGGGTGCACGCATTCTGGAAGAGAAGATCGCGCAGCGCGCCTCCGATATTGATCTCGTGTATCTCACTGGCTATGGCTTTCCGATTTGGCGCGGGGGCCCGATGCATTATGCCGATTCCCAGACGCTCTACGAAGTATCGCGACGGATGCAGAGTTTCGCGGCCCAGCCCGGTGGCGATGCTGAGTTCTGGAAGCCCGCAGCGCTTATCGAGCGCCTGTCGGCAGACGGTCGTTCATTCACCGGAGGTGCCGCATGAGCCGCGCTGCAAAGGGCCGCGAGGCCGTCATCGTTTCTACGGCGCGCACGCCACTCGCCAAGAGTTGGAAGGGCGCGCTCAACATGACTCACGGCGCGACGATGGGCGCGCATGTCATCAAGGCCGCAGTCGACAGAGCAGGAATTGATCCTGCTTCCATCGATGATGTGGTCATGGGCTGCGGTAACCCGGAAGGCGCGACGGGTCTCAACATCGCGCGACAGGCTGCGTTACGCGCAGGGCTGCCAGTCAGCGTGCCGGGACTGACAGTGGCTCGTTTCTGTTCATCCGGGCTACAGGCTATCGCGCTCGCTGCTCAGCGAGTCATCGCCGACGAAGGCGACGTCTTCGTGGCGGGTGGCTTGGAGTCCATCTCCTGCGTTCAGGCAGAGGCTAACCGACATATGTTGACTGAGGCTTGGCTGCTCAAG
>CAYMEB010000599.1:0-1779 GCA_964389095.1 uncultured Hyphomicrobiaceae bacterium
GCTCCGGGACATACGCCAGGGAATGTGGTGATCCATCTGCAACCGGGGCGCGAGCACGCGGTACTCAGTGGCGATGTCATCCACCATCCGCTGCAGGTCAAATATCCGGAGTGGTCAGCGGCGTTCTGCGAGGAGCCGGCGGCCTCGGCCGCCTGTCGCCGCCGCTTTGTGGAAGCGCATGCCGACACCGAAACCTTGATCTTGCCGGCACATTTTCCGGCCCCGACGGCGGGCTACATCCGCAGCCACGGAAATCGTTGGCGGTACTCTTTTGCAGATTGAACCATAACTGTAGAATCGGCGCCCCCACGGACTGGGGCTTGTCCTCAACGATCTAAGGATATCTTTGTCAATGGAAGACCTTCTGCTGCTACCGCTGTCGGACTACTGGTGGGCCTACGCAGGCTTCATCACCGGTTTGCTGTTCATCCTCGCCTTCGACCTTGGCGTTTTCAGCAAGCCTGGCACCCTGCCCACGCTGCGCGCGGCGATCATCCGTAGCATCTGTTTCGTACTGCTGGCGCTCGCGTTCAATTACGGCCTCTACCAGTTCCTGCTCTACGAACTGCCGAATCGCCCCGATCTGGTCGGCCTCGACCATGCGCAGCTCGCACGGGACACCTCGCTCGAATTCCTCGCGGGTTACGTGGTCGAGTACGCTCTGGCGATCGACAACGTGTTCGTGTTCGTTGCCGTGTTCTCGTACTTCGCGGTGCCGCCGCAGTATCAGCAAAAGGTGCTTTTCTACGGGATCATGGGCGCGATCCTGTTCCGCGCCTTGTTCATCTCGCTCGGCTCCATTCTCATGCAATACGAATGGGTCGTGGCGATTTTCGGCATCTTCCTGATTCTCACGGGCCTCAAGATCCTGTTCCTGCCCGAGAAGCCGATCGATCCGTCGCGCAATCCGGTGATCCTCGGAATCAAGCGCATCTTTCCTGTCACGCCCGCGTTCCACGGAGACAAGTTCTGGGTCGAGATCGACGGCAAGACCTGGGTCACGCCGTTGTTCGTGGCACTGGCGTTCATCGAGTTCAGCGACATCATCTTCGCGATCGATTCGGTTCCCGCGATCTTCGCGCTGACCAACGAACCGTTCATCGTCTTCACGTCCAACATCTTCGCCATCATCGGGCTGCGCTCGCTGTTCTTCGTGCTGCAGAGCATGGTCAAAGCTTTCCTGTTCCTGAAGTACGGCCTCGGTGTGATCCTCGTCTTCGTGGGCCTCAAGATGGTGTGGCTCAATCAGGCCTTCGGCGGCAAGTTCCCGATCAGCTGGTCGCTGTTGATCATCGGGTCGATCCTCGCGGTATCGATCCTGGTGTCGATCGCCTGGAACAGGGTGCGCGGACCTGAGGACAAAGATCCGACCTGAAGCTCGCTGCTCGGTCGGAGCTGCCGATAGCCGCTTGAGGCTGTCAGCAGCGAGTCAGAAAGTCGTCGATCGCGCGGCGGCTCTCGAGCTCGTCGAGCGTCGGCGTGTGCCCTCGCCGCGGAATCGTCACGCTTCGAAGAGTGGGTAGCGTGGCCTGCATCCGCGCGAGTGTGGCCTCATCCAGCAAATCAGACAATTCGCCACGCAGCACGAGCAGCGGCAAACCGTCGAGTGCAGCAAACGCGCCCCAGAAATCGGGCACCGGCATGGATGTGTCGCGCAAGGCTTTGCCGAGCAGCGGGTCCATATCGCGCACGATTCGACCCGGCGCTTCTTCGTGGTAGATCTGCCTCGTGAACGCACGCCACTGCTCTGCCGTGAAGTCAGGCATGACATGCGCGTAT
>CAYMEB010000600.1:0-1779 GCA_964389095.1 uncultured Hyphomicrobiaceae bacterium
CCAGAGCGGGTGAAATCGTATCCATCGCAGCAATCCGGTACGGGCGGAGTGGCGGCCGGAAGCAAAGGATCCGACCGACGAGTTTCCATGCGGGATTTTTGCGAATGACTCTCAGTGAAGCATGATTGTCAACGTTTGCATGGATGTACGCCCATGCGAACCCGTGCCGCGACGCTCTTCGCAACGCACTTTGCATCGCGCTGCCGTGCTGGCCTTTGCCACGAGCAACGGAGTCCGTATAACATAGTCCTATAATGCACGATCGATCGTGGAGATATGGGTCGCAGCATCCGAAGGCCCGCTCCTCCGATCGAGACGAATGTGTAGTGAGTCGGCGCTCCAAGGTGGCGAACGAAGCCAACCCAGCACTCCCCTCGAGCAAGCCTCCCGCGCCAGTAGATCCACCCAATGATCCCGAGCGCTCGTTTCAAGAATCGTGCGGCGTCAGCTTCAAGGTCGGAAAGCCCCCGCCACTCAACGCCGGAGTCTTCGCCCCCTTCGAATGCGCGGTCCGCCTCCAACGGCGCCGCGTACAACTCGTCCAACTTGTGTCGAAATCGCAGTGGCGCGCGCAACGGCCGATTCCAGTTCCACCACGATGGACAGGTGACGCTCAGGGTGTGCTCTCGGCTGGATCCCGGCTTGGACATGCCTTTCGCAGTCTACGTCCGAACCCACGAGTCTGGTTCAGACACGCCTGAGGCCTATCTTGCAAATGCGCGATACTTCGCCGCGCCTGTTCCCCAGAAGTCCCAACCCGATCCGTCATCTTTGGGTAACAGCAGCGCGCTCCCGGGTACGCGAAACTTCATACGGCCTCGGCTCCCCCAGTTGGGAAAGAAGACCTGCTTCATGTGGTCGCCCTCGACGACGAGCCCCGGTTCGTCCGAGGTGAGCATCTTGCTTCCGTCCGCTACCGCCTGCACGCCTTCCAGCCAGTAGGCCCAGGCCGGAAGTCCGTCGGGTTCGACGATCATGACCTGTCCAAAGAGGTTCCGCCCTTCAGGAAGCTTCGTCGGCGTGACGAATCCGTTGACCGGCGATCCATCGTCCTTGCGGTCGACTCGGGTGACCATGCCCGCGACGGAAACGTCTCCCTCGATCGATCGATCGCCCGCCGTGAGGCGGCTGCCGTCCACCAGATACATCCACCGTGACCGGACATCACGGCCCTCGGCAAGGTGCGCGAAGGCTCCCGTGAAGTCGATCCGCCCATCGACGCGCGCGGAGCGGCTTGGCGCATCGGCCGAGATCACGACGTCCGTGCGGGTGTCGAGCGTGATCCGAAATGCGACGACGCCCGCACCATCCACCGGCAGTGGTTCCACCCAGCGCACACGGGACGCGCCCGTCGTGGAGGCATGATGCACCACGAAGAAGATCGAATCGGCCGACCGGCGGCGTGCGATCACGAACGTCGCATCACCTGTTCGGCGCATGGCCGGCGCGCTCCCCGTGATCACCTCCGTATCCGCGCTCGGTGCGACAAAGCTGTAGAGCCGGGTCGAGTCGGGCATTTGGAAAGACGACACCCAGAGCTTGTCGGTGCGGGCTGACTTGAGGCCCGAGATCATGCCATGCAGCGTGCCGCCGTGCGGCGCCAGCGCGACCGAGACCTGCGACTCGTAGGCGTCCTGCAGACACGCGTGCAGCATGTAGTCGTGGGTCGACCCGCCGCGCACGCGGAATATGTCGACGACATAGGTGTCGTCGCCGTCGATCTGTACGAGTGCCACGGTGCGACGGTATGTCTGGACTGGCGCGACGGCGTCGTAGGCG
>CAYMEB010000601.1:0-1778 GCA_964389095.1 uncultured Hyphomicrobiaceae bacterium
CCTGCCTCCGACCGGGTGATGCGTCTATCGTCAGCCGCGCCATCCTGGATGCTCTGGCCTGGTCGCCTCCCGCTGGCGCACGAGTCGAGTCCATTCCAGCCACGATTCCGCGAGTCTGGACGATTGTCGTCGACACGATCACTGGGAAACGATCCTTCACTGCGGAGCTTGCAGTCGACGGAGCGGACCTACGCGGGGCCTGCTACACAGGCGATGATGTCGGCACAGTCACTGGCGCGATTCACGGTGAACAGCTTCGGCTGATACTCGCTTTCGGCGCCGATCCGCCGATCACCTATCGCCTCGTCGGGCGCGCTTGCCCGAATGGCTTTCGTGGTTGGGCGCAACTTGGCCTTTCGGACCCCAACGATTGGGGACCGGACCGCAGCGCTGATCAGTACGGGAGCGCCACGTTTTCCATGACCGTCTCCGGCGAAGCCTCATGAGCAATCCTTCGAGACAGCCCTTCGTCGTCATTGGGCGTGATGACGTTCGCACACATCTGAGCATGTCTCAGTGCATTGAGCTCATGAAAGGCGCGATGACCTCGGCCTTGAGCGAAGATGCCCGACTTCCATTGCGCACATTCATGGCGCGACCGGGCCACGCGTCAGGCGTCGGGGTCATGCCAGGCTACCTTCCCCTCCCCGCGGCCATGGGCGCAAAGGTCATCACCGTGTATGACGAGAACTTCGCTCGCGGGCTCCCAAGTCATCAGGGCGGAATTCTCGTATTCGATGAGTCCGACGGTGTTCCGCTTGCATTAATTCACGCGGGCGAAGTCACGGCCATTCGCACCGCCGCAGCCAGCGCCTTGGCGACGAGCCTGCTTTCTCGAGCATCGGCGCAAACCGTCGCGATTTTGGGCTACGGGGAGCAAGCCGAGCAGCACGTCGTCGCGATGGGGTGCATACGAACCGTAGACCGATATGTCGTGTGGGGACGATCACCGGATCGGGCTCACGCCTTTGCAGAGCGGATGTCCGCCCATATCGCTCAACCAATCTCTGTTGCCGATACCGTGCGTCAGGCCGTCGAGGAAGCCGACATCATTTGCACGACCACGGCATCACGCACGCCTATTCTCTTCCGCGACGACGTTGCGCCCGGGTGTCACTTGAACATCGTCGGATCCAGCGTGGCCTCCGCGCGCGAGATTGACGACGAACTTGTGAGCGCATCGTCCGTCTACGTGGACTTCCTGCCCTCGACGATGGCGCAAGCTGGGGAAGTTCTCTCGGCAATCCGAAATGGAATGATCACTGAGCGCCATATCGTCGGCCAGATCGGCGACGTCCTCCATGGACGCGCACGGTCGCGAACGCGCGACGATGAAATCACGCTCTACAAATCACTCGGCATCGCGGCACAAGATCTTGCCTGCGCGGCCTTCCTCTATCAGCGCGCCCTCAGCGACGGCTTCGGCGCGCGCGTCGCCTTCTAACGAGGATAAAAATGCAAACCGTCGAGCCGCTGCCGCCTCGTGATCCGTTGATGGACCCGTCGAACAACCACTATTGGACCTACCATTCGTTGCCGACATTGCTGGCGTGCAAGCGCCCGCTGACGGAGTCGAAGGATGAGGACCTTTTTATCGCCGTTCACCAGATCTGTGAGATCGCCTTCCATCAAATGATCATCGATCTTGATCGGTGCCTTGACGCCATGGCTGCGCAAAGCGGCAACCTTGATGAGGCCCTGTCAGAAGCCACCTACTTCCTCGACCGCGTGAATGGCCTTTGGGGAACCGTGAACTGGACGACGCCTCTGTTGTCCGG
>CAYMEB010000602.1:0-1768 GCA_964389095.1 uncultured Hyphomicrobiaceae bacterium
TCCGAGGTGGCGATCGTGTACTCGGGCTGCACGAGACGCAGCTTCAATTGCCCCTTTCCCCGGCCGATGCGGGATTTCAATTCCGCGTGGATCGCGTCGACCTTCGACAGCACACCGAGGTAACACTGGCTGTCGCCCTTGGTGCCGACGACGCCGACGGAGGGCTCGTGGATGAGTTCGGGGTCGGTGCCGAGCTCCCGCGCCAGCCCGATGGTTTGAGTGGAGCGGCCGGGGTGACGGTCGATCAGGACGATGCGCGAATTCTTCACGGGAGGCTCCTGCAGGGCGAGATCGTTGCCGGCCCGGCCGGCGTAGGATCGCCCGCGCGGGTCGTGAAACTGCACTTGCGTTATGGCGGGTGACGGCGGCGACTGGCAAGACGACGCCGGCGCGGCAGATGCGCAAAGTTCGCCAGTCAGCCACGCCGGAGGGTGGCTTCTGCAACGGTCGCGTCGGGGAGCCTGACGACTGAAACCCGATCGGGCCTCTGGCGCGGACCTCAGCTCTTCATGCCGAGGTGCTTCTCCAGCCAGTGGATGTCGTACAGCCCGTTCTGGATGTCGGGCTGATTGATCAGATCCTGGAAAAGCGGAATTGTGGTTTCGATCCCGTCGATCACGAACTCCGACAGGGCACGCTTGAGGCGCATGAGGCACTCGTTGCGGTTCTTGCCCGAGACGATCAGCTTGGCGATCAGGGAATCGTAGAATGGCGGGATGCGGTAGCCCTGATAGACGCCGGAGTCGACGCGCACCCCGAGCCCGCCGGGAGGATGCCAGTAGGTGATCTGCCCGGGCGAGGGACGGAAGGTCTTGGGGTTCTCGGCGCAGATGCGGCACTCGATGGCGTGCCCGGAGAAAGTCACCTCGTCCTGCGTGACCGAGAGGTCGCCGCCCGACGCCACCCGGATCTGCTCGAGCACCAGATCAAGCCCGGTGATCATCTCGGTGACGGGATGCTCGACCTGCAGACGGGTGTTCATCTCGATGAAGAAGAACTCGCCGTCCTCGTAGAGGAACTCGACCGTGCCGGCGCCGCGGTACTTGAGCTTCTGCATGGCCTTGGCGACCGTGGTGCCGATCTTCTTGCGCTGATCGGCATTGAGGGCCGGGCTGGTCGCCTCTTCCCAAACCTTCTGGTGCCGCCGCTGCAGCGAGCAATCGCGTTCGCCCAGGTGAATGGCGTTGCCCTTGCCGTCGCCGAACACCTGGATCTCGATGTGGCGCGGCTTGGTGAGATACTTTTCCATATAGACGCTGTCATCGCCGAAGGCCGCCTTGGCCTCCGCACGCGCCGTTTTCAGCGCCATGTCCAGTTCTTCGGCGGTGCGCGCGACCTTCATGCCGCGGCCGCCGCCGCCCGCCGCGGCCTTGATCAGTACAGGGAAACCCATCTGCTTGGCGACATTGAGCGCCTGCGCCTCGTTGGTCACGGCCCCGTCCGAGCCGGGCACCACCGGGATGCCGAGGCGCTTGGCGGTTTCCTTGGCCTCGATCTTGTCGCCCATGATCCGGATGTGCTCGGAAGTCGGGCCGATGAAGGTGATGCCGTGCTCTTCCAGGATCTCCGCAAAGCGGGCGTTCTCCGACAGGAAGCCGTAGCCGGGATGAATGGCGTCGGCGCCGGTGATCTCGCAGGCCGCCAGCAGACGCGGAATGTTGAGATAGCTTTCTGCGGCCGGCGGCGGACCGATGCAGACGCTCTCGTCGGCGAGCCGCACGTGCATCGCGTCGGCGTCGGCGGTCGAGTGCACGGCGACCGTGGCGAT
>CAYMEB010000603.1:0-1768 GCA_964389095.1 uncultured Hyphomicrobiaceae bacterium
GCACTCGACGATGCGAGTCCACCCCGGTCCGCACACATTCATGTCCGTGTGGAGGGAGGGGAGCAGGCGATCACTCGCGCCATTGTGCGCTTCCGGCCATTCGTATCGAGCTTTTCGGATTCGCAAACGGCCAGGGGCGTGCGTCCGTGAATATCGGAATACGAATCTCTCGAAGACCTTGCGCATCCGGACAGGGTCCTGGAGCAACCGTCGAGCCCAGTCTGTGCCGTCAACCTCGTGCGGTTCAGCCTGATCGACGAGCAGTCTGGCTACGAATCGGACGGTTCGGTAGCGGCGGGAAGCGATACTCCTTGGCAGGCTGGCAAGAGTCCGTCGGGAGACTCGCAAGGCAGGCACATTGCGCATCTCCCGTGTGATGCGCGACAGGACGGCCTGATCCTCCGCTTGAACGCCGCCACTTTCGCTTTCCTGCACTCGCAGGAGTGTTAGGGCTGTCGATTTGAGTACTCGGTTGTCTGGGGTGTCGATATCAAACAGGTCATGCTCGTGCACCAAATGGTTGCGAGCCAAGGAAAGGCGGGTGCACGAATCGCCCATCAGCAGCCTGCCTCGTGGATGGCTTCCCATCGCGATCTCCGGTGCGTAACCCCGCTCGAGTCCAACGGAGCGTAGTCTTTCGATCGCGTTCGCCAACAGGGAGGTTAGCAACTCCACGAAACTGGCTCCCGCCTCGTGCGCGGCCAACATGTCTTCCACTTCCTCCATGGGCACGCCCGCGTAGAAGGCCATGCGGAGCAGGTTTCCGCTGCGGATGGAGTCGGAGTTCATGTAAGGAGCTTTCGCGCCGTCAGTCCTTCAGTAGGGCGAGCAGTTCCCCCCGCAGTCGCGGATGCTCGACAGAGTACTCCTCGATCAATGGGATGATCTCCGTCTTGAAGACCCGTTCTGCCCAGCGCAGCGGACTGTCGCCATCGAGTCCGTCGTAGGTGCAGAAAAAGCTGTGTCCGATTACGAAATGGGCTCCGAGTGCCTTGTGTTCACGGATGGCCTGATTGATGTCCCGCATACGAATCAGGATCTTCTCAACAGCGCGATCAATCTCCCTGCGGTCGCTCTTGCTGATGGTTTCCGAGCCACCGTCGCCGCCGCTCAACTGTTCTGTCAGCCACGCCTTGAAGTCCGGACTTTCGAATGCCGGCGTGAGCGTGAAGAAACCGAAACGGCGTCGCAGAGCGTAGTCAACGAGCGCTATCGAACGATCTGCGGTATTCATCGTCGCGATGATGGCCAGGTTGGGGGGCAGCCAGAAACTCTTGTTGCCCGAGGATGCAAGCCCCAACTGAACGGCGTGCCTGCTGTCACGCTTGTCAGCCTCGATCAGAGAAAGTGCTTCGCCAAGTACCTTCGCAACATTAGCTCGATTGATCTCATCGAGAATGAGGGCAAAGCTCTCATGTGGGCTCGCCTTGGCGCGTTCGGCAATCTCAAGCAGGGGGCCATCCTCCACCCGAAAGCCGCCGCCCTCAGCCGGACGGATGCCACGCACAAAGTCCTCATAGCCGTAGGACGGGTGAAATTGCACCTTAACCACGCGACTGCGGTCACCGCAGTAGTGATGAGCCAGTCGATCGGCAAGAAAGCTCTTGCCCGTGCCCGGCGAGCCCTGCAGGACGATGGCCTTCTTGATACGGAGTGTCGTGATGATCTCCTTGAGTTGGTCCATCGCCATGAAACTCTCGGAATCGATCACCTCGAGGCTCGGAGCATCGCCGGCGGGCGTGTGCGCCGGGCCCGACGGCGCGGTGCC
>CAYMEB010000604.1:0-1762 GCA_964389095.1 uncultured Hyphomicrobiaceae bacterium
GCCGGGGACGATTGGCGTTTACCCTAGCGGCAATCTTGCGGCACACCTGCATCAGGCGCCGGTTGCAAGCGCGGCCAACTGCGCATCGAACCAAGTGATCCGCTTTCGAATGAAGGACTCGAAATCCTCGCTCAGATACGACTCTCGATCGATGCCATGATCTCGCTCGAGTACCGCCCAGAACTGTTCGCAAACGTCCCGGGGTTTGCCGCCCAGTAGGGCCTCTGCAAACGCTCGTGGGCCCTGTTTGCCGATCAAGTTCCGGTTCGTGTTCGGCGAGATGAGCGCAAGATTCGCGAGCACGTCCACTTCGACCCCTCGTTGGGCGCCCCAATGGCGAGGGAACAGGTGATGCAGGTCCATCTCGCCATCCGACCGTACGGCGCCCGCCGCAAAGTCTCGCGGTGCGCGCAATCGGAGCAGACACTCGACCAAGCGCGCCAGCGACTGGCCGGCACGTGCCGGCCCCGATCGGCGTACGGCGAGACTTACCGGACGGGCACAATCCGAGAAGCGTTTGACCAGCGCAGGGGGACGCCACGCAGGCTCACGCGTGAGTTGCTCGAGTTCGGTGAAGTGCGCCTGTAGGCCTGGGTCGCGACCGGTCGCAGCCGCATCCAACGATCTCCCCCACCACCATTGCCTGAGCTTCGACTTCTGCAATCCGTATTCAATCGAGTTTGGATCGAATTGCCTAAGCGCGACCACCGCCAGCAACGCCAAGCTTGTTGACGTAAGCGGCCAGTTGGATCGTCTAGAAACGCCGCTCTCCCGCAGCACCTCTGAAGTACAACGGAGCACGTCGGGACGCCGCATCAGGTTGAATGCGTCGCGAACATGGCGTACTTGCTCAGGATTCATGGCAAGTTCTAGTTGCGACTCAATACGCGCCGCCCATGGCCCTCCGTGCGTTGCATGTTGGATGCACAGGCAGACCCGCAGAATGTCTTCCTGTAGCAAGCCATCGAGCGGGCGAAGGTGCTGCTTGGCGGCCGATCCAACATTGCGCTGCAGGACACGCATGTCTCGCCGAAGCGTGGCATCAAAGCGCGTGAGCTGGCTGCAAACGAGATCGGCGCCATCGAGTCGGCGACCGGTACGGTTCAATCGCTTGAAAATCGCGATGGCTTGGGCCGCCGAAATTTCGGGCAAGGTCGAGACAGGGACCCGGTAAAGGCGAACCGCATTGATATGCCGAATGATCGCGTCAACCAAGGGTCTGCTCCGGGCAGCCGCCTCCGACGCTTCCAGCCTCTCTCGAACAGCATCGCGCCAGCCGGCAAGTCCCTTCGGCTCTCGACCTGGCAGCTGCACCAAGAGCCACAACGGCACCCGACAACCTTTGTTCAAGAGAGCTTCCGAGTGCTGATCACTTACTTCCGCCTTGGGCGCTCGCTTGATTGCGCGCTCGATCAAGTCAGCATCGTCGAATCTCCACTGCGGATTGGCAATTGCCTCCTCGAGCCAAATCTTG
The DNA here is from genome assembly GCA_964389095.1 of uncultured Hyphomicrobiaceae bacterium. GTDB lineage: Bacteria > Pseudomonadota > Alphaproteobacteria > Rhizobiales > Hyphomicrobiaceae > JABFRJ01. The sequence goes on from CAYMEB010000604.1 coordinate 1,475, forward strand.
AGATCGACGAACCAAAGCCCACGCAGCGCATCCTGCTGACTAAGCCAATTCACTTCGCTCCGCCGATCACCGGGTCGGCGAAATGCCCCGACGAGTGAGAGCAACCGCTGCTGGCCATCCAGCACATACGGCACTCCCGGCTTGCTGCTCTCGCGACGGTCCAGGGTTTGGTACGCGGCACGACGCCGCTCGGTCGCGAGGATTCCTTCCGTGAGCAGAATGGCGCCAATCGGGTCGCGCGCCAAAACGCTGGCTGCGAGGCTACGCACCTGCGCAGCCGACCACATG
>CAYMEB010000605.1:0-1753 GCA_964389095.1 uncultured Hyphomicrobiaceae bacterium
ACGTGTTTCTCGCCGGGCTTGGCCTCGGCGTTGACGTAGATGAATGGCCCTGAGCCGATCTGGCTGTCGATCTGCTTAAACGGGTCGGTGTCGGCAACCTTCTTGGGCATCATGAAGGGTACGTTCGACGACGGCTTGCCGAGCGTATCGAGCACCAGGCCGTACGGCTCCTTGAGCTTGAGCGTGAAGGTCTTGGCGTCGACGGGTTTCCATTCGACTACGAAGTCCGATAGTTTCTGGCCCATCGGATCGCGGGCCTGCCAGCGCTTGAGTGAGGCGACGCAGTCCTCTGCCGTCACCGGCTGGCCGTCATGCCATGCGAGGCCATCGCGCAAGGTAAAAGTCCACAGCATCTTGTCGGCCGAGACTTCGTACTTGTCGACCATCTGCGGCTTCACGGCGTTGTTCTCGTCGGTCGAGAACAAGGTGTCGTAGATCATGTAGCCGTGGTCGCGTGTGACGTAGGCTGTCGTCCAGATCGGATCGAGGATCGTCAGGTTTCCGTTCTGCACGAACTTGAGGGCCTTGCCTTGGGCCAGCGCCGGTGCGGCAGCCATCAGCGCGAGCGCGGCAGCGCCTGCCGCGAGAGTGCGGCGATCGATCTTGAGCATCTGCTCCCTCCCTAAAGGGTGTGCGCGATATCTTGGTATCGCTACCACGAGCCTCGCCGCTCAGACCGGCTCGAGTCAATGGCAACCATTGCGGGAATCGGAAGACAACTGCCCTAAGGAATGGAGGGGTACTCCCGCGCCTTCGGTTCTCGCACACCCGTCCGCCGCACGCCTCTGTCCAGTGTGGCGAGGGTTGAAGCGATCTGCACGGTGGCGTGCTTCGGCGTTTCAGGTGCGGGTGACGATCCAGCCGGCGCGCGCGAAGAAGCGGCGAACGATGCTCATCATGACCCGTGACTGGACGATGGGCAGGATAAAGGGAGTGACGAGAGCTGCAATCTGGGCGAACCCCGACAACCAGAGAGCCGATACCAGCGACACCGCTCCCAGCAAGACGAACAGAACGTTGATCGGAAGGGCGCGGGCGAAAGCGGGCAACCCGGCGCGCCACAGGACGTACAGCGACGCAAAAAGGCCGGCGCCGACGTAGCTGCGTCCTTCGATGACGATGACGGCGTGCGTGCGGGGGTGCTCGATGCAATACGATTGGAAGATGTTCACGACTGCATCCCCTTGGGCGGCAAGGATGACTGATTGGGAGAATCCGCTGCCGACCGCGGCCCGGGCGGCGAGACCACTTCGGCAAATCGCTTGAGGCCGGTGGACTGATCGGCGATCGGGCAAGCCGCCCCTGGCGCGGCGCCCGCCAGGAGGGTCGCCCGACAGAGACCCAGACGCGCTTCGGCGAAATCGGGCTTGAGTTCCAGGGCAGCGGAATAGTCCCGGATAGCGTCCTCGTACCTGCCTCGGACCAGTTGAACATGGGCGCGATTGTAGTGTGCGAGTGGATCGGCCGGCCGGACGGCAATCGCGGCATCGAGATCACCGATCGCTCCGTCGAATTGCTGCAGACGAATGCGAGCGAGCGCACGATTGAAGTGGGCGTCGGGATCGCGAGGGGCAAGGGCGAGGGCGCGGTCGAAATCCTGGAGGGCTCGCTCGTGCTGGCCGAAATGGACGGCGAGCAGGATTCCTCGATTGGTGAAGGCGAAGGGGTTGCGAGGGTCCGCGGCTATGGATGCGTCGTAGTCGGCCAGCGCCTGCCGGGACAAGCCCAAGGCGTGCCGGGCAATGCCCCGCCA
>CAYMEB010000606.1:0-1748 GCA_964389095.1 uncultured Hyphomicrobiaceae bacterium
CATTCGGGTCGCCGGACTGACAGGCCGCATCCGCGGCATGAAGCACAAACGTCCCGACGGAGCCAGCATCCGTCCGTCGCTCGTCCTGATCGACGACCCGCAGACCGACGAGAGCGCCCGCAGCCCGTCGCAGTGCATCAACCGCGAACGCATCCTTGCCGGCGCGGTGCTCGGCCTTGCGGGTCCTGGTCGGAAGATCGCTGGATTGATGACGCTCACCGTCGTGCGGCAGGACGATCTGGCCGACCGGCTCCTTGACCGAGACAAGCATCAGGAGTGGCAGGGCGAGCGCACGAAGATGGTCTATGCGTTCCCGGTCGCCACGGCACTCTGGAACACCTACTCGCAACTCAGGGCCGACGGCCTGAAGCTTGGCGAGGGACTCGCATCAGCCACCGCCTTCTACCGCTCCAATCGGGAAGCGATGGACGCCGGGGCACAGGTCGCGTGGGAGGCACGGTTCAATCCGGACGAGGCGAGCGCACTGCAGCACGCAATGAACCTTCGCCTGCAGGACGAGGCAGCCTTCTTCGCCGAGTACCAGAATGAGCCGATTGCCGAGAGTGCCGACACAGATGACGGGCTCGCGACTGCGGAAGTGATCGCGGCGAAGACCTCCGGCCTCGACCGCGGCATGGTGCCGCTGGGCACCTCGAATCTGACCATGTTCGTCGACGTCCAGGCGAAGTGTCTTTTCTGGATGGTGGTCGCGTGGGAGGAGGACTTCACTGGCCAGGTTCTCGACTACGGCACCGAACCTGATCAGCGACTGCCGATCGGCACCCACTTCACGCTCCGCGAGGTCAAGCGCACGCTGGCCGCCGCGACGCCTCGGGCAGGACTGGAGGGCACGATCTACGCGGGCCTTGGGAGCCTCCTCGATCATCAGATGGCTCGGGAATGGCGGCGCGACGACGGTGCCCTGCTCCGCATCGATCGCTGCCTGATCGACGCCAACTGGGGTTCATCGACCGATGTCGTCTATCAGTTCTGCAGGCAGAGCCAGCACGCCGGAGCCCTGCTCCCGAGCCATGGCCGCTACGTGGGAGCCTCGAGCATCCCGTTCAGTGAATACAAACGTCGGCGCGGTGACCGCGTTGGCCTGAACTGGCGAATACCGGTGGTGACCGGCAAGCGCTCGGTACGGCACGTGCTGTTCGACACCAACTTCTGGAAGTCGTTCGTGCATGCCCGCCTGCTCGTGCCGATCGGCGACCCAGGCTGCCTGAGTCTCTTTGGCCGCAATCCACGCGAGCACACCCTGCTGGCCGACCATCTGACCAGCGAGTACCGCGTCCGCACGGAGGGCCGAGGCCGAACGGTCGATGAATGGAAACTCAGGCTGGCGACGGCCGACAACCATTGGCTTGACTGCCTCGTGGGCTGCGCCGTCGCGGCAAGCATGCAGGGCTCGATCCTCTTCGGGACCGACTCGAAGCAGATCGTGAAGGAACGGATGAAGCTCTCCGCCATCCGCCGGGAGGGCCGCTGATGCCACGGCCGCGTGTCAAGGCAACCGACAGCACTGGCGAACGGGTGGGCCTGCAGTGTCCGCGCTGCGGTTGCCAGCACCTTCCGGTGCTCTATGTTCGCCACCTCCGTGGCGGCCGCGTACTTCGACGTCGGGCGTGCCGGAACTGTGGGCACCGGCTGCTGACGCGCGAGTCGGCCACGTGATCAGTGAGCGAGGCGGCGAATCCACTCGGCGACCGATGTCAGATCCGGGACAAGCACACTCGGCTTCGCAT
>CAYMEB010000607.1:0-1743 GCA_964389095.1 uncultured Hyphomicrobiaceae bacterium
CATCGCGACTTGTGCAGTACCAGACCTGTACGTCACTTTTTCAGACCTTCCTTAGGCCGCAGAATCGATGAAGCAGTACCTTAACCAGAAGATCGCCGCGTGGCGCGACCACGGCGAACGCTTCGACTGCCAGCACCCAGAGACCGCGCTACGCAGACGAGTCATCAAGGGCGGACAGATCCAGTATGTTCAGCAATGCCTGCGATGTGGCGAGTCTCGCAATCAACCGCTTGCGAAGGCGAAGGCTCTGGAAGCATGCGGAGGAGTCGAGCCACCACCCTTTGACGATGAACTCCGAGAATCGTGGGAGCAACAACGGAATGAATCTGCTGAACTGATCAAGGCGACGTTCAATCGAGACGCCTTCTTCGCGGACTATTCTGAGTATTTGAAGTCCGACGCGTGGGCCAAGCGCAGAGCACTCGTGTTCAAGCGAGCGCGAGGAGTCTGCGAAGGTTGCGGCGAGAAGCCCGCCACAGAAGTACATCACCTCACATACGAACACGTCAGCAAGGAGTTCTTGTTCGAATTGGTCGCGCTATGTGAGCCGTGCCACGACCGTCTGCACGAAGACGAAGCCGATGAGTAGCCCAATGGGCGCACTGCGGCCTAACCCTTCGCTCAACCGGACCCGCTACGGCAGGCCACCTTGGCCCGGGCTGAGGTACGCGGTACATTCTCTCAGCCCGGGCCAAGGCACCCTGCCTCCACAGGCCGGTTAGCTCGCACGTTAGGCCTCGCAACCCACTCGGGAGCAGTCCCAATGCAACAGCAGTCACCTCTACAAGTGGAGCACTCGGTTCATCCGGGCTCGACATTCCTGGACACGAGCATGCCGGGGTCAGTCTTCACTGATGTCAACCTCAAGAATGCCTCGTTTGAGAACGTCGCGCTCACGAAAGCTGTGTTCCGGAACGTGTGCCTTGGTGGGGCTTCGATCGAGGATGCAAACCTTGAGGGCGCGAGAATCAATGGAATCCTCATCACTGACCTCCTTAGCGTCTACGCACAACACAAAGGCAAGTGAAACCCGGCATCCCCTAGCAGTTTCCTGCCATCTCGATCTGGCGCGAGACTCTCGGCACAACCGCCGGTGCAGGTCGCGTGGGTCTACACAAGGCGAGAGCCGCCAGTGTCTGCGGCCTGCAGCGAGGCCTAACCCTTCGCTCGAGCCGACCCGCTACGGCAGGCGCCGCCTGGCCGCTCCAGGCCATGGTGGTCATTGTCCTTCCGCGGCCAGTCGGCGCCTTCCTCCGCGGGCGGCTCAGCTCGAACGTTAGGCCTCGCGAGCACATCGCTCCGGCTCGCCTACACCTCACGCTCTGCGGCTCGTTGCTGCTCAATCCAAGAACTACCAGCCCTCAGTTTCTTGGCCAGAGCAGACTTGGGATCGACCACGCGCCAGAACGGAGCAACCGCGGTTACTGGCTTACCGGCCTCGATGTCATCCCACGCGGCTTCAGCCACCGTACGCAGGAAGATCGCCGTCGAGACTGGACACGCCGCGTCAGCACCATGCATCGATGCCAACTCTCGGCGCATCTGCTGTACCTCCCGTGTCTCACCCGGCGGAACTCGAGTTCGAAGGTACTCCTCGACCTCCACAGGGCAGGAGATCAGTAGCCGCGATCCGGCGGGTACCCCCGCGAAGTCCTTGTCCAACGTCACCATGTGCGCTGGCTTGGCCTTCATCTTCTGCCTCCAGGTCTTTGGTTTGCTCGGCATGGAACGCTCCTTTCATCC
>CAYMEB010000608.1:0-1740 GCA_964389095.1 uncultured Hyphomicrobiaceae bacterium
TGCAAGGGCCGCGATCAAATCGCTGGAGCGCCCATTGGTTGAAGAACCAGTTCCAAGTGAAGGCAGACTCAGGGTTGTTGATCAGATTGATATGAAGTGTCCACCAAGACCCCGCGTCCATGAGATGCGGATCCTTTTTGTGGATCAGTCGGCCGAGCGCGGTAGCTGTGGGGAGGGTGCCTTCGGCTGAGCCGGTGTGTGCGAGTCCGGTTGCCTGGAGCCAATGCCGGATGGACTTCGCCATGTTGCGGCCGACTCCGAGATGATCTTCTGCAAACTCGTCCACAAGCAGGGCTGGTTGTTCACAGAGAATCTCGAGACCCCGTGAGAGCCAACCCTCTCGAACAGCGAAAGATTCGTGTCCGCCAAAGCGCATTACGCGACCTCCTTGATTGGGTGAAGAGCCGGCTGAATTCGGCGAACACCCAGAAGATGTGCAACCGCAATCATTTCCCGTGCGGCTCGGGTGCACGCTTCGAAAGTCGTGTCTTCTGAAACAGCGAAGCGGAAGCTTGAGTACGCCTGTTCCTCGGAGAGGCCCATTGCACGAAGTACGTATGAGCTCTCGGGTCGCATGTTGGTGCACGCTGAGGACTGCGAAATCTGAATGCCTCGGGCGTCGAGCTGGGCGACAAATGCCTGGCCATCAAGGCCGGGTATCAACACATTGCTGGTCGTGCACACGCGTTCGACACTTCCGTTGGTGCGAGCCCCCTCAAGTTCGGCGATCAGCGTTTGCTCAAGGAGGTCGCGCAGCGTCCGAGTTCGCTTCGCAAAGCCACGCCACATGGCGGCTCGGTGCTCTGCGGCCACCCCAAAGCCGACGATGCCTGGATAATTCTCAGTGCCCACGCGAAGGCCTCGCTCCTGCGATCCGCCGCGGAGGATCGGTGCGATTCGTAGCCCTTGTCGAACGACCGTTGCTCCGACGCCTTGGGGCCCGTGAATCTTGTGCGCGGTGAACGTGATGGCATCGAGACTTGAGGCAGCGAAATCGATAGGCAGCTTTCCGACTGCTTGTGCCGCATCGGAATGAAACCATCCACCACGACGCTTTGTCTCGCGTGCGAGATCAGAGACTGGGTTGAGTACGCCAGTCTCATTGTTCGCCCACTGAATCGAGACGAGAGTTTGGTCATCAATTTCGAACCGGGTGAGATCGGAGGTGCTCGTCCGCCCCTCGTGCCCGATTGGTAGATATGAGATTCGAACGCCCTGCGATTCGGCCCAGCTCAGGGCGCCTAGGACAGATGAGTGCTCGATTGGCGTGGAGATGATGTGGCGTATTCCAGCCTCTACTGCGCCGCGGATGAGCCAATTATTTGCCTCAGTGCCACCGCTTGTGAAGTGAACGTGATCAGGCTCGGCGCCGACGAGAACGGCCACGGCTTCGCGAGCGGTCTCAAGAGCTTGCCGAGCGTTTCGGCCAGATCGATGTGCGCTTGAAGGATTGCCGAAGTCAGAGGCCATGGCGCGAGCAACTGCTTGTCGAACAACCTCAAGCGGGCGAGTCGACGCAGCGTTGTCGAGGTAAATGAGATTGCCGATCGCTTGCCGGGTCGCCTCGGTGCGCGACGCATAGTCGCGGATCACATCGAGTTCATTGGCAGTGAAGACGACGCGACGGCCGCGCATCGCGCGCCCGGGCGGAATCGCGCCTTCCGTTCGCCAGCGCCAGATCGTCTGGCGCGAGAGGCCGCAGGCAGCAGCAACCTCTGAGCAGGAGTAGAAGGTCGCGCC
>CAYMEB010000609.1:0-1718 GCA_964389095.1 uncultured Hyphomicrobiaceae bacterium
CGCTCTCGGCATTATCGTCGGCGCTCAGTGGCAACACCGCGCACGACCAGGGCACGCGGGCGATGACCTCTGGGTCGCGTATTCCAAGGCCGGCGGCAAGCGTCGTTGCCGCAAGATTGCCGACGAACGGCCTCTCCGTGAGCAGGACGGGCAGGCCGCCGAGCAGGGAGACGGCGCGGGCGAGTTGCGCCGCCCCTGGTGGCCCGTCGGTCTCGCCTGCCGGTAGGAACAGCGGATCCCCAGCACCGGTGGTAATGAATACGTGCTGACCGGACTTGACGTTGACGAGCATGTGGCGGGCGGCCTTGAGCGACAGCGGGCCGCCACCCTGCGCTGCGACTGCCGCCTCGTGGAGCTTCACAATCACGCCACGGCTGTAGTCCGAAATTCGCATCTCGACGGTGACGAGGCGGTCGATGTTGCGGCCGACGATTTCGATCAGGCTCTCGGTCGGCGCGCTCATCGCAGGCTCTCTGCTTTTGTTCTGTCGCTGTGGAACGTCAGTGTGTGAGACCGCGGGTCGTCCCCTCCAGATTCTTGCGGATTATGTTGCCGAGGAGCTGGACACACGCCATAGACGACTCGCCGTCGAGGCCGTCGACGTAGAACTCCTGGGTGCAGAACATGGCCTCGAGGCCGCCTGCGTCGAGACACGCGCGCACGATGCGCTCCTCGTCACTGCTGCGATGCATCAGCTCCGGCTTCTTGAGAAGCCACGCGAGGGCCGCCTCGATGCCGTAGCAGCCCCAGTTCGACATCATGGCCGGCAGCACGATGTCGGTCGCCACCGTGGTGCACAGAGCGTCCCCTTTGGGCATGACCTCGAGCACGGCGGCGCGGATTGCGCCAAAGCCGATCTCATTGCCATGGTCGCCAATCCCGATAGTGAGCAGGCCCTTCTTCGTCGCCTCGGTGACCAAGCCCGATATGTCGACGGCGTCGTGGCGGACGTGGGAGCCCTTGCCCTGCAACGGCTGGCCGGTCGCATTGTGGACGATCCCGCCCTTCCCTGGCCCGAGCCGCTCGGTCGAGATCACCACCTTCGGTTTCATCTCCTTGTAAATATGCTCGATCCAGGCCGGTACCTCCTTCTGCGACAGCGGCGAGATGGCGAGGCCGGCCCCGAGATGACGGTCGCGGGCGTCGTGGAACTCCTCCTTGACCATCACGCCGGCGGCATGGCTTGAGGCCACGATCGGGCGGACATGGCACTTCTCGCACGCATAGACCGGTACGGCACCGAGGCCCTTGTACAGGATGCGAGCGAGCGAGGCCGCTCCGGGAGGTCCATCGCTCTCGCCCTCGGGCATGGTGGGAGCGTAGCCGGCGCCGGTGAGAATGAGCACGGTGTCACCGGGCTTGAGCGCTGACTTGAGCTTTTCTGCAGCCAGCATGGTGATTGGCCGGCCGCCCGCGAGCTTTCGTGCCGCTGCGTACATCGTGCCAAGCACATTGTGCGGCATGCCGCGGTTCTTCGCCTCAATGGTGATCAGTTGGTCGATGGCATTGCCGGTGATGTCGGGCATGAGCGATCTCCAATGTCAGGGACTGGGGCAGAGCCCGCCGCCGATCGAAAATGACCACGTTCCAATCCGTCGCGAAAAGCGCAATAATGTGAAGCTTGCGATGCCGTGGCGGCCTCGGCGATCGAGCGTGGGGAGCTGCGGCCGGCACGATGCTGAAAACGTCGCTGCGATACTTCGGGGCGGTCGTGCAGC
>CAYMEB010000610.1:0-1715 GCA_964389095.1 uncultured Hyphomicrobiaceae bacterium
CGGCTACGCCGCGAGAACGAGCTTCTTCGAGCAGAACGAGACCTCCTAAAAAAAGGGCTCCCCGCCGTTTCAAGTGGGTAGCCTGAGGTCGAGTTTGCCGGCGACGAGGTAGGTGATGGCCTTGAGGCTGCGGAGTGTGCGGTAGCCGCGCGCCTTGGCCTTGGCGGCTTGGACGAGAGAGTTGATGCCTTCGATGAGGCCGTTGGCGATGCGGCTGTCGAACCACGCGAGGATGCCGTCGGCGTGGCGCGCCAGGGTCGCCGCGACCTGCTTCATCGGCTCGAGCCTGGATCGGCGGGCCCACGAGTACCAGCGATCGAACATGACCTCTGCCCACTGACGGAACCGTTCCTTGTAGATGTCCTGGAATGCGAGGCGCATGGCCCAGGCGCGCCCCGTTTTCAGGTTGGCCTTGGCGAGCGATCCGCGTTCGGCTTTTTGCGCGGCGGAGAGGTTGGCGTCGTTCTTGAGCCAGAGGTAGCGGCTGCCCTTGAGCTCGGGCCGGCTTTTCGTCTCGGCCCGGCGGACCTTATCGACGGCTTCGCCGATCAGCTTCATGACGTGGAACTTGTCGAAGGTGATCTCGGCTTCGGTCAGGTTCTCGGTGACGCCGGCGATGTAGGCGCCGCTCATGTCGATGCAGACTTCCTTGATGCGGCTGGCATCGGAGTTGTGCGCGTCGACCCAGTCCGCGAACTGAGCGACGGTCTGCTGCCCTCTTCCTTCGGCGATGAAGACGACCTTGCGTGTGTCGATGTCGACGAACAGCGTGATGTAGTTGTGCCCGCGCTTGGCGGCCGTTTCGTCGATGCACACGCGTGTCAACGCGGAAAGATCGAGGCCGGACAGTGCGTCTTCGACATAATGGTGGACGATGCGCCACAGACGGGTGTCGTGTTCGCCGAGCAAGCGAGCCGCGGCAGCCACCGGCATGTGCACGACGAGCGTCATGGCGAGCGCTTCGAACAGCAGCGTGAAGCCGGAGCCAGGCCGCGCCCACGGCACCTCGACCTGCCGCACGCCGCATGCGGAGCACGTGACGCGCGGTGTTCGCGCGTGCAGAAAAGCCTGATGCTGAAAGAAATCGAGATGACGCCAGGTTTTTCTGGCCGTGTCGTGCACTGGACAATCGGCGGCCTTGCACTCCGGACACGGAAAGCGAGCACCGGCCTTGAAGTCGATCTCGATGTCGAGCCGCTTCTTCTCGGCGTCGAAGTCGGACGCCGCGACGAACCACGGCGAGTTGATGCCGAGGGCGAGCTGGAAGAGTTGTGTGTCGCGCATGGGTAGCCTCGTCGCCCCGTTTGCACCATCGTGCCGCCGTGCTCGCGTCCGTCAAGGACAAGCCCCAAGAGGGGCGCGCAAGAGCGCGTCCTTGACCGACACTCGACACGACGGCGTTCAGGTCATGCGGCCGGGACGGAAGGATGGCGCCCCTGGGGCCGAACAAAAGGATGGGACGGGAAGGAAGAGACGGCAGCGCGACCGTGCCGATCACCCACTCACTTCAGCGAGGAGGCCGGCGATCCCGGTGTTGGGGAGGGCGAGCCGGCTGCATCCGCAACGGCAGAGATCACGCACCCGCATCACGTCCGCTATGATCCCGCGGCAGCACCGAGCGGGACCAACATCCCACCACCGAACCTTCCCAAGATCGCACTGAAGCTGCGGGAGCAGGGAGAGTCGCGCGCCGCGCTCCTGGTCGCCGTCGAGGC
>CAYMEB010000611.1:0-1714 GCA_964389095.1 uncultured Hyphomicrobiaceae bacterium
GCGGCGGCATGGACGATCACGGCGCGCTGGGAACCGACAAGATCAAGTTCTGATCGCCTGAATCACGACACAGACCACACAAGCCCCCCTGCGGGGGCTTGTGTCTCTTTTGAACAAGACACCCTGACGTGATCGCACAAGCCTCTCTTTCGAGCCAAAAACAAGTCCCACAGAGCCGTTCTTTGCATCGGCCTGCCTTCAGACACCAATAGGCTTGACAGGCCTTGATTTGGTGGCATGGTGGTGCGGTAAGCGGTGGTTCCCGAACCGCCGGTGATCAGGAGTGGGGTCGAAAAGGGTCTCCTCAAACCGTCCAGTTGAGCGGAATCCGGTTCGGTCGTTCTTTCCAGCAGGGGAATCCCTGCGGTGGATCGTTCTGTGTCCTTTGCCCTTGCTCCCCTTTTAGCCCCTCATCTTTCCCCTCTTTCCGGAGACTTCTTCAATGCGACTCTCATTGGCTTCTTTCGCCGCGCTTCCTCTCGCCTTCAACGCAACCTTCACTCAACAGGCTTCCGCAGGCCTGTTCGTGGCTCTTGGATACGACCAATGGAAGCCCTCTCTCGCTACTGCGATCCACTTGGACGCAGGCGACTGGGAACTGACTCCGATGCTCAATCCGGATGGTCGGTGGGAGGGATTGAGTGCCTTCTTTTCCGGTGGAGGATGGAACTCGTTCCAATGGAATGTTGCCGTTTGGGACAGCAACAGCGACGCAACCCATGACAACACGAACTCAAGCCGGATTGCTTGGTTCCGCACCAACAACTACGGAAACGCTGGTGGCTATGACCCCGCGGGTGCAATGTCAGCGTTCAATGCGGCTCTTGCGGGAGACCGGATGGCAGGAACTACCGGTTACCCAAGCAATGATCCGTATCGGTTCACGGTCGCTACTTCCGGCACCTACTTCTTCGGCATTTGGGATAGTGACCTGACGAACAATCGTGGCGGCGTGTTCTTTGACCTTCACGCGGTGCCCTCTCCCGCCGCATCTGCTCTTCTCCTTGCCGGTGGTCTTCTCACCCGCAGGCGTAGGAACTAATCAACCCGACTCATGACGGAAGTATCCGTCAGAAAGGCTGCTCACATGAAGCAACTGTCAACAGGCTCTGGATTGGCTGTCTTGGGCATTTCCGCAATCGCCTGCGTGGTGCTTTCGGGATCGCGTTTTGCATCTGGCACACAGGCTCTGGCCAACTCGCCCGCTACCACCGCGATTGCTACTGCCGCTCTCGCCCAGACCACCCCAACAATCGTGTGGTATGGGGCGGTACACAACAACCGGTTTGCCTACACGAGCAACGGATGCAACGGGGGCACTTGCGAGCGTGCTTCTCCGTACACCGTTCTGCTTCGGGCGTGGAGCAATGGGACTGTAGAGGCCAAGAAGATTTGCACAGGCGATGACTGTGGCGGAGGCTTTGGAGCAGGTGGATGGCAGGTCGTCTCCGCAGCGAATCTCGGTCTCAATGCTTGGGCTGATCTTGATCTGAATGAAGAGGTCGACGCCGGTGATATCGCGATGGTTCTCCTGAACTACGGCGACGCTCCCCGCCAAGACATTCCACCTTCCGACTGTCCGCTGAATCTGATCAATCCACGCTGAACAGACGAGCACGCCTCGAAACTCCGATCCACAGCTTGGAAACCAAAAACACTCGCGGCCCCGGCATCTCGCCGGGGCCGCTTCGCTTCACGAACCTCGCGGGGGGCC
>CAYMEB010000612.1:0-1707 GCA_964389095.1 uncultured Hyphomicrobiaceae bacterium
CTTGGCCAGTACCAGCGGTAGTCCTTGTACAACCGTTCAAAAACCAGCGCCTGTGAGCGTGCTTTCGCATCGCTGCCACCGGAACCAAGGAATACCCACGGTGCGTCTGCGCTTACTCCCAAGTCCGTGGGTAGTGGGACGACGTAGCCTCCCAGAAACAGCTCGCCGCAGTCGTAGCAGTAGAGCAGCTCAAGTACTTGTCCTCCGCAGTCACACTTGATCGCGGGTATCGCGAATAGCCTCCCAATTGGTCGTCCATCGTACTTGTACTCTGGAGACACGCAGTCGCATGCGGGATTCGAGCAAGCCCACATGCCCTGAATCTGGCGAAGGAACATGTGTGAGCGGAAAGTCGGCAGGGGCCTCGTGTATCTATCCGCCTGTTCCGCGGTCTCGCGATTGGCAGCAAGGAAAACCAGGTCGAGCGCCCTATCGTCAAAATCGTTAGTCCCGAACAGGGCAGCCCCCGCCTGCCGAATCCGAACCGGGATGATGGACTCCCCGTCCGGTTGTCGGCCCGCGACTCGACAGGCGCTAGCCAGAGCTCGACGTGGCGAGAATCGCGCGATGAATTGCCTGAACTCGTCATCGCTACCTACCACTTGGCCGCCTGCTGCAAGTAATTCGCCTGCATCGATCGGCAAGGGGACGTCTTCGAAGTACGGTTCGCCTCGTTCAACCGTGAACGTGCTTCGACTTACGCCAAAGAACTGCTCTAGGTACGCTAACCCTTCGTCACCGGCAAGAGACGCGCTAGTGCCGATGCAGCGCAGCTGGCTAGACTCGCTGTCGAGACCAAGCCGGTCAAGCAAGTTCCTAACTAGAAGCGCCACCTCCGTTCCTTGGGTACCGCGGTAGCTATGCAACTCGTCTACAACCAAAGTAAAGCAATTCTCGGGAGACTGCCGGAGCCATCTCTTGGTGTCCTCGAAGATTTTTTCCTCGGTCATCCGCAACAGCATCACGTTTAGCATCGAGACGTTTGTGATGAGGATGTCGGGCGCGCTCGCGATCATGTCCCATCGACAGGTCAACTCTCCGCACCGTGGATCAGGAAATTGGCACCTAATATCGATATCTGCTTCTTGTAGATTCCTCGCTTCGCTCTCAATATCGATCAACTCGCGCGCCAGCTCTCGGACCTTGCGGGCGTCGGGTGCGCTTAGGACTTTGGGCGGCATGTACATACCTCCCGGCGTTGCCCCCGTGTAGCGTCCAAAGTAAAATAATGGGTGCCCCTCGTGGGTGCAGGCCCTGATCGCAGCGCGTCTCATCCTAGAAATTTGGTCTTCAACCAGCGCGTTCGTGGGATAGAGCAACATTGCGCGCATCGCTGGCGCGTGGACGTGCTCCCGCCCGCCGCGAACCCCTAACCACTCCTGCCCGGTATTCCATTCGCGCCTCCACCAGTAATTCTGACCGCCGTCCTCGCCGTCCAATCGCTCAGTGATCAGGCGAGCAAAGAGCGGCAGGAGGAAGCTTTCGGTCTTACCTGACCCCGTGCCAGAGGTAACCACGACGTTTCGTTTCCCCTCACCTCTTGGCGCTAGCGACGTTATGAGTGACCGTGCTTGGTGTCCCCTCAACATGAACGACTCGTCGCCATCGAAAAGGATCTTCGCTAGCACCGGCGCGACCTTGGCCGATAAGCCCGCCTCAGCGCAGGCATCGCGCACACTCACCTCTGATGGGTAAGGCGGTATAACC
>CAYMEB010000613.1:0-1700 GCA_964389095.1 uncultured Hyphomicrobiaceae bacterium
CGCCTTGCCGCTCGGGTCGCCGATCAGGCCGGTGGCCCCGCCGACAACCGCGATCGGCCGATGTCCCGCCCGCTGCAGGCGTGCGAGCAGGATCACGCTGACCAGGTTTCCAACGGTCAGGCTGTCCGCGGTCGGGTCGAAGCCGCAGTAGCCGGTGCGCTGCCCGCCGGCCAGGTGCGCCGCGAGCCCGTCGGTGGCCTGGTGCAGCATGCCGCGCCAGCCGAGTTCGGAGAGGAAGTCCGCCTGGGACATGCGGTCGAGTCTAACGACGGCGAGCATGCATCAGTTGAAACCCCAGGCTGTTTGTTAACATCCCGCCATGGTGAACCGGCACCTTGCGCGTAGGCCCCCATCAACGTCCGCACCGAGCGCACTGATGACGGCCGCGGCCATCGCCGTACTGACACAGGCTACGATCGCGTGTTCGCCCCCACCTCCGTCACAAGCGGCAGATGCCCCGAAGCACCCACTCGTGCACGTCATCGAACTGCACGGCGAAGTGGGTGACAGCGACGACGAGACAACCCCGAGTATTCTTGCCTGCGATCTCGTCAAAGCACTGGAACAATCGCAAAAAGCCGGTGCTACAGCCATCGTTCTCGACATCGATGGCCCTGGCGGTGACGTGTTCGAGAAGTGGGAAATGATCGAGGCGATCCTTGCTGCCCAGAAGGAGCGTGGTTCACGCCTCGTCGCACTTCCACGATCTGCTCTGAGTGCCTGGGCGGGCGTCGTGCTGGCGTGCAAGGAGATCGTTGTCACCCCGATGGCTCGAGTCGGCGCGGCAGTCACAATCACGAAGGATGCGAAAGGTAATTGGGTCGAGGCGACCCCGGCTACTGATGCCGTCTCCCAGAAGCGTAAGTCACCCGAGGAATCTCTTCGCAGGATGGTTGAGTCATTCACCGGCCGCCCACCCTGCATCTGGAATTCCATGAACATTCAGAAGGCGGAACTCTGGTGGCACTCGAGCCATGGCTTCACCGACACTCAAGGAGCCGGAACTGGATGGGAAAGACTCGATGACTCGATCAAGGTTTGCTGCCTCAACGCCGACGAGATGCTTCGGACACATCTTGCCATCGGGGAAGTCAAGATCGAATCCCTCTCCCAAGAGCTGCCAGCAGCCCTGGGACTTCCGACGGACACCAAGGTCGCCATTGTCAAGCCGCCACAAACATTGACCCCAACGGCCAAGAAGGCCCGCCGGGCCGCCCTCAACGAAGCAGCACGGAAATGTCGAGATGCCCGTGGCCTCATGCGCAAGATCAACTTCACGCGGTCAACGAAAGTCGTGTCGAAGTGGGATGACTGGGACAGCGACCTCAACACCCCGAAGACGGCCAAGGAAATTCAGGTTGCCGAAACCGACTCGCAGCTGAACAACCGGGTGGCATCAAAGATCTCGGAAGTACTGCGTAAGGTGCCCACACCTGAATCGATCAAGGGGCAACCTGCGTACTCCAAATTCGTCGGGGAAGCACGATCGATGCTGACTGACGCGGTCAAAAGCGCGAGGCAAGGCATCTTCCCGTCTGCGATCGAGCAACTCGAGGCTGCGGACGAGTTACTGCAGATGCTGGCGAATCCCTAGACAAAATTCGGCCACACCCTCGAATGTGGCTGGCGGCCAGATCCGCAGGCCCTCACTTCGCCATCGCCGCGCTCTTCGCGTGGATCTTCGCGAGCATGTCGTTCCA
>CAYMEB010000614.1:0-1691 GCA_964389095.1 uncultured Hyphomicrobiaceae bacterium
GGCGCTGAAACATTTCCTGAACGTCGATTGGATTGGCGGAAACGCGCCGCGTGGAAGACGTGATGGGGATATGGTAAGTCCCGATCACCGGTAGTGGGGACCGTAAGAATGGCAGGGTGGAAAGTCGAGGGTCCAGAGCTTTGGCTGATTGATCCTGCTGGGGGCGCCTTTATCCCCACCGCAGACGCCATTTACACCGCACTCGTTGAAGGAGAGCCGTTCGCGGCTTGGGTACCCGACCATATCGAAGGTATCCGGGCTTCCCGTTACCCGCTTGTCCCCGTTATCCAGATCCGGGCAGGTGACGACGGCCGACCCGAATATGCGCTCATCGGGATCTGCCAGGGTCGAACCGTCCAGATTGCAGAAGATGATCTGCGCCGCGGGCATGTTCTGGCCAGCGGCGTCTGGTATCCGATGGACCCTGCTACGTCCTCGGAGCTGACGACGCTTCTACAGACCGCCGGAGAACGGATAGGGCCTGCACGATCGCTGAGGGGGTTCCTTGCCATACGCACCGCAGCGATACGGGGCGATATCGTGCAAGATCTCATTGGGGCCAATGCTATCTCGCCACTTGTATTTGCCCCAGCCGGCACTGCACCGCCTGCCGGGGTCGACGCGTCCCTGTACCCCTACCAGGTGCTCGGATGGCGATGGCTGAAATTCATCGCGTCGGAGGGGGGCGGTGGTATCCTCGCCGATGAAATGGGGCTCGGGAAAACGCTGCAGGTCATCAGCCTGTTGAGCGATTCCCGGACATACGAGGACCGGCCGGCGCTCATCATCGCGCCCGGGTCGTTGCTCGAGAACTGGCGGCGCGAGTTTGCGAAGTTCGCAAGCGGAATGAGCGTCCACAAACACCATGGCCCCTCACGGCCGGGCCGTCCGGCCGATCTTGCAGCATACGATGTTGTCCTTACGTCGTACGATCTCGCAGTTACCGACAACAGCCTGCTCAACATGATCGACTGGTCAGTGGTCGTCCTTGACGAGGCGCAATACATCCGCAACCCAGACGCCCAGAGAACCAAGGCAGTCAAGCGCATCCGTCGTACGGCTGCGCTGGCGGTTACGGGTACACCGCTCGAGAATCGTCTTCTCGATCTCTGGTCGATCGCCGATTTCGTACTGCCGGGCTTTCTCGGCAGCGCTAAAGAGTTCTCGGCGCGTTACGAGGACGGTCCTGCCGGCGCATCCCGACTTGAGCCAGTCGTGTCACCTGTCATGCTCCGTCGCCGCGTTGCCGAGGTCGCTCTCGATCTGCCCCCCCGGATTGACGTTCCGCAGATCGTCGAGTTCGACGATACTGAAAAGTTGGCCTACGACGCGGAGCGCGCGCGGATTACCGCCGAATACGGCGCAGCTGCGAACCTCGTCGCACTCACGTCTCTCCGGAGATTCTGCGCTCATCCGGCGCTCGTATCAGCTGGCGCGGCTGCCCATGATCCGATGCGCTTCTCGAAATTCAGGCGCATACACGAGATCCTCGAGGACATCTTCCGGGCGAACGAGAAGGTTCTGATTTTCACCTCATTCACGGCGATGGCCGACATGCTCGCCGCGCACGTGGAGAGGGTGTTCGCCTCGTTTGCTGGCGTTCTTGACGGGCGACTGCCGGTTGACGACAGGCAGCCCATGATCGACCGCTTCGGAGCTGTGGGCGGGAGCGCAGCACTCGTACTGAACCC
>CAYMEB010000615.1:0-1691 GCA_964389095.1 uncultured Hyphomicrobiaceae bacterium
ACCGATCCTGTTGCCGCCTTCCTCGAAGAACGTCTCCATTTCCTCCACCTACATCTCCTCTTACATAAGTGACTTCGCGAGCCTGTCCCCCAGGTTTTGGCTGAGCGCAGCACGAAGACACGGTCCGCAGAGAGCGTAGGGATCAAGGATCGGGTTGCCGCAGCTATTCGGACACATTTTTGGGTTCTTTGCCATAAATACAACCTCCGTGTTCTTGCTCGGCAGCGACGTGGTTGGGGCTGCCCGCTCCCGGCACCTCACCGATGTCGAGGTTCGGTTGAGTGACGTTGCGAGGCTGCGCATTCGGGAGCGGGTACAGATCGGCAGGACTGGTGAGCGTGAGGGGTTCTGGAGCGGAGGACTGCGAGCCGACCTCGGTGCGAGGCCGCTGCTTCGGCACCGCGTCGAGTTGGGCGCCGGGTCGGTGTCCGACGATGCGCTGGGCATCCCGCTGGCCTGTATCAGCGAGTTGCGCTTCCCGGATTCGGCCGCCGAGGCCGAGGGCACCACGCTGATGCTCGCCGGCGGCGGCAGCCTCTCGACGTGGCGGGGTGCCCAGCTCTAGACGGACGCGGTCCGTCGTGTGCGATCACGCACCGGGAAGCCGCCAGCCGGCGCGAAACTCGTCGACGTCGACGCCGAACTCCAGCGCCCACGTCGTGAGCGCATCCCAGTGCATCTGGAGAACTTCAATCTCATGATGGGCGCCACGACGAAGCAGCCCACGCTCGCCGGGGAGGTGGATCTCGCCGACCCCTGGGCGTTTGGCGACGTTCTTCACAGCGGTCACGTAGCGGTCGATTTTGGCATTGCGCTCATCCGCACTGATGAAATGCGAAGGATCGATCACCATCATGAAGCTGGCCGGCGTCGAAACAGGCGCATCCTGAGATTCGTATGCGAGCAGGTCGGCCGGAACGTCCGTGGTCATCAGCCCACCGGGCACCAGCGCACAGAGCATCTCGACCAAGACGTTCATCGATTGCTGGCGGTGGGAGCCGAACGTTGGGGCACATAGATACTCGGCGTTCCAGGCGTAGTCAGCCCCTTCGAGTGCCACGCGGTAGGGCGCCGGGTCGTCGGTCAACTCTCCCGTCGTCGGATCGACGAGAACTTTCTCGCTGAGCATGCGCCCCTCAAGGAAGGCCTGACTCATCTCTCCCTCGTAGGTCTCCGAGGTTTTGACGTCCACGAGAATCGGTGGCCGACCTTTCGCCGGCGCGGCCATGCTGAGGGGAGCGGCACTCATCACGTTGCTCATCCCCCCGATGGGTGTGGACATCGGAGGCGTGGTGTTGGTGGCGATGCCGACCATATCGGCCTCGGCGGCCATCAACGTGTACGCCCCGCACCCGCCGGCATCCCAGTGATTTCGCCCCAGCACAATGCATACGCCGCCCGCGCGCGCCTTCTCGATTGCATGCCGCATGCCGATGGTCAGCGCGTAGTAGCCCGTCGACCTGTGCCCATCGATCACAAGCCAACTCGCACCCTCGTCGACGACCTCCGGAATGACGTCGAGGTTGATTGCCCCGGCCTGCCATGAGGGATACAGGGCCTCGAGAACACCGATTCCCTGGCAGTGCTTGCCTCGCTGATCAGCCAGGGTCACGGCGTGCGCGATGGCCTCCGCGTGCTCGCGAGAAGCGCCTGCGCGCTCCCACATGCGCACGATGAGCGCATGAACGAAC
>CAYMEB010000616.1:0-1684 GCA_964389095.1 uncultured Hyphomicrobiaceae bacterium
CGATGGGTTGGCATCTCGCGGGACTCGAGGTCGCAGCCGGGGCCGACCGAGCAGCGGAGAGGGCGCCCCCGGAGGAGATCGCCGTCGCACGGCGACGTGCCCGCAAGCTTTCGGACGCTGCCGGTATCCGATACGTCGAGGATTCCGAGATTGCCTCCATGCAGGCCGATCGGAGTCGCACAACGTATGTCTTCGACGTCAGGCTGCCCGCCGACTTCGCCAGCGGGCATCGGGCGGATGCGCTCAATGCGCCTGGCGGACAGCTCGTGCAGGCGACCGATGTCTACATGCCGGTCCGGCACGCCGCGGTGGTGCTGTGCGACCGGGACGACGTGCAGGCGCCGATGACGGCGTGGTGGCTGCAGCAGATGGGATGGGACGTCAGCATCGCACGCAGCGGTGTCGAAAGCACTGCATCGGCGTCGACGTCGTCCACGACGGCCCTTCCGCCTGTCCGCGCGGTGTCATCGGTGAGTGTGGAGGATCTGGTGCGCGCATCAGGTTCGTTCACTTTGCTCGATGTCGGAGACAGTCGTGCCTTCAGGCTTGGCCGCTTGCCGGGTTCCTGTTTCGCGATCCGGTCGCGCTTGGATCACTGCCTGCAACGACTGGGGCCCCACCGACGGCTGGTGTTCGTCTGCAGCGACGGAGTTCGATCGCAATACGCTGCGGCCGACGCCGCCGCGCTCGGGCATGCGGAGGCGACGTTCCTCGAAGGTGGGCGCGCCGCATGGGTCTCCGCAGGGGGGCAGCTCGAGTCCCCGGCTGTCGAGCACTTTCTCACCGCGACCGACGATGTCTGGTATCGCCCTTACGATCCCGGCATGGATGTAGAGGCGGCGATGCGCGGCTACCTCGAGTGGGAAGTCGACCTCGTGAAGTCGATCCAAGACGAGCCGGGTCTGGCCTTCAGGCTAGCCATCGAGCATCCGCTCGGTGCATCGGCGATGGGCCGCGCTGATTGATCCGCAGGCCCTGCCCCGGGGCTCCGCGCAGACCCCGCGAAACCTCGCGGCTTTTTCGGCCGAATATCGAGCCGGGGGGAGGCTGCGGGGTTCAGCCTCCCATGGCGGTTGCTTGCCGCGTGCCGCATATCTGCCGCTTGCCTTCCGGACTTGGGGCAGCGACACTTTGCACATGACACCAGGAGGAAATCGATGAGCGGTGAAATTGCGGTCACGCGCAGGGATGGGGTCCAGATCATCCGGATATCTCGGCCGGACAAGAAGAACGCCCTTCACGGGGGTATGTACGACGCGATGTCGGCTGCACTGGATGCCGGCGACAAGGACGAAGATATCGCCTGCCACGTGTTTCTCGGCTCCGAGGGTGTGTTCACGGCCGGAAACGACATGAACGATTTCATGCGCCGGTCCTCGATGTCCGCCGAGAAGCTCGACACGCGCCCGCCGAGCACCGAGTTCATCCGCCGGCTGCCGAAAGTGGCCAAGCCGATGATCGCCGCTGTGGACGGCTTGGCGGTGGGCATCGGCACGACGTTGCTGTTGCATTGCGACATGGTCTTCGCCTCTCCGACGGCCGCCTTGCGGGCACCGTTCGTCAATCTGGGGATCTGCCAGGAAGCCGGCTCGAGCCTCACCGGCCCCGAGCGCCTCGGCCATCAAGCTGCCTTCGAGCTGCTGATTCTGGGGGAGACATGGTCGGCGGAGCGGGCCTACGTGGC
>CAYMEB010000617.1:0-1683 GCA_964389095.1 uncultured Hyphomicrobiaceae bacterium
CTTCTCCAACCTGGACGACCGTTGTGCCGCTCTGCCGCACCAGCCGTGATAAAAAATAGAGAGGAATGCAGACATTGTCCGCGATCGGTTCGTCCTGAAGTTCGACAAGTGTCGGCAGGAACTCCAACGCTTCTTGGCTTGTTATGCGCGTTTCGTGGTGGTCCGTGTTGTAGCGCTTCGCGTGCTGCCGCGCGTAATGAAACTCGTTGAACTCTTCGTGGACGTCATATCCAACTGTGAAGGTCGTTACCGGCCGCTCCATAAGTTCCGACATCAGCGCGACGTTCAGACTGGAATCGACGCCACCGGAGAGCAAAACTCCAAAGGGAACGTCGGAGACCATGCGCCGCGCGATCGACTTGCGCAGGAGGTCGCGCAACTCGTCGCACGCATCGTCGTAGGACAGGTCGCGTTCGGTCAGCGTATCGGCGGCGTTGGGCTTGCAGTCCCACCATTGGGTGGCCTTGGCGCGTCCGAGATGGTCGATTGTCACACGCCATCCCGCCGGGATCTTGAATACGCCCTTGAACATCGTCAAAGGGGCAGGTGCAACGATGAACGTAAGATAGTGCCAGAAAGCGGTTCGATCGAGGTCCTTCGAAAGATCGGGGTGCGCCAATAGGGCGCGAATTTCCGATCCAAAGAGCCATTCGCCTTTGGCCGTGCGCGAAATGTAGAGCGGCTTTACGCCAGCATGATCGCGGATCAGGTGCACCTTCGGAGCACTCGCATCGCGCCCGTCGTAGAGCACGATAGCAAAATCGCCATACAAGCGTTCGATGAGATCAAGGCCCCATTCCTGGTAGCCATTCAGAAGCACCTCGGTATCGGAATGGTCAGTCTTCCAATTGAACTTGCCAGTCTTCTCCAACTCGCGGCGCAATTCCGCATGGTTATAAACCTCGCCGTTGAAAATGATAGCCACGTTGCCAGCGGCATTGACCATTGGCTGGTTGGCGGACTCTGCGAGATCGATGATCGACAGCCGACGATGAGCGAACGCGACCTTGTTGTCGGAAGAGCGCCAGTTCTGGCCGCCATCGGGACCACGGTGCACCATACGTTCCCGCATGCGCGTCAGGTCGGCGTCGGCGCAGGCGGCGCCCCTTGGGCTGAATGAACCTACGATGCCGCACATGGTAATCCCCCCATGGGGCCGCGCACCTCTGGCGATGGCCTCCCCGTGTTGTTCGCTGCTGCGATGACTCGTTTATCGGCTGCAAAGGGGCGGAATCAAGGTGCGCCGCGGTTGCGGGTTGACCTCTGACGACGCTTGGGTTTCATCCACCCAGATCGAGCTGGGCCTTTTCGTCAGAGCAGCGAGCGTTGCGTCGTTTGTGAGCTTGATCCGGAGCCTGCGGTGGAGCAGGGCGCAGATGTCTACGATGAACAACGAGCCTTCGGCGGCGGGGCCGGCGCAGCCGGCGCATGAGGATCTCAGCGGCATGAGCGACGAAGCGACGGCGACCACGGAAAACAGCATGAAGGAGCGCAACGCGAACGCTGATCGCTTGTTGGCGCTCGTCCAGGAGACGCAGGAACTCCTTCGTCGTGTGCGCGACATTGCGCTGGAGCGCATGCAGCTGATTCAACTGGAGGCTCAGGCCAATCGAGAATCAGTCGTCGTGAATCTGGCCGAGGCCACCGCAGGCCTCGGCCGGCTTTTTTCGGAGCGTACGGAGC
>CAYMEB010000618.1:0-1676 GCA_964389095.1 uncultured Hyphomicrobiaceae bacterium
CAGGGTCGCTCGAGGGTAGATATGCAATGTCCTTTTTTTCTGTTGGTGGGCTAGGAGCCCGTGCGATTAGTCGGTCGCCATTGAGCGCCTGATCGCACTCGAATTTTCGATTTTCCGCGGGCTCGCCGCGCTTCGGCGCCGGGAGCTCGTGGTTTTTCATCAGCTTGTTGTCGCCGGGTACTGCACCCCGCTTCGGAAGAGCTTCATGAGGTTGTGGACCAGGCATTCCAAGTGCCATAACCCAGGAACCTTCTCGAGCCCGCGCAGCAGAAACTGGCGCAAGCCACGACCTTCCTTGATCTGGCCGAATGTGGGCTCCACGGTCGTCTGGCGTAAGGTGTAGCGGGCGCGGCCACGCTTCGTGCTCAGCTTTCGGGCCATTCGCTGTCGTCTCGTTGCATTCGCCGGGATCCGTCCTCGTGGAGCCAACCGTTCACGCCATTCGGTGTGACGGATCTTCTCGGATGGGATGAAGGCTTCGATGCCGATCTCGTCGAGGTGTTGGAGGTTGGCTTCGCTCCAGTAGCCAGCATCAGCAGAGACTTCGTTGGGAATGCCGATGTGCTCGAGGGTCTGATTCACGAGAGGGATGAAGTGGGGACTGTCTGCCGCCTGGTTGGTCAACGAGGCGGCAACAATGATCTGGTGATCGGTGTCCACCGCGATCTGGGCGTTGTAGGCTTGAACGAAGGCTTTGTCGGAATTGCGCATGATCCGAGAGTCCGGATCGGTGAAGTTGAGCTGGTCCTTTGGCTCGGGACGGACTTTGGGCTTTCGCTGTTTCTTCGGGGTGACGGGCGGCTTGGGCTCGTCGTCCTTGTGGCTCTCGCCCTTCTCTTCCGCCTTCTGGCGTGCGCGTTCTTCGAGCGTCTTCTTCGCCTTTCGAATCGCCTCGAGCCGCTTCTCCGAGGTATCGAGCCAGTCCGGAAGCTCATCGCCGCGACCCTTGCCGAACAAGCGATCTTCTTCCTGATCATTGGCCTCCACCTCATCGAAGTAACGGCGGATCTGCTTGCGAAGGCGCTCCTCTTCGATCCCCATCCGCAGATAGCTCATCGCCGTGTGCTTCGATGCGTTGGCCCTCACCTTGGTCCCATCGATGGCGACGTGACGGCCACTGACGAGACCGGCCTCGATGGCCAGCTGAATGCTCTGCGCGAAGAGCGACTCCATCGCCTTCAAGTGACGGCGACGGTAGTTGCTGAGCGTCCAGTGGTCCGGCTGCTGGTTGCCGCTCAAGATGCGAAACGCCACGATCTCGTGCAGCGCCTTCTCCAGCCGTCTTGACGATCGGATCCCCTGGCTGAACCCATACAGCCACACCTTCAGCATCATCGTGGGGTCATAGGGCGGTTGTCCCATGTCGTCGGTGTAGGCGGCGTACACGCAGGACAGGTCGAGCTGCTCGACCACGTCGTTGAAGAAGTAGGCGAGGTGGTTGGTCGGCAGCCACTCTCGCAGGTCAGGCGGCAGCAGGAAGAGCTGATCGGGGTCGTATGCCTTGAATCTTCGGCGCATATGACGTCGTTCGACGTCGACCTCCGAAAATCATGCTGCTCGGGGGGTAATCACACAGGCTCCTAGACGACCTCCTCGAGATTACGGGTAGGTCAATCAATGACATGCCTCCGGCGCGTATCGCACGCCGCCGGCCACCCGCGCGCCTTCTGAGCCGG
>CAYMEB010000619.1:0-1668 GCA_964389095.1 uncultured Hyphomicrobiaceae bacterium
CGTATACATGCACGGGAATCCCGAGTTCCAGCGGGTGGTCGAGTACGCCATAGGCAGCGCTGCCGTAGACAACAAGGTTCGCCGGCTCGCACAAATCGCAGATCATGCGGATCTCCGCGATCACGTGCGAACGGTTCTCCCGAAGCTTTGTGCAGCCGTGCAGTCCCAGCGCGAGAGTTGAGCGAGAGGGGATTCCCGCGAGGGCATACGGAACCGATTCGCGCCCGTCCAGGCGGACGTTGGCAATCACGCTAATTCCTTCAGCTTGCATACGCGCGCCCATCAACTGGTTGCGATAGATGTTGTACACCTGGTGGGCCCGGGGCAGGTTGCGGTAGGTGGAGTGGTCGGGGCAGATCACGCCAGCGAATCCCTGCAGCTTGCGAGACAATTTTTCCGGGTAGCGCCAATGCCGTTCAATTCTGTAGTCGTCTTCATAGCTGTGCACCCACGCCTTTGGATCGGCCTCGTTCATTCGGACGGCCTCAGAAAGCGCGACAAGCCGATCAGGCACCATGGCGCACGGGTTGATTTTCGGAATCTGATGCCACCCGACCAGAGTGAGACCTTCGAGGAGCCGGCCGTTAAAAACATCTCGGCGGTCTCGCGAAGGAGTTCCTTCAGGACTGGCGCCGGAGAGTTCGGACATCGCTTTCGGCTTCCGAAATTCTTGAGACGCGAGTGGGAAAAGCGCGGGTTGTTCCGGTGGTGGCAAAGTGCGCTTGACGCTCGTCACGCCGATCCCTCTATCTCGGGCGCCGAAGAAGCGTCGGCGCGTCGAACGCATTGGGCTCCCGCCGATGCGATACGACGGTCGTAGTCACGACGCCGGGCTCCGGTGTTGAGCATCCTCAACACGCGCCCGTGAATAAGCCGTGCCGCCTCTCTGCTGACCTGAAATTTCTCCGCGATGCCCGCGACAGTCAACTCGGGAACCCACGCCAGAACGAGCTGGTCCGGAGCCAGCAAATAAGAGGCGAAGAAGTTGGCCTCAGCCTCCTGCTGATGATCGTCGACAAGACCATCATTGTGCAGGTGGCCAAGCCACACGTGGGAAATCTCATGCATGAGGGTGAAGCGCTGTCGCAGTAACGGTTTCACCCCATTCAAGTGAATCTGATACTTCGGGCCATGCGCTGACAAAAGCGCCACTGTGTACCCGTCGTCCGTGGAGCAGAACGGTGCCGCTGGGGGCAACCCGCCGACGTGGACGGCGACATGCAAGCCCAACACCGCGGCGGTCTCGAACGTGTCCAGCGGATAGCAGAGCGCATAGTCTTCGATGAAATCCGCCGCGAGGGCCTTCAGCTGTTCATAGCGGTGATGCGAAAGGATCCGTCTCACGGCCGACCCTCACTCTCGAGAGCCTCCCGCAGCCGGGACTTCTCCTCTTCGGTGAAAGTGCTCCGAGCAACGATCCGCAGCGCCGTCTCGACGGAGTGAGATTCCGCGGCAACCAGGTCGTCGACATTGACGTCAAGCTCTTCGGCAATTCGCACAAGGGTGACCAAACGCGGCTCCCGCTCGCCGCTGACATACCGACTCATGGCGGCTCGGGTCACTCCTATTCGGGCGGCGAGCTCCAGCTGAGTCATCTTGCGCTCGGCAAGGAGCGCCGTCAGTCGCTGTGGGAAGTTTGAAACTTCATTCACGCCACCGATGTTACCA
>CAYMEB010000620.1:0-1664 GCA_964389095.1 uncultured Hyphomicrobiaceae bacterium
TCAGGTCGACGTTGAAAACGTCCGCGCCCTGCGCACCGTTGTCGGCGTTACCGGCATCGACGACGACCTTGACGTCGAGGTAGCGCCCGTCCACGACGTTGAGCGGTGCCAACGCATCCTGTGTGGTGTTGAGAGCAAGCGCCGTCCATCCGTTATTCGACGTGAGGTCTGGGTCGGCGACCGTCGGTGACCGCAACTCCAGGCCGACACCCACGGTGCCTAACGCAGGACCAACCGCCGGGCTTGCTGCCGACGACGCAGTGCCGACCGCAAACAGATTCGCCGCGTACGTCGTTGCGACGTCGCCTGTCTGCTTTTCGTCCGCGACAAGGTCCGTGGTGAACGTGGGGTTGGTCAGAATCTTCTTGCGCGGGCGAATGAAGAACTCGCCAAGCTTGACGGCGGTACCTCCCGCGGTGAGCGACGTACCGTTCGCCTCAAACGTGATGGTCTTGTTCGTGGGGTTGTAATTACCGGTGAACGTTTCGGCATTGCCAAACGCCTGTGCGGACGTCACGGCACCCGTTGTCAAAGGCGCGTACAGGCCGTCAGCAACGACCTGGAACTCGTCAGGATCGACGGAGACGACCGCCTTGAGGTGGTTGACGTAGCTGGCGTTGGTCGGGGCGACCTTGACCTCAACCTTGACCTGCCCACCGATGCGAAGGGGGCTACTTGCAACCGTTGTCGCCAAACTGAGTGCAACTTCGGTCCGCTTGACTGCAACATCGCCGGCCGAGCCTGTTCCGGCTACGGTCACCTGGAACCCACGGTCACCCGACGTGTAGCCGTACGTTGTGCCGGCTTGCTTTATCCCAAACTCGGCCATACTGCCGATCCCGAGTTTCTTGATGTCGGGGGTGGGATCCGCCGGGTTGTAGCGTGGCCGAACGTAGATCGACCCGATGACCTTTGCGGTGTCATTCGGCAGGTCGATGGGGGTCCCGTCAATGGCAAGGGTTACGACGCCCGTACTACTTCCTGTGACCACGCCGCTGCTTGTGTTGCTTCCCGCTGCGAACGTTGCCATCGTCTGGTCGGTGACTGCACCGAGGGCCGAAGTGCCAGTGGTTTTGAGAACGGGGGCTTGTGCCAACGTCACGGAGGCAGGCCCATCGACCAACACGAACTCGGCCTTTGGCACGTCGATCGTCGCAGAGAGCGACGAGACGTTGCGCGCGAGGTCGGTCGCCTTCGCTTTGAGGTCGACCTTGATCGTGTCGCCCGTCCGATGTCCACGAGTGGCATCCGCCGGGTCGGCAACTTCGAGCGAAAGGGTGATGGTGGTCGGTGCGACGGCAACGCGATACGTGCGTGCAACGGTGTCGGCACCGACGATGGCCACGCCGGTACCGGTGGAGTAGCCGGTGCCGCCACTGCCGGCCACAACAGCAATCGTGTCGATTGCACCCGTCGCGGCGACGACTGCCGTCACCTTGACTTGGGCATCGCCGTTGCCCCCGGCGACAAAAAGGATGTCGTCTACACGGTAGCCGGTACCGACGGCGTTCTTCGTGACGGCAGAGACGGCACCACTTGAGGCAGTGACGTCGATGGTGGCGCCGCTACCGTTTGAGGTGGTCGCGAATGCCTCAAACGTGAGGTCGGTGCCAGACCGAATGCCGATCTTTGGCGTCGCTGCCAAGGTCAAGTTCTTCGGTGAC
>CAYMEB010000621.1:0-1660 GCA_964389095.1 uncultured Hyphomicrobiaceae bacterium
AATCATCGAAACGTATTCCAAGGACGACCAATCCCAAAGTCACCCTGGGCCGAGCTTGCGTCAACGCTCCAATCAGGGAGCTTCGGGCGGTGGTGGCGCCGCGCGCGGCCTGCGCGTCGTCGGCGGAGCGCCGTCCTGCCCGGAGACGCGACAGCCTGATTGATGACGGATGCGTCTAAGGGGGAGGTTGGTGGAGCCGAGCGGGATCGAACCGCTGACCTCGTGAATGCCATCGGGTCCAATGTGTTTTTGCGTATGTTTGTGTGCGTTTGCGTAATTTGCCTCAAATGGTCATAAGTTGCTGTTTTAAAAGCGAATATTGACTGATTTCGGTGTTTCGGCTTGGATTTGAATTCTTTCCGGAGCGGAGCCTAATGGTAGCCGGAGTGACCTCCTGAATGCGAAAGTGAATGGGATTTTCGGCCCATGCCGCGCCTGACAAAACGCCTCGTCGACAGCCTGCTCGAAGCGAAAGATTTCTCCGACGCCGTTGTTTGGGATGACGATTTGCCGGGGTTTGGATTGCGTCTGCGATCCGGCGGATCGGCGAGCTATGTCGCGGTCTATCGTCAGGCGGGGCGGCGACGTTGGTTCACAATCGGAAGCCACGGCGCGCCCTGGTCTCCAGACGAAGCGCGAAAGGCCGCAGCCGGCGTTCTCATGGGCGCGGCGACCGGCGGAGATCCGCAAAAGACGCGGTCGGACGAACGCAAAAAGACCGCGACGGTCGACGACCTGATCGACGCCTATTTGAGGGATGGGCCGGTCGACAAACCGAACAAGAAGCCGGGCACCTGGGTCCAGGACCGGTCATCCCTGAAGCGCCACATCAGCCCCTTGATCGGAACCCATCGGCTGACGACGCTGACCAAGGCCGAGATGGCGACCCTGCAGGCGAAGATCGCGTCGGGCCACACCTCCGCCGTCGAGAAGACCAAGAAGCGCGGTCTCGCCCGCGTGCGCGGCGGCAAGGCGATCGCCGCGCGCACGATGATCATCTGGCAAGCCACGCTCGAATGGGGCGTCAAGCGCGGCTATCTCGAAGCCAATCCCTGCAAAGGCGTGCCGCGCTTCAAGATCGATGCGCGCGAGCGCTATCTCCTTAAGGAAGAGCTCGAGCGCCTCTGGAAAGCGCTCGATACGCTCACCGCCATCGGGACCGTCGCGCCGGCTCACGCCCTGATCTTCCGGCTTCTCGCCCTGACCGGCGCCCGCAAGAGCGAGATCGTGCAGCTGCGCTGGCGCGAGGTCGACCTGACCCGGCGGCTGATCTTCCTCTCAAGCGATCGCTCCAAGACCGGCGCCAAGACGATCCCGCTCGGCGTTCTCGCCGCGGAGATGCTGGCGCGATGGAAGGAGAAGTTCCCGCGCGCGCGTCAGGACGATTTCGTGTTCCCGCCGCTGCGCTCTGGCGCCTCGTCGACGGTCGGCGTGCAGAAATCCTGGGAACGCCTGCGCCGTGCCGCCGATCTCCCGGACGTGCGTCTGCACGACCTGCGCCACACCTTCGCGTCGATCGCGGTCGCCGATGGCGCTAGTCTTTACGTGGTCGGCCGCGTGCTCGGCCACACCCAGTCTCGCACGACGGAACGCTACGCGCATCTCGCCGCCGCGCCTGCCCAAGCCGTCGCCGATCAGGTGGCGGGCAAGCTCGGCGTTG
>CAYMEB010000622.1:0-1653 GCA_964389095.1 uncultured Hyphomicrobiaceae bacterium
CCGCCCCGTCGACCGGTGCGAGGAAGCCGGTGACGTACCACGTCGAGGGGCGTTCGCGCGACGGCAGGCGCTCAGTCGCAAGGGCGTCACCGGTGGTTGGGCCAACAAGGTCGAGGCGCAGTGCCTCCACGAGGCGGTCGCGCACCTCAAGCGCCGTCTCGGGCGGGATGGTGGTCGGGTGCGTGGCGGTCACGGGAAGCTCCGATCCGAAACAGACTTCACACGCGCGCTGCCCGAGCCTGGTCCGCGGGCATCCTTGCCCGCCTTGCCACCAGCGTCACGCTGAGTTCCCGTCGCTCGCATTGGACAGCTCCCACCTACTTCCACCCCGGCCGCTGCGGTGGAGCTCCGCTTGCCCCTCCCCCGCCGAGTTTTCGGGTCGCGAACCGAGACAGGGCAGTCAGGCGCGCGCCGCTCCCGGCGGCGTGTCCGTGCCGCCATCACCCTAGCCCCACGTCGCCAGCACCGTACCGTCACGGGCCAGGCGCACCACCTTGTTGCGCCCGACGTCGGTCACGAGGATCGTCCCACTCGGCTCGACGGCCACGCCGCGTGGCACGCACCGGTCGTTGCTCCAGCTGGTGGTCTCGAGGACGCACGTCGAGGCACCCGCAGTGAACGGGTTGGCGACCATGCCGGTAGAGGTATCGATGCGGAGCAACGAGTACCCGTCCGACGACGCGTTGGGAACCCACCACCGTGACGTGGCCAGAAGCGATCCATCGGTGTCGGCGCCGATGCCAGCGCAGAAGTTCAGTTGGTATCCGAGGCCAGCACTCAACGACCACGCGGCGGATTGCGATGAGCCACCTGTGCCCGGGTTGATCCGGGCGGCGCATCCAATGCCCGCCCCCCCGTAGAACGCGGTGGCGGCGAACGACCCGTTGCCCAACGGAAGCACGCCTTCCGGCCAGAACTGGAGGTCGTGCGCTGCAACCGGCGCCCCAGCGGCCGAAAGCACCTGCACCCGCAGGTTGTTGGTGTCGGCGACGTAGACCTCGCCCGTACTTGCCACGGCGATCCCCCGCGGGTGGGCGAACTGGCCGGGTGCCGTGCCGTAGCTGCCCCACTGCGCCAGCGGCGTCCCGTCGGCGGTGAACTTCTGGATCCGGTGGTTCCCGTATTCCGAGACGAGGACGTTTCCGGCCGCGTCGACGGCGATGCCGGCGGGGTCGCTGAACTCCCCCGGCGCGGTGCCCGCCCGCGTGGACGTCCCGCCATCCGCCCCCCACACCGACACCACGGCGCCGTCGGACGCGAGGCGCTTGACGCGGTGGTTTCGGGTGTCCGCCACGTAGATCGACCCATCAGCCGCGACGGCTATTGCGCGCGGGCCGCTGAACTGGTCGCGCCCCGTCCGCTCCTGATAGGGGTAGCCGTCCGCACTGATCGTCGCCGACGGGCTAGGTGTCACGGTCAGCGTCCGCGTCGGCGAGATGGTCGGCGACGCGGTCGGGGTAAGCCATCCGAACGGCGTCGGCGTGGCAGTGACGGTCGGCGTCAGGGTGGACGTCGCGGTCGGTGATGGCCCGGGTGTGTCGGTGATGGTCGGCGACGCCGTTAGCGTCCACGTCGCCACCGGCGTCCGGGTCGGCGACAGGGTGCGGGTGGCGGTCAAACCGACGGGAGTGGCACTCGGCGACGGCCCAAGCG
>CAYMEB010000623.1:0-1645 GCA_964389095.1 uncultured Hyphomicrobiaceae bacterium
GGGTCGGTTCTCGTCGATGAAGCGCAAGGTGGCGAGGTCCTCGATGAGTTTGCGGTCGACGGATGGTTGGAACTCGAAGTCGAACTCGGCGAGGCTGCGCCGGTAGGGGAACCGGGCGTAGCGCAGCCGGGCCGCCAATCTGCGGTTGCGGTCGGCGGTGGCTTGCTCGGCGACGAGCCGGGCGAGAAACTCGACATGCGACCAGTCGTTCACCCTGGCCTCCTCGGCAAGGAGCGCGAACGAGGCTGCTGCGGCGTCGAGGTGGAGGTAGCCGAGATCGGCCTTGATCTGTTCGTAGAAGCCGGCGCTCATGCGAGTTCACCACCGATGCCGTAGCGCTGTTCGAGGTCGGGGGTGTCGACGTCGTAGTCGCCGTCACCGAGCCCCAGCTGTTCCGGGGCTGGGTCTGTTGCAGGTGCAACGAGGCGGAGGTGGCGGCCGTCGTGGCGTGGCCGGCCGGCCATCGCAGCGGTCTCGATCTGTGCCCGGTGTTCGGGCTGCCAGATGATCTCCGACCCCGGCCTCTGGCGCAGTTCGTGAGTCACGATGACTCGGCCGGCGTGACGGACCGTGAACTCGTTGGAGTCGACGGGTCGGCGGATTTCGACGAGCTGACCGAGGACGTTCGCCGGGAGCCCGTAACGGCCCCCATCGACGGAGATGAACGGCACGATGTTGTGAACTCGGCGGGTCTCGACGTAGTCGGTGTCGAACCTGACCCGCGGTAACGGTGTGAGGAACGGCCGCTCAACGACCAGGCGGTCCGCCGGCCGTTCACCCGTCGACCGTGACGGCACCTGATGGACCCGCTCGTCGAGCCAGCGTTCGGCCCGCCGGTTCAGATCCGTGAGATCGGTCGGGATCCCGTCGAGCTCGACCTCCGGCAGGAACGTCTCCTGCAGCTGACGGAACGGCCGCTCGACCTTGCCCTTGCGTTTCGCGTCCCTCGCCTTGCACGACGTGATCGTCGTGGCGTGATGCGCAGCTAACCCGACCGTCGGTGGGTGCAGCACTAACCGCTGACCCTGTGACCGGCCAAGCGCACCCATCCGATCCGTCCTGCACGCGGCCGGGATCCCGCCCGCGGCGTCGAAGAACCGGGCGATCCCTTCGAAGGTGTGCTGCCGGTCCTCCGAGCTGGTGAACCACCAGATCCGCCACCGCGACCAGCACAAGATCATCCCGAAACACCACAGCGGCGTCGACCAGCCCCAACGGCGAGCCCAGTCGGACAGGTCGCAGAAATCGAACTGGGCTTCCTCACCAGGGTCGGTGTGGATCGGCACGGACGCCACCTCTGCCGCCCGGAACCTCGGGCCCCGGACCGAGCGGAGCTCGCGTGTCACGGTCGAGTAGCCGCCGGTGAACTTCTCCGCGCGGAGCTTGTTGAACACCGACACCCCCAACAGCCGCGGGTACGCGTCGATCAGCGTCGCGATCCGTTGCTTCCAGAACGCGTTCATCACCAACAACTCGTCCGGCACCTGCCGGGCTGTCGGTGGCCCGTCGGCTTTCAGATACTTCGACACCGTCGACGGGTGCAACCCCATCTCGGCGGCGATCTCATTGCACGTCCATCCCTGGCGATGCAGCTCGTGAATCCTCACGTAGGTCTCCTGGTCAATCATGGAGGGTGGCTCCTTCA
>CAYMEB010000624.1:0-1643 GCA_964389095.1 uncultured Hyphomicrobiaceae bacterium
GTACCAGCAGCAGCCCCCCGTGGCCCAGCAACCGCAGGCACAGGGGCCGCCGGCCCGGGCCCAGGCATCGACCGAGTTCGCGCCTTTGCGTGGCCGCAAGGTCCTGATCTTCTCGGACTCGCGGCAGACAGCCGCTCGTCTCGCTCCGAACCTCCAGGACTACTCGATGCGAGACGCGCTTCGTCCGCTGATCCTTCGGGGGTGGAAGGACCTCTCCGCAGTTCCGGGCATCTTTGATCGACTTAGCCTCGACGATCTCTACGTGGCGACGTTGATCGCCTCGCACGTGATGGGCGTACGGCTCCGTCCGAAGCTCAAGGGCACAGAGTCTCTCCACGCATCACTTGAAGTGCGCCGTGCGCTCCAGAGGGGAGCGCTCTCAGATCCGATGGAGTGCCTCGACCTAATCAACGAGATTCGGGCCGCCACGCCCCCTGAGTCACTGCTTCGGGCGGTCAACGAGACCCTGACCAGCAAGTACTTCGGCTTGCAGTCGCTCGCTCTTGCTTCGATTCGCGAGCGAGGAAAGCTCACGGGCGAGCTCGAGGTATTGCCCGATCTGCCAATGGCCTCGTCGCCGGAGGCGAAGGTCGCCGTCGCTCGCCTGTGGCTCGCTCAATGGTCGGGGCCCGGTTACTGGTTTCGCAGCATGACGCCAAGCTTCTGGCAGACAGCACACGGGGTCAGGCCTCACGCCGGCAAATTCGCTCCGTTCGTTCGCTGGCTCGGAGACAGCACGTCTACGAAGAAGTTCGAGTCGCTATGGCTCCCGAAGCTCCTCGAACTCTTCACCGAGAACGTCGCACCGAAGAAGTATCGAATACTGGCGTCCCACTTGGCGCTAGAACTCGATGGAACTTGGGGCTATTGCACGACGTGCCGATCGACCCAGCGACTCATTCCGGGAAACAGGAAGTGTGTTCAATGCTCCCGCGTCGACACTGTTTCGGAGATCGATCCAGGGACCGACCCGGTGTTCGCTGCGAGGAAGGGCTACTACCGGGCGAGTGCAGTGCGAGCGCTCGCAACTCCCCCGGAAGCTCCGATGGCTCTGATTGCCGCCGAGCACACAGCGCAGCTGAACGCCGCCCAGGACGGCGAGGTCTTCTCGCGAGCCGAGCAATACGAACTGCTCTTCCAAGACGTTGACACAGGCATCCCCGTGCCGGGCGAACAGCCCAGAACCGCAGTCGATGTGATGTCGTGTACGACGACCATGGAGGTCGGTATCGACATCGGAACCCTGTCGGGAGTCGCCCTGCGCAACATGCCGCCAGCGCGATCGAGCTACCAACAGCGTGCCGGCCGAGCCGGTCGCCGGGGCAACGCTGTCGCGACCGTCATTGCATTTGGTAGCGCCGACAGCCATGACGAGCAGTACTTCCGTGAACCGGGAGCCATGGTTAGGGGTCCCGTGGATGATCCGGTGTTGACACTCGACAACGACTCGATCGCCCGGAGGCACATGACGGCGTTCCTGCTCCAGCAATACCACCAAGATCGATTGCCTTCCATCGACCCCGAGGACCAGCCCCAGCTCTTCGCGGTGCTCGGCACAGTCCGCAACTTCATGTCGTCGGACGCAATCCTCAATAGATCTGACTTCGAGAACTGGCTGAGGGCGAACGAGGAGGACCTCCGTG
>CAYMEB010000625.1:0-1634 GCA_964389095.1 uncultured Hyphomicrobiaceae bacterium
ATGTGTCCGGTGAGATTTGCTCAGCAAATCAATCACCCCATGAGCCCCTTGTCGCGCAAGGAGGCATCAAATGCAAACGCATCGTGACAGTGTGCAGCAGTACATGAAATCCCGAGGTCCGCGATATAGATTTCAACTGATGAGCAAGAGCACCGGGCGAAGCGACAGTCTCTGGCTCGCGGCGTACTTTCTGAGCCGCAGAACTGTCCGGCCTGCTTCTGGCGGAAGAACAAAACCTCCAAGTGTGCTGGGTTGCGTCAAATGGGCTGATGCGTATGACCGCTTTTACGACGCCTGTGGTCAGGGCCGAACCAGACAGCAGTTTCGGAACACCCTGAAGAACGCTCGCGATCTGTTCGACAGCCATCTGCCATCCGGGCGTATCGGATGGCTCAACAAGGATGGAAGTCCCGGCAACCTCACGTCGATCGCTTCCGAGATCTGGGAGCGATGGTCTGACCGCTCGGTCGAACAGCTAGATGAAGCGGCCTTGGATCTGAGCTTCCAAGGAAGAGTGGAAGCTGTGTCCGAACGGTTCATGCCTCGCGGCTTGGACCCAGCACCCGCAACTGTTGACTCAGTGCTCGTCTCGGCGACGCCTGCTCGCGACAGGTCGGAAGCCTCTGGTAGCAGATCGCTCCGTCGCTCGGCTGTGTCAAAGCAGATCGGCGACGCGGCAGAGCTCATCGTGAAGAATCATCTGGAGCGTTCACTTGCCGCCGACACAAGACAAACCCTCATTCACCTTGCAGCGATCGGAGAAACTCCTGGATATGACTTGCGTTACGGATCTGAAGAATCATTTGTGGCCGTCGAAGTGAAGGGGACCACTGGTCCATCCATGCAAGCTTTCGAGCTCACCAGAAACGAGATGCGCGCCGCCGAGCAGTTGGGTGATCGTTACCACTTGTATCTAGTAGCTAACGTTGGAACAGCCCAGCCCAAGCTGCAGCAGCTTTCGGATATCGCAGGTCTACTCAGATCTGGCGCCTTCGAGTCAGAGCCGCTTGCCTACTCGATTCGGCAGCTGCCCCCGGCGCCGAACCTGTTGTAGGTCTTGCTCCATCTCACGGACGAATATGGCCGATGTCGTGTCGCGATCAGTGCGGAGTCGGATCATGTCGCGAATTGGTCGACGAGACACCGTACCCGAACTGGCGGTACGAGCAGCTTTGAGACGCCTCGGTCATCGGCTACGCGGTGATCGATCGGACCTTCCGGGCACGCCCGACATCACCGTGCTGGGGTTCAAGATCGCGATCTTCGTGCACGGATGCTTCTGGCACAGGCATGCTGGTTGTCGCTTCACCACCACCCCCTCGAGCAATCGAAAGTTCTGGGCCGAGAAGTTCGCCCGCAATGTTGCAAGAGACCGACGAGTTTCACGGCAGCTTCGGGCGCTCGGCTGGAGCGTCATCACGATCTGGGAGTGCGACACCCGTGACAGCGAGCGGCTTCAGCGATTGCTGTCCAGTCGAATCGCCCGCACTCGCGAAGGGTCCGAAGTTCGCCGAAGTCGTCGGCGACGCGAAGGCTGACGCCTCACCACACGTCCAGCGTCTGCACCACCAGCGCGATCTTCCGCGCAAGGATCGGGGGCACGGCGTTCCCCACCTGGTGATACTGCTCGGTCC
>CAYMEB010000626.1:0-1633 GCA_964389095.1 uncultured Hyphomicrobiaceae bacterium
CTCCGCCTGCATC
Organism: uncultured Hyphomicrobiaceae bacterium; assembly: GCA_964389095.1. Classification (GTDB taxonomy): domain Bacteria; phylum Pseudomonadota; class Alphaproteobacteria; order Rhizobiales; family Hyphomicrobiaceae; genus JABFRJ01. The sequence continues at coordinate 14 of CAYMEB010000626.1, forward strand.
TCCTGAACCACCGGCGCCGCACCCCACAGATTCTTCGCCCCGCCGGCACTCCATTGATCTGCCAATTCACTCATCCCTGAAGACGGCGTAATCGGGTAGATGGCGATGACTTCATTCGTCTTGTAGGCGACGTAGGCAGCAGCCTCGTTGCCTTCGATGGTGCAGATTTCACGCTTGCTGGACATAGACACTGTCTTTGTAGTCGCGCCAGAGCAGCGTTTCCCCAATGGAACGGGCGAAGTGTGCTGGCCGATCGGCCAGGCCAGTCACCGTGAAGTTCTCCGTTAGAATCAGCCGACCACTCAGGCCTTGTTGGAATCCGCGAATTACGGCGGGCCTGAGTCGTTACAACATCACCCATTCAAAGCAATGCGCAGGGCACGTCCATTCGCCCCGCGGCTTCAGAGAGCGACGCCGGCCCCGGCCGTGGTGAGAGCGTCGCAGCCCGCGCCGACCGGATACCACCTGCAAGCGCGCAGTGAACTGCGCCGGCTGCGCCCGTTATCGCGCGCCCAAGGTCCGCAGCGCAATGCGATGGATGAATCCGGGTGGAACCGCGAGCTCGCTCGCCCCGAACAGGGCGAGCGTTTTTGTTTTTCCACATCCCATAAACGACTGACGACCAACGACCGACTTCAACCTGAACATGAAACTGAAAGACTACGCACTTGCCCTGCTGGTAATCACCGTGTGGGGCCTGAACTTCGTGGTGATCAAGCTCACCATGCAGAGCATGCCGCCGATGCTCATCGTCACGCTGCGCTACGCGCTGATTGCGCTGCCCCTGCTGCCATTCGTGAAGAAGCCTCCCGTCAAACTGCGCTGGCTGGCGCTCTACGCCATCATGCTCGGCACCGTGCACCAGGGCCTGCTGTTCCTCGGCATCCAGGCCGGCATGGGCGCCGGCCTCTCGTCGCTGGTGCTCCAGACGCAGGTGTTCTTCACGCTCGGCTTCGCCGCGCTCTTTCTTAAGGAAAAGATCCGCGCGCAACAGATCGCCGGCATGGCGCTCGCTGCAGTCGGCTTGTACCTGATTGCCACTGCGACGGATCATGCGTCGAACCTGCTTGCCTTCGTGCTCATGATCGGCTCGGCCGTCACATGGGCCATCGCCACCATGTTCAGCAAGCACGCGTCGAACACGGCGACCGGCCCGATCGAACCGCTCTCGTTCATGGTCTGGGCCGCCGTCTTTCCACCGCTGCCGACCTTCGCACTCTCTCTGCTCATCGATGGCCCGAGCGCCATCGTCGCCGGCGTGCAGGCGCTCAATCTGTCGACCGTCGCCGGCCTCGCCTTCATCACCTACGGCTCCACGCTCACCGGCTTCGTCATTTGGAACATGCTCATCGCTCGCCACGGTGCCGGCCACGTCACCCAGTTCAGCCTGCTCGTCCCCGTCGTCGGCATGTCCAGCGCCGCGCTCGTGCTCGGCGAAACCATCCCACCGCTTAAGGCATTCGCCGCCGGGCTCATCCTGCTCGGCCTGATGATCTCCATGTTCGGCTCACACGCCGTCGCCTTCGTCACCCGCCGCTTCGTCGCGACGGAAGCGTAGAGAGTCACAGTGGATAGTGATAGTGGATCGCGGACGGGCGAAACTATCCACCATCACTATCA
>CAYMEB010000627.1:0-1632 GCA_964389095.1 uncultured Hyphomicrobiaceae bacterium
CCGCCCTCGATTACTTCCACTCGCGCCCGCCCCTCTTCGTCCTCGCAGGCGATGCGGGCACTGGCTAGACCGCCCTTGCCTGATCGTTCGGGAATCAGGTCGCCTAACTCGCCAAGGTGCGGGTCGAGTTGTACGCGCTCAGCCTCAACGCCCGTGGCAGCGGCGCGGTCGGCGAGATGACCCGGCTGATCTCCAGCGCGTTCAAGCAGGTTCGCGAGGCCGTCGGCAAGACACGCGGCGGCGATGGCAAGGCCGGGCGTGGCATCATCCTCCTGATCGACGAAGCCGACGCGCTCGCCCAATCGCGTGAAGCCGCGCAGATGCACCACGAGGACCGCGCGGGCGTGAACGCACTCATTCGCGGCATCGACGACCTTGCCACTGATCGGCTTCCCGTCGCGGTGGTCATGTGTACCAACCGGCTGGATGCGCTCGACCCCGCCGTGCGCCGTCGCGCCGCGGCGGTATTTGAGTTCGCCCGGCCGAGCCGCGAGCAACGCTTGGCCGTGCTGAAAACCGGACTCGCGGGAAGCGGATTCAGCGACCGTGATCTGGGGCACCTTGCCGATGCCACGGGCGGAGCGGACGGCCGCGCGTACGACTTCACTTACTCCGACCTGACCCAGCGCCTCATCCCGACATTGGTGCTTGATGCCTTCCCCGAGCGTTCCATCATCGGCGCGCGTGCCCTTGAGATTGCAAAGGGATTGAAGCCCACCCCGCCGTTTCGGAGTCAGGGCGACACCCCCACACAAGGAGGCCGACATGTCTGACAAGCCCACGCTCAACCGGCTGTTCAATCACGTACACAAGGAGCTGTGTACAAATCTAGAACTTGTGCGAGACACGCTGGATCACCCGACCTCAAAGGGCAGCAAGTCCGAGGATTTGTGGATTGAGTTGTTCCGCAAGTATCTGCCTAAGCGCTACGACGTCCATCGCGCCTTCGTGATCGACGCCAAGGACATCATCAGCGATCAGATGGACATCGTTGTGCATGACCGGCAGTTCTCCCCGTTCGTGCTCAACTTGGCCGGCGAGTACTTTGTCCCGGCAGAGAGCGTCTACGCGGTGCTTGAAGTCAAGCAGACGATGAATGCTGAGAACGTCGATTACGCCTCAGGCAAGATTACAAGCGTGCGGAAGTTGTACAGAACCAGCCTGCCAATTCGGCACGCGGGTGGAGAGTATCCCGCGAAGCCGCCCCATCACATCTTGGGCGGCTTGGTCACGCTCGACAATGACTGGAACCCGCCTTTCGGTGACTCATTCCGCGAGGCGATCTCGAAGGCCGCCCCTGCTGGTCCGCTTGATATTGGTTGCGCCGCCAAGCATGGCGTGTTCGAGGTCAAGTACGCACTAAATGAGCCGCCTGCTGTCGCCGCAGAACGATCCGAGGCGGCGTTGGCGCTGTTCCTCTTGCGTTTCATCGCACGCTTGCAGAGCGTGGCAACGGTGCCGTGCATTGACGTACTCGCGTATGCCGGGAACATGAAAGCGGAGTCGTCTGTGGTGCGCTGAGCCTGCCTCGATTCCGTGGACAGGTTGATTATGTCCTCTGCTTCCGCATTTGCCAAGCCAGTTCGTAGTTGATCGGGCTCACGTTCCCAAGCGTCGTGTGCCTTCGGTGCA
>CAYMEB010000628.1:0-1630 GCA_964389095.1 uncultured Hyphomicrobiaceae bacterium
AAGCGGCCGGCGGAGAGGAGGCGTTCGAGGTGGGAGAGGAAGGTGAGGTGGGAGGCGGGAGCACTTAGATCCTGGCGCATGCAATCGATTCCTACTTCACAGACTCATCCGATACCTTCCACAGCACGAGTGTCGAATCGCCAACCCCCCAGAATAGAAACGGCGAAATTCGCTGTTGACTTTTGGAGATTGGGCCTATTCGCACTAAATTATTCTGGAATCAAACGGTGAGTATTCATAACCCCGGGGAACGCAATTTATGACCAGCTTTCACGCCTTTTGTATCGCGCAACTCAGCGCCCTGATCGTCGCGGCCCAACCCCTGGCTGCGCCACCTTCTTTGACAACAATCCCCACCGCCGCATTCACGATGTCTGGGAGTCCGAAGGCGCTGAGTCGCGATGGAGCTATTGCCGTTGGATCGGCGCCACTTGGTCAAAGTTCGATTGGTGCCTACGTCGACTCAACTGGTGCGTTGATAAAGCTGCCAAACACAAACAGGGTCTCCTGCATTAGCGCTGATGCATCGACGCTGAGCGGCGTTTCTGCCGGGAAGACCTTTCGCTGGCGCAACGCGAACGGCCTCACACTCTTCTCATCTCCCGGGGTCGGCGAGAACTCTCCCGCTGGAATTTCTGGCACAGGGAACAAGATCTTTGTGAGTGCGTGGACGCAGTACGGCAACGCCGCTTTCATCATGTACGAAAACTCAATTGGCGGTATCGGCGTCAGCCCGTACGGCTACGGAATTGATGTAAGTGAAGATGGCCAGTGGGGAATTGCCGCAAGCTTCCAGGGCGGCTACTACGAATCGATCTTTCGGTGCACTGGGGATGGCGGCGGTGGAACTGTTCTCTTCTACCGAAACTTCGGCGTCCAAGGTCCGCCATTTTCGCCGTGCGCGATCAATTCTGATGGCTCCGTGATCGTGGGCGGCCATGCTCGCTGGGTCGATGGCCGGGGGCGGATCCCATTCACAAGAGATCCAAGCGCGCCGGTGTACTACGCATCGTCGGTATCAGGCGATGGAACTGTAGCTGTTGGAATGTTGGCGCTTCCAACGGGTTACGCCGCTCATGTCTGGCGAGAGGGTCGTGGCATCATCCCCCTCAATGAGTTCCTGGCAGTCTCAGGATTTGTCGACGCAAATTGGTGTCTCACTTCGCTCACATGTGTATCAAGTGATGGTTCGGCACTTGCTGGGCTTGCATATCGAGCTGATGATCCAAAACGCGACTCATACACGTGGATTATTCGAGGACTCACGCCGTACAACCGAACTGACTTCGACGGGGATGGCTCTGTGACGACGGCAGACTTGAGCCTTCTACTTTTGGAGTTCGGCGACTTCGGCGATGATCTGCTTGGTGATCTTGATCGCGACGGTGAGGTTTCGAGTGGAGATGTAGCGGTAATGCTTCTGCGGATGGATGTTTAGTGCGCAGAAACCCAGAAGCGGCTTAGGACCGGTGTCAGGTACTTGAGAATTCCGCAGGCGACAACGCCGGAATGCCACTCGCGAGCAAGTACTCCGCCGTCTCATCCATCTCCGCCACCGCCGGCACAAAGATCACTGAAGCCTCACGCCCGCGCGTCAGCAACACTCGATAGCTGTTCACCCGCAACTGAT
>CAYMEB010000629.1:0-1628 GCA_964389095.1 uncultured Hyphomicrobiaceae bacterium
ATGTCGGTGGAGGCCGACCCGATGCCGCGGAAGATCTTGTAGCGCACGGCGCCCGGCGAAGCAGTCCAGGAAAGGTCGACGCCACTACTGCTGGAGCCATCGCTGGCGATGAGATTGCTTGGTGCTTCCGGTGAGACCGGGGGTGACGTGAATGAGAAGAACTGGCTCACACGGTAGCGGGCGGTGGAGGACCCGGTGAAGAGTGTGCCAGACTCGGCGCTCGTGCCATTCCGCCCCACCATGTTGAACTGCACCTGCATGGTCGGCAAGTTGTTGCGATCCAGATCGGTGATGTCGATCGAGAAGCGCCCAACCATCCAACAGAAGGTCAATGGCGTTCCAGCCTCGCCACCCGTGAACACCGCGGCATCTCCCGCGGAGGCACGGCCATTCTGCAGCGAGCCCTTGGACGAAAGTACGGCGGTTCGGGTCAGATCCGGGTAGACCGCATCCCAGTCGGCGTTGTAAAGACTGACTCGGGCAAACGGATTCTCCGCGATGCCCGAGGTGGTGTATGGGTTGGCTCCCAGTCCGCTGTACCAGCCGCTATTGGTTCCGTTGTCTATGAAGTTGGAGTTCGCAACGGTCATCTGGGTGAAGCCGCTTGCTGCCGTCATGTTGCCGGCGACACCCTGTTCTTTCAGAACACTGGCTCGGTTGGTGACCGAAGCCATCGATCCTTGGCTACGGTTTCCTGCCGCGATGAAGCTGTCCCACCCCTTGCCATCGGTGTTCGTGGGCAGCCAGCCGCTGCCGCCGCTTTGCACAAAGAGATCGTGGGTGATCGTTCCGGCCGTGAGCCGACCCGAACTGTCTCGCGCAAGGTCCGTGCCGGTGGCGCCGCTTGTCGCGAAGATGACGGCATGGATGTTGGCTCCACCCGAGAGTCCTGTAATGGCGCAGCCCATCACGTCTCCAAGGCTGGAGCCTGACACGTACACGTCCAAGACCGCGTAGGTACGACCTCCATCAATCACGTTGTACGAGTCGGCGACTAGGGTGGACGACACGGTCGCAGACGCAGGCAGCGCGAAGCACGCGAAGAGGAGCCATGCGAACGCGCGGATCCACACAAGGCACCAGTTCCGCATGCACGCGATGGATCGCCTTCGCTCGCTCCGCATGGGGCGTGTCGCTGAACAGGGAGGCGCAGGATTCATGCAGTCGTTCATCGATCTCGGAACCTTTCTCTGGTCCTGCCGGATAGCACTATCGTCTGCCTGCACCGTGGCGGCAACGCCTTCCGTGTTCAGTATTCGATAATGAAGTGGCCGTGATGCGGCACGCGTGGCGCCTCAGCGACGGATTCGCATGGACGGGCGCCTCGTGCACGGGATGAGACGGTTCCGTTCAGATTCCGTTTGCAAGCGCCGTGATCCGCCGGGTCAACGATTCGACATCGACGAGATCGATCTCTCCATCGTCGTTCATGTCGCCGAGACCCAACACGGGCGCCTCGCCGATCATGGTGAGCAGCAGGGCCACGTCGGCTTCATCGATGCGGCTACTCAGATCGAGATCGCCCCGGCGCAGCTGGCACAGGTCCGGTTCGCCGTTCTCGTCCAGATCGATGATCGCGGCGTCGCCGAAGGGCAGCGCGGTGCCGTCGATGCCATGGTCTTCAGCGC
>CAYMEB010000630.1:0-1623 GCA_964389095.1 uncultured Hyphomicrobiaceae bacterium
CATGCCATCTCATCCTTCGACGAATGGCGAAGCTGATGGCGGCGGAACACACGCGCCAGGCGACAAGCGCGTCGGCGTCATTTGGCATACACAGGGATCTGGCAAGAGCTTCTTGATGGCGTTTTACGCGGGCCAGCTCGTTCGTCATCCGAAGCTTGAAAATCCAACGATCGTTGTCGTGACGGACCGGAACGATCTCGACGAGCAGCTCTTCACCACCTTCTCGCTATGCCGCGACCTCATTCGGCAGACGCCGATACAGGCTGAGAGTCGCGAGGACCTCCAAAAGGTGCTGACGCGTGCCTCGGGGGGCGTCGTCTTCACCACCATCCAAAAGTTCGCGCCGGCCAAAGGAGAGGCGGACTATCCGGTTCTGACGGAGCGCCGTAACGTCATCGTCATCGCTGACGAAGCCCATCGCAGCCAGTATGGCTTCAAGGCAAGGGTCGAGCAGAAGACCGGCGAGATTGCATATGGGTTCGCCAAGTACCTTCGGGACGCGCTGCCGAACGCGTCGTTCATTGGCTTCACCGGAACGCCCATCGAAAAAGACGACGTCAACACGCCCGCCGTGTTCGGCGACTATATCGACATCTACGATATCAGCCGCGCGGTCGAGGATGGCGCGACTGTCCCGATATACTACGAGAGTCGCCTCGCTCGGATTGAGTTGCCCGAGGCGGAAAAGCCGAAGATCGATGCGGAAATCGAGGAGCTGACCGAAGACGAGGCGCAGACGGAGCAAGAGCGTCTCAAGCGGAAGTGGTCGACGGTTGAGGCGCTGGTCGGTTCGCAAAAGCGCGTCGACCTCATTGCCGCTGACCTCGTCCAGCATTTCGAGGATCGCGTCGCCGCTATGAATGGCAAGGCGATGGTCGTGTGCATGAGCCGACGGATCTGCGTCGCCCTCTACAACGCTATCGTCAAGCTGCGGCCCGACTGGCATTCGGCCGATGACATGCGGGGTCGGGTCAAGATTGTCATGACGGGCTCGGCGTCTGATCCGCAGGAATGGCAACCGCATATCGGCAACAAGGCCCGCCGTGACCTGCTCGCGAGGCGCGCCAAAAACGCCAAGGATTCGCTCGACCTCGTGATCGTGCGTGACATGTGGCTGACCGGCTTCGATGCGCCGTCGATGCACACGATGTACATCGATAAGCCCATGCGCGGTCATGGCCTGATGCAAGCGATTGCGCGCGTGAACCGCGTGTTCAGCGACAAGCCCGCCGGTCTCGTCGTCGACTATATTGGGATCGCTCAGAACCTGAAGAATGCGCTTGGGCAGTATTCCCCATCCGACCAGGCACAGACAGGCGTCGACGAGCAGGAAGCCGTCGCGGTCATACTCGAGAAATTCGAGGTCGTGGCGGCGATGTTCCATGGGTTCGACTACAAGGGCGCGCTGGCGGGCACGCCCCAGCAGCGGCTCGTCACCATGGCAGGCGCGGTGGAGTGGATACTCGACCAGCAGCACAAGGCCGCGGAAAGAGAAACGTCGGACGAGGCGAAGAAACGTGCGCATCGCCGATACCAAGACGCCGTGCTTGCCCTTTCTAAGGCCTACGCGCTCGCCGCGGCCAGCGATGAGGCACGCGCGATCCGCGACGATCTCGCACTGGC
>CAYMEB010000631.1:0-1622 GCA_964389095.1 uncultured Hyphomicrobiaceae bacterium
ACGCCGGCCCCCAGGGACAGGCCTGAGGTCAGGCCGGCGAACAGCACGATCGCAATGGCAAGGCCGATACCGATCGGTCGACCGAGGCCGCGCTTGTCGATCACTTGGATCGTGGAGGGAGATGCCGAGGAGGGCGCGACCGACAACGCAATCGGCGCTGCTGCTGCGGGTCTGACCGGCGGCAGGATCTCGGCCTGCGGAACAATAACCGGAGTGCTATGAGGCTGCTCGGAGCCCCCGACGCCGCCCGGAGACGGGGTCTGTGATATCGGCTTGTGCTCCTGCGCCATGCTGCAGCCCCCGCATCCCCTCATGCGCCATGCTCGCGTTGAAATCCTCTGCGGCACTGATGTCGATCAATTGCGACAGCGGACTGACCCGCGCTCGCCTGCCTGAGCTGAGTACGGAGCGGCTGGTCGGGACGATAGCTGCGACCGGTGGCTTTACTCCTTCAACAAAAGTTGACGCAGAGACGATCAGCGTCGTGGCGAGCTGGAGCCGCCGACAGTGCGGTTGGCCGACAGCAATTACAACCTGCCGGTCGGCGTCGCCATTCCATCGGCCGTAGGCGGGAAAGAAAGTTACGTGGTGGTCTGGCCTACGGTCACTTTCGCTGGAACAGCCCGACTGATCTATCGCCTCTTTAGGCGTGCAGCTGCCCCACTCCGACAGTGTTCTCTTCGTCCCCTGCGTTTGCATTTTCCGACAGCAGACGCGAGCCAGATACATCGGCGATATGACAGTCTCGCGACCACGAGTGCATCTTGCACTTGCATGGGCGTAGGAGTTGCGGGACACATTGCCTTGTTTGAGCCGATGACCCGACGACTTCGAGGGAGGCGACATTGGAGCAGCCAGCGGAAGCCAAGCTCAAACTGTTTATCTCATATTCTCGGTCGGACACTGCAACGGCAGACCTCATCGTCACGGCCCTCGAAGAACATGGGTTCGAAGTCTTCATCGACCGAAGAGACATCATTGGCGGTGAGGAATGGCTGAACGAGTTGCGCTTAGCTATCGCAGCATCCGACACTGTTGTCTGGCTCGTCAGTCACAGCTCCATCGTATCGAGCGCGTGCCTTTGGGAACTCGGTGAGATGCAGCGGCAGAGCAAACGGCTTATGCCCGTTGCGCTTGAACCGGCGGACAAGATCGCTCTCCCCGAAGCTATCGGCAAGATCCAGTTATTGCCGGCGGTCGGTGCGTTCTCGCTCGAACAGAACTTGAAGCAACTGGTCATAGCGCTGAATACGGACCGAGGCTGGCTCCGTACGCACACGCGACTGCTCGAAACGGCCATGCAATGGCAGGAGAACGAGCGTGCACGTGCTTTCCTCCTCGTCGGCTCTGCTTTGCGCGATGCGGAGGGGTGGCGCGACAGCCAACCGCGCGGGACGCCACCGCCGAACAGCTCTGTGCTCGATCTGATCCTCGCCAGCCGACGCCGATCCGTCGCACGGCAGAGGACCTGGGTTGCCGGCGCCTTTGCTGTTGCCGCTCTTGGGTTGGGCCTGGCCGCGCTCGCCTACGTCCAGCGCCAGATCGCCGTCGAGAACGAAAGTGCCGCCATCGCGGCGCGCGCGATAGCTGTTGAGAACGAGAGGAAAGCGCTGGCCGCCGGC
>CAYMEB010000632.1:0-1617 GCA_964389095.1 uncultured Hyphomicrobiaceae bacterium
CCTCGATGACCAGATGGTTGAGGTAGAGTTGGTCGGCGTCCTTCAGTGTCTTTCCGTGAGTGGCCAGTTGTGTGTTCCACTCGGACAATTCACCGGTGTCCTGAAACACGATTGCTGAACTGGTGGTATCCACTCCACGTGCCTTGACGGCCTCGGCAATCTTCCGTGCCTGTTCCAACGCCTGTTTTCGTGTGGGGTACTCATAGATCGCCTGTCCGATCCATCCCTTGGACCGACAGTCCACACGATAGGCGACGACACCATTTCGGCGTTGAACGGTTCGTACGATGGGAAACTCGTCCCGGATTCGTTCCGAACTCGTGTGGCGTCTCAACTTGGTGTTGGCACTTGGGTTCAGTCTCGGCACGATGGATCTGTTGATGGCGTTGGACGGGCGTTTGTTGGTAGTTTTTTGGTAGGCATTACACCTGTCAATCCACAACAGGTTCCATCGTAAACAGTTGATGGAAAGACAGTTAAGCCGGCTTAGCTCAGCGGCAGAGCAACGGTTTTGTAACCTGGTCCACACTTGTGAACAGTGAGGATTTTTCTGGCGATTCAAATCCACCCAGGGAACTCGTTGATGCCCAAAAGCCCCTGAAATCAGGGGGTTTTCATCACCAAACCACTCACCGTCCCACTCAAACCACCACAGGCGTTTTGACGGGCGTTTATTGGTAGGCACTTGGTAGGCGATTGGGGTGGATCCCGGTCTGAACTCCATTGGAACAACAAAAAACCTCCCCGGTTTCCCGTGGGAGGTTGTTGTGGAGAGAATGTAAACTCCACCGGTTGAATCACTCGGTAACCGTATTCTGGCGACGGCGACGGAGTTGATATAAACCCGCCATCGCCAAACCGAGTCCAGCCACTGAACCACTGGCTTCAGGGACTGGGGAGGCGCCAAGTACATTAAGGGTAATCGTATCGGTGTTCGCTAAAGTCCAAACATATGATTGTCCAGCCGTCAAACCAAGAGAAGACAAATTAATACTGGCGAAAGTACTTGAAGAGGCTGTGTTGATAGTACCGCCGTTATAGCCCACTGGCAGAACTATTTGTGAATTATTTGAGCTTAGATAACCGAAACCAATAAATGGTCCAGAACTGGATGATGCGTAAAGAGGAGAGCCAGACCCAAAATTGCTTGGGCCAGTTACCGAGAGAGATGCATAAACATCATAAGTTGAGGAACCAGCTGCAAATAACGCACTTGTTCGCATTAACATACCGGTCAATGGACCTAGAACGCTAGCAGAACCTAAACCTGCCAGGTTCAGTGATCCACCGGTAACATACGAAAGAACCACATCGGTCCCGACTTCCTGGATTTCAAAAGTTAAACCGGCTTGTGTCGTGTTAGGGATGAAAAGTGCGACCCCAGCAATCGCCAAGGCGTATAGACTATTTCTAAACTTCATAGGTTGCTTGTATTTGTGTTGATGTTAGTTGCTAGCACTAGTTGCTTCCCATCCTAGGGAACGACCCTAAGAACCACTCTTCGTGCCAAGTTCAGAACTGAGAACATCTACACCGAAAACACCGATTTACGGCCTGTTTTAGCACTTTCACAGTTTTGATGTATCCAATCCAACCTCTGAAATTCTCTCAAACCTG
>CAYMEB010000633.1:0-1616 GCA_964389095.1 uncultured Hyphomicrobiaceae bacterium
GCCCAAAGCCGCCGCCTGAGCCATCAGGCCGTCACCAAGATTTGGCGATAGCTCGACGTCCTGCTCTCGGATGCGGAGGCGGTATGTATCGCTGATGTCCTCGAATTTGTTGCCGGGCTGTCGAATGTAGAGGTCGATCTGCTGAGCATCCTCGTCAGGTGCGAGATCGCGAAGCACTGCAAGCAGAATCGTTAGGGTGGCGAGCCGCTGCTGGCCGTCCACTACGTCGGCAGCGGGGGCGTCGTCGTCCTTTATTACTACTATCGTGCCGAGGAAGTAGGGAGAAGGGCTATCGCCGTTCTGCTGTCGTGCGTACTGCAAGTCGTCGAGAAGTTCCGCCGCTTGTTCCGTTGTCAACGCATAGGGCCGCTGATAAGAAGGGACCGTGAACAGAAACTTATTGCACAGCAGGTCGGCGATTGAACGCTCAAACGCACGTATTACGTTAGATCGCATGGCTCCCCCCACGGAGTATCGGCCGACGATAGTGCGGCCGACCGGAGCGCGGAATAGTCCGCCGCGATCTCATCTGCGAATTTCTTCGGCGCATGCGCGACGAGGTTGCGCAGCTTGTGAACCGTGCAGCGTTGAATGGGCAGATCGCTCCAAAGCGAGACCAACGCCTTTTCCAGACCCGGCGCGCCATCGACGATCGCGAGCTCAGGCTTCTGCAGGCCGCGCTCCGTCAGATCGTCCAACACAGCCCGCCATGCCGCTTCGCTCTCGCCGCCCATCTCCTTGATCGCGAGCAGCACCTTCTGGCCGTCGCGGCGAATACCCAGGACCACCAGCAGCGAGATCGACGTGGATTTCCGATCGATCCGAGCGCGCACGACCGTACCGTCGAGGATCAGCCGCACGACGTCCTCGCCGGCGAGGCTGCGCCTGTTCCAGGCGTCCCAGTCGCCCTTGATCTTGCGCCACACACGCGAGACCGTGTCCTTCGAGACGGCGCTGCGGAAGAGTCCGGCGAGCGCACGGCCGACGCGCCTGGTGTTGGTGCCAGAGAGATAGGCGCCGGCAATGACGGCTTCGATCTCCTTGGTTCGCCGCCGATAGGCCGGCAGCGTCCTGTTCGTCCATTCGGTCGTGCCGCCGTCGGCAGTCTCGATGCGGGCACGCGGCACCGAGATCGACACGGCGCCGAACGTGCCCGTCAGCCTGCGCTCTCGCTTGCCGTGGCGGTGGCCTTTGGGCGGAGCATGCGCGGCCCATTCCTCATCGCCGAGCCCATCAGCCTCGACCGCGCGCACCTGCAGTCGTGGCTTGCGCTCGTAGCGACCGCGACCGAGCGCGGTTGCCAATTCTTCTTCGAGCAGTTCCTCAATGAAGCCGCGAATGCGCTCGCGCACGCTCGCCTCGATGCCGTCGTTCCAACCGGCAAGTGGGCTCACCCCGAATCCTGTGGTATCGCTCGTCGTCATGGCGTTATCTCCGTTGGCGGCCGCTAACCGCCGGTTTTGGCTTTCAGATCAGCCGGAGATAACGCCATCCCTCGATTCCCACCAAAGCTGCTACGGCACCTTCGTGAGCATCAGGCGACAGGCAAGTGGGCCAGGTTTTGCTGCACTGCAATCAGATCAGTGTGAGTTAGAATAGAAGCGAGCGTTGCCGGA
>CAYMEB010000634.1:0-1613 GCA_964389095.1 uncultured Hyphomicrobiaceae bacterium
CCAGATCGCTCGGACAGACGGCGGGGCCGGGGAATCGTGGTGCCGTGGCGGCGCCGATTGGGAACTTGCTCGGGTCGCCCACCACGCTGGCGAAGTGATGCGGGCTGTCGTCCCGGACCTGCGACGCGCCGGGCGCCTCGTTGAAGCGCAGCAGCAGTTCAGTGGCGGCGTCGGCAGGCACGAGGCTTTCCTCTGATGGCACCGTGAAGTTGCCGGTGTACCGCGCCACCGAACTGAGGCGGAGCCAGTCGATGCGACCGAGGAATCCCTTATCGATCAGGCCACCGCGGTTGTGCACGGGGGCTCCGATGCGCACATCGGCGTTCGGCGCGACGGCCGCCGCTCCTGCGGAGCACGCGATGCTGCCGATCTCGACACCATCCACGTAGACGCGCATCGCCGTGCTGCGACGGACCACCGCCACGTGGCACCACTGATTCTTCGGCATCGTGTGCGGCACGCTTTCGTACCACCAGTGCGGCCCCTTCGCGAAGATGCCGTCAGGACCCACCATGAGGCCGGTGTCCATCGCGCTGTCCTGCTGGGCGTGGAAGACATTGCCCGAGGGATAGGGACCTGCGTTCGGAATGATCGGCTCCGAACCCGAGGGAATCCAGACTCGGCACTCGATCGTGAAATCGTCGACCAGGTTCGGCACCCCCTGAATCGAGATCGTGTCGGTCGGCAGGAAGCTCGCGTCGCCGGCCTGCGCCCTGCCGAGCAGGGCCATCGGAGGCGTCAGGACGAGGGCTAGCAAACTTCGGGCTTCGACCTTCATGATGTCTTTCTCCGGCCACGGGGGCTGCAACAATCGCTGGATCGACCCGCCGGCCGACGACCGGAACTCACGCACGGGCCGGGGCACGGAAGAACCGTGCCCCTCGGAGAAGAGCGGAACAACGGAGGCGAGACATGCCAACCCGAGAAAAAGCACGATTCGAGCTCGAATCTCGGCAATTCGCGCAATCCGCCAAGGCTTGAAGGCCTCGCGAATCGGGCCGCCGCGCGCGGCCGGGGCCGGATCACGGAATGCCGCGACAACGTCCTCGCCGAGCTGAAACTCCCGCAGCGCGCGCAGGGCTCCACGAAGCTGCACCTCATCGATCACCGACGCTTCCCGCAAGGGCATGCTTGACTCGCTCACGCCCCCATCAGCAGCGCGATGAGGTGATCCGTCTCCTCCTCCAGCCGCGACTCCGGCACGCCATCTTCGCGCAGCAGTTGCTCGACCTCCGCGCGCAACCTCCGCTGCACCAGTTTCGCATCGGCCTTCAGATCCAGCACCGCGCGGCCGGTCGCGGCGGCGATCGCCTCGTAGGTCTCGCCCTGCACGAAGTGGCGCTGGAACACCTCCCATGCAGGTTGCCGCCGGGACTCCTCGAGACCGGACAGCGTGGCACGCAGTGCCCCCGCCACGACCGACTCGGCCCAGCTGCGCTCCATCGCCATCGCGGCGTCGGGCTCGTGCAGCGCCGGAATGTCGAGCGCCTCGAGGTCGGCGGGGTCACGCACCTCGACCGGCCGTCCGCCGATGCGGCCCTCGCGCAGGCGTTCGCGCAGGTACAGCACGAGGCCGTTGGCGAGCCAGCGCCGCAGCGGCAGGCTGCTCTCGG
>CAYMEB010000635.1:0-1608 GCA_964389095.1 uncultured Hyphomicrobiaceae bacterium
AGCCATTTCCCCTGTTCGTCGACCGGTGAGTGGCGAATACGTTGCAGTTCCTGCCTGACCCGTTGAATTGTCGCCCATTTACGCGTTCGCTTGGTCTTACGATGCAATTGGAAATGCCCGCTGCCTCGCTTAACGCCGCAGATGTGCGTGAAGCCGAGAAAATCGAACGTCTCCGGCCGGCTAAGCCCGCGTTGGGCGCGCTCTTTCGCCACGAACCGGCCAAAGGCCAGCAGTCGTGTTTTGTCGGCGTGCAAGTCAAGACCGAACTGGGTCAACCGCTCCTTCAGGTCGCGCAGGAAATTGCGCGCATCGCCTTCGAACTGGAAGCCAACGACCGTGTCGTCCGCGTAGCGCACGAGGATCATGTCGCCAGCCGCATGGCGCTTGCGCCAGGCGTTGGTCCACAGGTCATAGACATAGTGAAGGTAGATGTTCGCAAGGAGCGGTGAGATCACCGCGCCTTGCGGCGTGCCCTCTTCTGTCGCAACCCGCAGGCCGTTTTCCATCACGCCCGCCTTCAACCACTTCTGGATGAGACTGACGATACGCTTGTCGCCGATCCGATGCTCTACGAACTTGATCATCCACTGATGGTTGATCGTGTCGAAGAACGAGCGAATGTCGGCGTCAAGAATCCACCGGACGTTGCGTCCTTTGATTCCGAACGCGAGCGCATCCAGCGCATCATGCTGGCCGCGCCCGGGCCGGAACCCGTAGCTGAATCCCAGAAACTCCGCCTCATAGATGGGCGTGAGGATCAGCACCACGGCCGCCTGGACAATTTTGTCCTCAATGGCGGCCACGCCGAGCGGCCGTTGCTTGCCATCAGGCTTCGGGATGTAGACCCGTCGTGATGGCAGCGCCCGATACGCGCCGCGATGCAGACGCTCATGCAGCGCCCCGAGGTTTTCCCCTAGGTTGGCGGCATAGTCGCCCCACGTCTGCGCATCAACGCCGGCGGCCGCACGTTTCTTCAACGTCAGGAACGCGTGCCGCAGGGCGTCGACCGTGATGTGGTGCATCAGGGCAGTCAGCTTTTCCGTCTTGTTTCTAGTAATCGCTGCTCGTATGCGGGCGCGCGCCTGTGACAAGAGTTCCCGGCTCTGAGTCCGGATCGTGCTTTGCGCTTCCGCATTTCCCACGGTCCCGCGCCTTCCCTCCGCGGGCTCCGCCGCGGCTTGCGCCGCATTGTTCGCCCGCTTCGCAGGTACTATGCGCGAGTCCGACTTCTGCGTGCCGTGCGTCATGGGCTTGGGCTCTCAGCTTTCCCCACAACGCCCCGGCCTCGGCTGGCCGGGGAAGCGCGCAGACCTCTCGGTTCCCGCGCAGGAGATGTACGCACATGCCAGGGTCTAACGACGACGCCGAGCCAGTCCGCCGCTCGCTTATCGCGACGGACCGTGTTGCCTTCTGCCGACTGGAGGGCATGGGCGCTCGGATTGTGAAGTCTTACGCCGCTCAATGGCTGGCCTATGCGCGCCCCTGTCAACGCTTCGCGCGCCGCCTCGCGACGACGCCCGCATGACTCGGGGTCGATGTGGATTGCTCCTCCTTCATCGTAAGGGACTTTCACCCTCTACCTCCTGCCGGTTTGTACCGACGCACCCA
>CAYMEB010000636.1:0-1606 GCA_964389095.1 uncultured Hyphomicrobiaceae bacterium
AAATACCGGTAAAGATCACGCCAGGCGTCGATATCCCGAGGTAACCCCATTGCTCGAAGCGCAGCGTAAGATAGATGCTTTGGCCGCGGAGCGGACTGCGATGAAGCGAGTCGTTGACTCAAAACTTGCCGCGTGGCGGATGTGGGAGGGTGCGGCGGAGGTATGGGCTGGTGGCGGAGCCGTTACTGGGCTGTCTTTCCGTTCGGGCGATGTTTTGCTTTACGGCTCAGCGCCATCTGCAATTAAAATCTTGGAGCGCATCGCGGCAAGAAAGGATGTTGAGTGGGCTCGCTTTGATTCCGGTACTCGACAATCCGCCGGCGACGAACGCTTTGTGATTCGTATGCGATTCGTGGGGAGCTCGTCCGGTGAGCGCTGATCGTCGTCGCTGGTTGATCGGATTGCTGATGGTTTTGCTCGCGATCAAGTTTGTGGTTTTGCCGTGGATACAATCTCAAGAGGACGCCCGAGGGCAACTCGATGTTGTGACGAAGCGCCTCGATCGTTCCACCGGGGTGGTGCTGAATCGTGCGGCTATTACCGAGTCACTCGCGGTCCTCGAGAAAGCCAATGCAGCGGATCGCACTATGTTTCCGGGGTCGGCGAACGTCGAGAGTTTTCGTCTCGAGGCACAGCAGCGGGTGACGGCGCTCGTCCAATCTCAAGCGCTGCAAATTGAGGCCTTCGACTGGGTTCTCGATGAGCGTCCGACCGGCAGTGAACTTGGTTTCGTCAGGGGTCGAATCATCGTGCGCGGTGACATGCGGGCCGTAGCCTCGTTACTGGGAACATTGGAGGGAGAGCTTCCGAACATGGTGGTCCGCGAAGTGTCGTACAACATGGAGAATCCAGCCAGCGGACCCACCGGCAACAGAGCGGTGATGACCCATGTGGCTGACTTCTATTTTAGAGGCGCGGCTACCCAATGAAGACTGTGCTTAAGGCATGGCTTCAACTGGCTACGCGGAGCCGACGACTTTTTCTCGTGTTGAGTGGCTCGCTAATATCCATTTTTTTCGTCGACTTTTTTATCAGGGTATTTGTGCCAAGAGATGGCGACCTACGAAAATTCTCGGCACCCCAAGTACGCAGTTTACCAAGTGGCATGCGACTTGAAGTCATCAGGGCCAGATTGGAGGTCGCATTGCCTGCGCCACCCACGACTGAGGAGCTCGCTGCAAAGCTGCCGCGCGACATTGGGCTGCAGGGTATCTTCATCTCGAGGGGCAGTCGGGTGGCTGCGCTGGTGCTGCTGCCGCAGGGCGACAAACCGATTGAGCGCAGGAATGTTGCTATGGGCGGCGAGATAGACGGGTGGACGGTCGAGCGTGTAGAGGTGTCGAAGGTTGCCCTGAGAAAAGGAACCGAGACCAAGGAACTGGTAATGTTCAAAGTCAGGTAAGGAGTTGCTACGTCAATGCCGTTTTTTTTCCGCCCGCCCCCGTTATCCATGCTCGCCTTCGCGTCGTCGCTCTTGGCCCTGTCGGGATGTGCCTTAACTCCTCTCGAGATCCCACCAGCCCGTGTCGCAGTGCCCTCGACGATGTCGACAACAACGGGTTCGGGGGTGGCCGAACCGGAGACTGCTGCGGCTGGCAGCGGCCAG
>CAYMEB010000637.1:0-1605 GCA_964389095.1 uncultured Hyphomicrobiaceae bacterium
TCCGCCCCCTATCGAACGTTCACCACTCCGCAGCAAATCATCTGCTGCGAATGGCGCACTTTTTGCCCCTCGATTACGGCTGCGCGCCGCTGTTCCATATTTCGGGCGAGAATCGAACGCTTACCGCGCGTCGCCGCTGCGAGCGCTGATCGCCCGTTGGTCTCGTGCCCGACCTCCACGCCCTCCAACACGGAATCCCGACGCCGCATGTGACGCTCTATGGAGTCAAGTTGGAATCGAACACGATCTTCGTTCTCGGCAGTTTTTCGCTGGACGATGGAGTTGAATCGCCTTTCAATCTCGTCCTCCGCGCGCTCGATCGCTGCTGTGGCCGCTTCCGGACTAAGATCACTCTGCGCAGTAAGCCAATCATCGCCTCCGTTGCGAGCGGCATTCACTAATTGTTCCGATATCGCTTCTTCAAGCACAAACGACCCGCCGACTGGGGCCACTGCTGAGGCCAACCACTCTTCTTCGAATACCCCACTGAAAGACCAGCGAAAAATGCAGAACGCGTATGCACCAGGCTCGACCTGCTCAAGTTCCTGGCCTCGTTTAAGATTAAGCGCAACAGTCGGGTAGAAGGACTCGTCATTCTCCCGTAACTCTTTCGCGAGGAACGTGACCAACGGATGGAACTGGTGAATGATTTCGCGGTTCGTCGAAGCGCCGCCTGCAATCGCGTTTTTGAATTCGATATTAGTCAATCGCCCAGCGGCAAGACGGGTCTGGCCGATCAACCCGCGGTCTCGCAAGTATGGTTCGAGGCGAGCACACAACACCGGCGATAGCTGCAGCCTACCGGCAAGCTCCTCGCCCTCCTCGGAAATGTACTGATAGCCCGGATAGCGGCGGTCCAGGGTGTCTTTTACGAAAATCAATAAATCGCGCGCAGTGATGAAACGCATCAAGGCTTTAGATGCCGAGATGCGCTCAAGCACCTGTTGCCCATGCGCCATCATATGCGGCGCATTGCGCTCCAATTCCTCACGGTGCTTTGCCACTTGCTCGAGTCGCACCGCGATCTGATCAACCAGCGCAGCCTCTTCCTCTGGCGATCGTGGACGACAAAGAAGCTGATATTCAAGCTTGGAAATCTCCTCGCCCACAACCGCTTCGGTCTCGCCGAGCGCCGACTCGAAAGTTTGCAGCCGATTCAGCAATCGGCTGACCACGCGATCGTCGATCGTGTCGGCAAAATACAGGTTCCAGATGAAAATGGATGGCGACTGTTGTCCGAGTCGATCAATGCGCCCGATTCGTTGCTCGACGCGTGTCGGGTTCCACGGCAGATCGTAATTTACCAAGAAGCGGCAAAACTGAAGATCGACACCTTCAGCTGCGACCTCAGTCGATACAAGCACACGCGTAGTCGAATCTGTTCTGAAATCCGCGATCACCTCGTGTTTAGACTTACCCTGGTTACCCCATACGATCGTTGCCGGGTGCCCTCGCTCGCCCAGTCGGCGCGACAGATATCGCGCTGTAGTGCGAAATGAGGTAAAGATGATGATCTTTTCTCGCGGGTTCTCCCGAAAGAGCTGATCGAGTATATGGATAAGGCTTTTAAATTTGCTGTCATTCGCCTCAAGCCGCTCAACGGTG
>CAYMEB010000638.1:0-1595 GCA_964389095.1 uncultured Hyphomicrobiaceae bacterium
CTTGGCCACATTCAGCTATACGACGATTGTGCCGGAACTAAGGGGACAGGTTTGTTCACGATTGCCCGGTCTTATTGCAGCAAGCATCGCCGCATCGAGTGCTGGAGGCCCCTATGGAGCCGAGTCGGCTGGCGTGCCTGTTCCCTTAGTTCAGGCCCGCAGCGGGAGGCTTCCACAGGGCTTCGTTTCGTCAATCCCGGCACGAATCGTGAGGGGCCGGCGTGCCTGCAACGCTTTCGACGACGCGGGCCGCGCCGATTGTAACGACGCGGCTGGCCTTGAGCAGGCCGACACGACCGCGCTGAGCGTCACAAACCGCGTGCCATCACAGCACTGTGCCGGCGGCATCGTCGATGACGTGCATGCTGTTCGCATCGAGCGCGAGCTTCAGGGGCTTGCCGTCCTGCGCGCCGGCCTTCGGGCTGACGCGGCCGCACACGTCGGCGCCGGCGACCTTGAAGTAGACCAGCGTCTCCATGCCCATGGGCTCGGTGACATCGATCTGCGCATCGAACGGGACATGCCCGGGCTCGGGGTGAGCCTTGACCTCGGTCAGGTGCTCCGGACGGATGCCGAGCAGCAACCGATCGCGGCCGGCATAGGGCCGATATCGCGCCACCCGATCGGCGGGGACAGGAAGGGTGATGTGGTCGCCGACCCGGATCGCGAGAGCATCGCCGGAGGCCTCGATCCGCGCGGGCAGGAAATTCATGGCCGGGGAGCCAATGAAGCCCGCTACGAAGCGCGTCTTGGGCGAATGATAGAGCTCGTTGGGCGGCCCCACCTGCTCGATTTTGCCGTGGTTCATGACAACGACGCGGTCAGCGAGCGTCATGGCCTCGACCTGATCGTGCGTGACATAGACGGTGGTGGTGCGCACCTTCTGGTGCACCTTCTTGATCTCGATGCGCATCTGAACGCGCAGCTTGGCGTCAAGGTTCGACAGCGGCTCGTCGAACAGGAAGACCTTGGGATTGCGCACGATCGCGCGGCCCATCGCCACGCGCTGGCGCTGGCCGCCGGACAGCGCCTTCGGCTTGCGATCGAGCAGCTCGGTGATGTCGAG
Organism: uncultured Hyphomicrobiaceae bacterium; assembly: GCA_964389095.1. GTDB lineage: Bacteria > Pseudomonadota > Alphaproteobacteria > Rhizobiales > Hyphomicrobiaceae > JABFRJ01. Next base: position 1,067 of record CAYMEB010000638.1, read on the forward strand.
GCTGCGCGCGGCTTCATCGACACGCGCCTTGATCTCGGCCTTCGGATAGCGCTTCAAGCGCAGGCCAAACGACATGTTCTCCGCCACCGTCATGTGCGGATAGAGCGCGTAGTTCTGGAAGACCATCGCGATGTCGCGATCCTTGGGCGGCACGTCGTTGACGACGATGTCGTCGATGGCGATTTCGCCGTCCGTGATGTCCTCCAGCCCCGCGATCATCCGCAGCGTCGTGGACTTGCCGCAGCCCGAGGGGCCGACGAGGACGACAAACTCGTGGTCCTTGATCTCGAGATCGATGCCCTTCACCGCCTGGACGCCGCCGTCGTATTCCTTGACGACCTTGCGAATGGATACGTCTGCCATGATGCTCCCGTTGCCAGCGCGGCTCAGCCCTTGGTGGCGCCGGCCGTGAGGCCCGCGATGTAGTAGTCCATCAGGAAGGCATAGATGATCAGCGGAGGAGCGGCGCCAAGCAGCGCGCCCGTCATGATCTGCCCCCAGTTGAACACGTCGCCCTTGATGAGCGTCG
>CAYMEB010000639.1:0-1591 GCA_964389095.1 uncultured Hyphomicrobiaceae bacterium
AACTTGACGGGCTTCCGCAGGATTACATCGACCGTCACCAGCCCGACGCAGACGATCAGCCCCGGAAACACCCGCAGCAGACGACCGCATGAGAAGCTCGCAATGCTGCGGCTGCGCAGAAGGCTCTCCGTCACCAGGATGCCGCTCAGCAGGAAGAAGACCTGAACGCCGTGCTCGCCGAGCGAATGGCCGGTGAGCATCACAAGGGGTTCGCTCGACGAGACGCCCGAGACGAAAAAATACGAGTGCGAGACGAGCACAGCGATCGCCATCGCTAGACGGATCACGCCGAAACTGTTGCGATCCGGCTCCAGGATTTCGGCGAGGCTAGTGTTCCGACTCATTCATAAGGTACCCGCCTTCACCTGATCGAGGGCTCGGCGGGCGCGGGCGTTCTTTGCGAGGATCGTATCGGCCTTTGCGGTCCACTTGAAGGGCTTCGGCTTGGCGTTGCGGTCGGCGATCCAGGCTTCGATGGCGGCGATCAGGTCGTCGACGCTCCTGAACACGCCGCGGCGGATTTTCTGACGCGTGATCTCGGCGAACAATCGCTCGACGAGGTTCAACCAGGACGACGACGTCGGGATGAAGTGCAGCTTGAAACGCGGATGCTTGGCGAGCCATGCCTTCACCTCCGGCGTCTTGTGGGTCGAATAGTTGTCGCAGATCGCGTGCACGTCGAGATGCTTGGCGACGATGCGGTCGATCTTCTTCAAGAAGCGAATGAACTCCTTGGCGCGGTGCTTGGGCAGGCATTCGCCGATCACCTCGCCGGTCTTCACGTCGAGCGCGGCGAACAGCGTCGTCGTGCCGTTCCTCTTGTAGTCGTGCGTCATCGTCTGGACACGCCCCTTCTTCATCGGCAAACCCGGCTGTGTACGGTCGAGTGCCTGGATCTGGCTCTTTTCGTCGACGCACAGCACGACCGCCTTGTCCGGCGGATTGAGATAGAGCCCGACGATGTCGACGACCTTCTCCGCGAACTTCGGGTCGTTCGACAGCTTGAACGTGCGCGTCAGATGCGGCTTCAGACCGTGCTCCTTCCATATGCGCTGCACGCTCCGGTGGCTGACACCCATCTCCTCGGCCATCGTGCGCGCGCTCCAGTGCGTCGCGTCGGCCGGCTTCTCCTTGGCCGTCTTGGTGACGATAGCGAGCCGCTTCTCAGCGCTGATCGGCGGCTTGCCGGCGTTGGGTCCCTTGCCCTTATCCTTGAGCAAGCGGGCGACGCCGCCCTCCATGAACGCTTCTTGCCAGCGCCACACCGCCGGCTTCGAGGCGCGCGCATCGCGCATGATCGCGTTGGTGCCGAGACCGCGCCCCGACGCCAGCACGATCTTCGCCCGCTTGACGATTTTCTGCGCTGTCTTGCCATCGGCGACGAGCCGCTCCAGTGTCGAACGATCACCGGGCCTGACGTAAAGGCATGCCTGGATGTTCCTCATGCCGCACACCAAATCTGATTTGCGAGGCCGTGGGAATCCTATAAATGCGCCAGAACACTAGGCGGCCTTTGGGGCAGGTACGCCGGGCGGTGATCGTCTCCTCGGCCTTCTCGGCCTGCGTTGGCGGCTTGATGCTGGCGGTGCCG
>CAYMEB010000640.1:0-1587 GCA_964389095.1 uncultured Hyphomicrobiaceae bacterium
CCGCGCGCCCACTCAGACCTTGGACGCAGGCGACGCCTCGGCGTGACTGCAGCGACCCGGATCGCGCACCGGGGAGTGATCTCAAGACGTACGGGGGCACGTCGCGCTGCAGTCACGCAGAAACGTCAGTGTTGCCCGAACGTCATTTCCCGCGTTTGGGCGGAGTGATGACAACTTTGCTGGTCATCGGAAGACCGGCCGACTTGAGCATGGTCTTGACGGCGCGAGTGGTCCTGCCAGTCGATGGGGTCTTGGCCATTGCTTCCTCAATAGGAGTTCGTTCGTCCAAGCGAACGCTGACGAGCACGGAACGCAGGACGCAACGGGGTACTCAGGCGGCAGTCTGTTCGTGCGAAGGCTGGGGGGCCTTCGGGTCGTTCGGGTCCAGGTTGAACACCGCGTCATCGATCCGCATGCCGAGCCGCTCCGCATGCCGAGCGAGCCGGTAGTGCCAACCCATCGGAATCTCGTTGCGAATCCGCCAGTTGGAGACGGCGGATTGCGAGATGTTCAGCCAGGCCGCGATTGCGGTCGGACCGCCCATCTCGTCGATGACATCATCGATCGTGCTCAGGATCTTCATGGTCATAAAACATCACCACAAGTGTTGTCGCGCAAGGCGTCCATTAGTGATTGGAAAAATGTCCACAGGTGATGTTTAGTGCGACATGGCTCAGGCAGAGACAGCTCTAGCGCAAATCGCGCGCCGGCTCGAGTTGGCGCGGCGGGCGCATGGCTTGTCTCAAACGGAATTTGCAGCGGGCGCCGGCATTAAGCAGAATGCCTACAACCAGTATGAGCAGGGCCGCAAACGGCCTAACGTCGACAATGCCATGGCCCTTTGTGATGCCTACGGCCTGACACTCGATTGGATTTACCGGGGTGACCCGTCATCTCTCCCCTACAAACTCGCGAACGCAATTCGCGATTTAGAGGCCATGCGGGCATAGGTTGCGTTAGCAATCAACCGTGACGCGCGGTTGTGGTTAACTAGCCACGGCCATACCCCCCCCTTAAGACATCGTCCCGCCCGGCCTGTGGATAATCACCGGCGGTGATTTTTTCTGTTGACGTATCACCACAAGTGATTATTAATGACCGTCATCGCCGACCTCCACCCGCTGCCGCGGGTCCATCCGACCAGTAAACCCCAATGCCCTAGTCGAGGGAGGTCGGTGAGCGGGATTCAAGCGCAACCTCATTGAGGAGCATTCAATGTCAGCAGAGCGGCCGGTCCTTGTGACCACCCAATTTCGCGGAGTGTTCTTCGGCTACGCCACCGACACCAGCGGCGACACCATCAAGCTGAAGCGTGCGCGCAACTGCATTTACTGGCCCTCTGGCAATGGCGGGTTTGTCGGCCTCGCGAGCGAGGGGCCTGCGAAGGGCGCGCGCATTGGCGCCCGCGTTGACGAGATCGAGTTGCGCAAAATCACAGCCGTCGCCGAGTGCTCTGCTGCTGCGGTCGAGGCGTGGGAGGCCGCGAATGTTTACCGCGGCTAAGAGCGGCTCCGGCTCCGGCTGCGGCACCGGCGCCGGGAGCTATGCGCGGAAGTTGGTGACGGCGTGAATCGGTGAAGGCGGCAT
>CAYMEB010000641.1:0-1579 GCA_964389095.1 uncultured Hyphomicrobiaceae bacterium
TCGTCGAGCCATGCCTTGAGTTGTTCTTGGGAGAACTCGCGCGGCTCAGGGAGCGGGACGCGCTGACTTCGCAGCCGCTCGGCGACGAATAGCAGCAATTCGGCCTGCTGTTCAGCCGAGAGGTTTTGCACGGCCTGCTCGATATCGACGAGGCTTTTCATGGCGGCGTTGTCGTAATGGGGGAGAGACTCGATCAATCCAGAGGTTTGCTCGACCAGACATCCTCTCTCATCGTAACGCATTTCTGCCGGCGTCCGCCATCACGATTGCGGGGCTTCCCCGACCTGGGATGCCGCATGGCGTGGACAACTCGTCGACAATCTCGAACGGCTGACGCAACAGCTCTGGCAGGTGGGAATCCGCGAAGTCTATGCCGATGGATCATTCGCGGAGGACAAAGACCACCCGAACGACATCGATGGCTATTTCATCTGCGAACTCGATCTGCTTGCGTCGGGCCGACTCGAACGAGAGCTGAATCTGATCGACCCGGACAAGGTTTGGACCTGGTCGCCGGCATCGCGGCGGCCGTACCGCGGGTATCCCAAGCTCCAGCTCCCCATGTGGCATCGGTATCGCGTGGAGTTGTATCCGCATGTACCGGCGTTGGGGGGCGGTTGTGGCATCCGCGACCGGCACGGAAATGAGCTGGAGTTTCCTTTGGCATTCCGCTAATCGCGGCGTGACGGTTCGCCAAGAGGGATCGTGAAGCTGCTCAAAGGAGGCCACCCATGATTCACAACGAGAAGGAATATACACAGGCCGTCAACCGTCTTGCGGAGGAGCACGCCCGCGTCTCGCTGTATCGGAAGCGGCTGACGGAGGAAGGACTTTCGGCGGAGGCGGTCCAGCGTGTCGACGATCCGATGGAGTCGTTCCATCTACAACTGAAGGAAGAGGTCGAAAGCTACGAAAGACTCAAGCGCCGCGAGTTTGATGAGATCGACAACTTTCGTGGCTTCGGGCACATGCTGATTTCGCTGCGCATCGCGCAGGGAATCACGCAGCGGGAATTGGCAAAACGGCTGGGTGTACACGAATCGCAGGTCTCGCGGGACGAACGCAACGAATATTTCGGCATCACGCTCGAGCGAGCGATGAAGGTGGTCACGGCGTTGCATGTGCACCTGCGGATGACCGTGCAGATCGAGACGCCACCCCACGAAATGGCGTCGGTGTGAGGTCGGCGAGGGGGGCAAATAGGGACGGGAGCAATTATTCGCTGCGGTTATTTCGCTGAACGAGCCGGGCGGGCACGAGCACTGCACCAGGATGTCAGTCGGCGCGGATAACCGGCCATCAGTCGGCACCTGACCCCCGGCCATCGCCACAGAGCCGTCGACCCCAGGTCGTCCAGCGGCAGCGCCGCTGAACGACGCCTGTGATGGCGAATAGGCTGAGGATGACGATGGCCAAGACGACCGCCTTGGGCCGCTTCGCCCGTGGCGCCAGCCAGGTCCCGCATCACATTCGAGTACTTTGGATCGGGAGACGCGAACTGCGAATGGCTCAGCGTTTGGACAGGGGAGAACGGCATCATCCTTTACGCCGCGCGTCGAAGTTGCGGCATGGTTCGCCA
>CAYMEB010000642.1:0-1577 GCA_964389095.1 uncultured Hyphomicrobiaceae bacterium
TAGCGCTGCGCCGGCTCCGCGAACCTGCGCAGGTTGTAGGTGATCGGCACCGTCGCATCCGCAAGCTTGAGATGCGCCGGCTGATCTTCCTCGTGATTGGTGGCCGAGAACGACACGCTTGTGAGCCGATCGAAAGTCAGGACCCCATCCGGCTTGGGATAGTCGATCGGGGTGAAGCTGCTTGCCGGCTTGAGGGCGTCGTGGTCCGCCTTGCTATGCTTGAGCGTGTATCCGAGGCCGACACCAGGAAAGATCGTGTTCAGCCACATGTCGAGGCCGCCCAGCGGAATGCCGAGCGCCGTCCCGAACTTCGACCATAGCGGCTTCGCATTGCGCACCCGCTTGAGGTCCTTCGCGATGGGCCCGCTGGCGACGGCAGAGGCGTAGGCCGCCAGTTCGTCATGGCCACGGCCGGAGACGACGGCATCGTATGCAGCCTCCGCGGCGTGAATGCCAGACAGGATGGCGTTGTGCGATCCCTTGATCCTCGGCACGTTCACGAAGCCGGCTGAACAGCCGACGAGAACACCTCCCGGAAACGTCAGCTTCGGGACCGACTGCCAGCCACCTTCGGTGATCGCACGGGCGCCATAGGCGATGCGTTTGCCGCCCTCGAAGGTCGGCGCGATGAGCGGATGCGTCTTGAAGCGCTGGAACTCCTCGAACGGCGAGAGGTACGGATTCTCGTAGTTGAGGTGAACGACGAAGCCTACGGAAACGAGGTTTTCGCCGTAGTGGTAGAGGAAGGAGCCGCCACCGGTGCGGTTTCCCAGCGGCCAGCCGAACGAGTGCTGCACGAGGCCGCGCTTGTGGTGCTCCGGCTTCACCTCCCACAATTCCTTGAGCCCGACGCCGTACTTCTGCGGTTGTACACCTTTGTCGAGTTCGAAGCGGGCAATCAGCTGCTTGGCGAGCGAACCCCGCACGCCTTCTGCGATGACCGTGTACTTGCCGCGCAACTCCATGCCGCGCGTGTAGCGATCCGAGGGCTGGCCGTCCTTGCCGATGCCCATGTCGCCAGTCGCGACGCCGCGCACCCTGCCCTGTTCGTCGTAGAGCACCTCGGCCGCCGCGAAGCCCGGGTAGACCTCGACACCGAGTTCGGCCGCCAGTTCGCCGAGCCATTTGCAGAGTGCGCCCAGCGAGCCGATGTAGTTGCCGTGATTGTTCATTAGCGGCGGCATCATGAAGTTGGGCAAGCGCAGCTGTCCGGCCGGTCCCAGAACATAGAACCTGTCGTCCTCGACCTGCGTGTCGAGCGGCGCGCCCTTCTCACGCCAGTCGGGGATCAGGCTATCCAGCCCCACGGGATCTATGACGGCGCCGGAGAGGATATGAGCACCGATCTCGGAGCCCTTCTCGAGGAGCACGACGGAGATGTCCGTGCCCTTTTCGGCCGCCAGCTGCTTGAGCCGGATGGCCGTGGCCAGGCCCGAGGGACCTGCCCCGACGATCACGACGTCGAAATCCATGCCTTCGCGTTCGGGAAGGTCAGTCGCGCCGCTGCTTGCCATCACCCAAGTCTCCGCCGCCAAATGGTATCCTGCAGCGCGGATTAGGCAGGCGTCGCCGCGAAC
>CAYMEB010000643.1:0-1577 GCA_964389095.1 uncultured Hyphomicrobiaceae bacterium
ACGTCGCGACCTTTCCGGTCTTTGCGATCGCAGCTGCGGCGTGCGCGATAGCGCCAGCCTCGGCGGCATCACCAGCATAGCCCGTCCAGTCCGAGAGGTTGCGCGCGAGCCCTTCCAACGGCGTCTGCAAGGGCGATCCGAACGAGAGGTGGCGCGTCGGGTGGTCGCCGACAATGTTGACCATCCCGGATCGCGCCTTCATCGCATTGTGCAAGTTCGCGGCGGCGTTGGTCAGCCCGGGGCCGAGATGCAAAATGGTGGCGGCAGGTACGCCGCGCGTGCGCCAAAACCCATCGGCAGCGGCGCTGCAGACGTTCTCATGCAGCGCGAGAACAGGCATGACCGTACGTCCACAGGTATCGAGCGCCGCAACCAGCGGCATCTCGGTCGTGCCAGGATTTGCGAAGATCGTATCGATACCTGCGTCTGCTAATCCCTGAATGAGGGCTTCGGCAGCCGTCGACGGTGCGCGTTGCATGACGGTCATTTCAGCGACGTCACGCCCTGTTTCACCAACTCCGACTTCGGCATCCCAGATTTGAACAGGGAGACCAACGTATCCGGATCAAATTCGACTCCGATGGGGTTCGTTTCGAATACCCCCGAAGCGAACCACGCTCCAAGTTCGTCCTCGGTCTCGAAGTTGTCGATTTGGAGTTCAACCTGGTTCCCGTCCGGATCGCGGAAATACATGGACGTGGTTGGTCCGTGATTGATGCACCAGCCCGGCGTCAGGCCGGACGCCTTCAATCGCTCGTATGTCGTCAGCAGGTCTTCGATCGAGTTATAAGTGAAGGCGACGTGGTCTAACCCCGCAACCATGGGATCGCAGTCCGCCAGCTGAGGCATGTTGACGAACGCGACACGGTGATGCTCGTCGTCGTAGGTGATGAACGAAATGATCGGCGTGCCGAATGCAAGGCGGGCGTTCAAGACGTTCATGTACCAAGAGATCATCTCTTCGTACCGCGGAGTCCGCAAAACTATGTGCGCGAGCTTGCTGGGCGACGGCGCGGATGCGCCGACTTGCAACGCGGGAAGGAATTCGCTGCTCATATGAGGCCTCCAGGGCAGAATCCAGGACGGGTCGTACGTTCGAGGGTCTACGCGTGCTCGGGCGCCACGAGTGCGACCTGCGCTTTGATGGTCGAAAGTACGGCATCGCGGAGCTGACTTACGCCGTCGCCCTCGATCACACCCGCGCGCCAAGCAATATGATGGTCGGGGCGAACGAGGATCGCGGCGTCCCCAACCGGTCCGCCGGCTTTTGCCCAGGCGCCACTGCGCTCGCGGTATTGCCCATCGTCACCAATCGCGACCACGGTGATCGGATACCCGACCTCACCGGCCACCTGCTTCGCGGCCTTCGCCCAGCTTGAACCGTCACCAGCGGTGATCAGGACCAAGCCCGTCGGCGAGACGAGGTCATGGGTCGATAAGCGTCGGCGGCCGTCCGACACCCAAACGTGTGGCAAACGAGAGCCAGGGCGCGTGTCCGGATGGTAGTGACGCGCCGAGAATGGAACCGGCGGAGATCCGTCCGAACGCAGCGCTCCCGTCTCGTAGCGAACGCCAAG
>CAYMEB010000644.1:0-1575 GCA_964389095.1 uncultured Hyphomicrobiaceae bacterium
ACGGCACCGGCGACACCAACGACACGCTCTACACGGGCTGGAGCGGCGAGGTGAACGGCGACCACGCCGACCTGGCGATCAACGCGTGCCTGTGGCTGAATCCCGTGCCGCAGTGCCCCGAGGATCTGGACGGCAACAAGACGGTCGACTCGGGCGACATCGGATACCTGCTGCTCGCCTTCGGGTCATGCACCGGCACTTGCGCGGCCGACCTCGACGGCAGCGGATCGATCGACGCCGGCGACATCGCCAGCCTGCTGCTGGCGTTCGGCACGTGCCCCTGATTCGCGGCTGAACCTGCCCGGAATTCGGCATCGCCTGCGCAACGTCGCCAGCGAAGGCAACGTCTTCGGGCGATGAAGCCGGATTCCGAACTCGCAATCGGTCACCGATCCCCTTTGCACGAAGCTGTGGCTCATGCTGGCGTGGTCAGATACGCCCAGAAGTCGCCTGCCACCGTCGGTCTGACGTGTGAAACAGCGAAACAATCCAAGAGTCTGCAATCGACGTACGAGACTCAATCGACCTTGCCACGGCGGATCCGAGTGGCGAGGTCGGGGAAACGCTGACTCGCATCCCGCTCAAACTTGATGCAATTTTCCTGCCGGCACAAAGTCTGCCACCTGATGTAGGCGTCGATGGCATCCTCTCCACCATTGGCCTTCGAGAGTTCCAGCATTATGAACGCGTTCAAATTCTCGAGGACAAACATGTCGGCGTCGTTCCCCTCACGCCCCCTCCTGTATCGAGGGTCCTTCAGCACGTCGGCCCCAGTCACTTGGGCTTCGTGATCGTCGATCTTGCCCATGTTCTTCAACTGCACGACCCTTTCTCCCACTTCCTTCAGGGCCTTCAAAATCCGGAGATTTGCTTCAAGGAAGGCCTTGTGATCGCCGCCCTTGAAAGCCGCTTCGAACTGCTCGACTGCGGCATTCATCGACGATGGTGAGCCGGGACTGATCAACGCGGGCAACGAACCCCCGACTTGCGTTCGGATCAGGTTCCATCCGTAGTACACCAATCCGGCACCGATGAGGAGTGACACGACCGCCGATGACACGAAGACGAGCATCCGCCTCTTCACGCCTGATGCAATGCTGCTTCGCGGCACAGGCGCCGCCGACACGTCTCCGCGTGCGGACGAGTTGGGTTCGTCCCGTCGTGCCGAGGGGGCTGACTTTGGAACTGGCGGAGGAGTGGGACGGGAGCCCTCGGCGAACAGTCCGCGCGCCGACTTTGCGGGAACCCACTTGGCCATTCCTTCCTTCCAGATGAGGTCCGTGGGCGAGAGTTTCCCGTCCGCGGCCAACTGGCGAAGTTCGGAGGTGGACACAGGGCCCTTACGCACTTCAGCAACGGAGTACCACCACTCTTTGGATCCGGAAGCCATGGTGTTCGAGAGAATACCCTTCCAGGAGGAGGCGGGATCAACCCTGCCTCAAGGCGTGCGCCGGTGACGGACGCTTTGCACCTCGGCACCATTCCGACCGCTTGCGGCGCCGACTACCCGAATGCGCACCTGAAGGGGCCACTGTCGTCAGTCCACCCTCGTGAGGATTCATGATTGGCAGTTGC
>CAYMEB010000645.1:0-1570 GCA_964389095.1 uncultured Hyphomicrobiaceae bacterium
GTGATTCGACTGCTGAGATGCTTCCCGTTGCCAGGTCGACGATCGGCTGAAAGGCAAGCGTGAACTCATCCCGGTCAACAGCAGTCGCAAGAGCGGCCGTTAGGTTCATGCGCTCTTGTGCTTGAAGGTACATCTCCGGGCTGAAATTGGCAGACCGCCCCTTGCCGAACGCCTTTGCGTTGTACAAAGCCAGATCGGCGTCACGGAGGATGTCAATCGGGGAGTCCGGAGCGCCCAGCGTGCTGCGGACTCCGATGGACGCACCGATGCCAACTTCTCGTCCATCGATGATGACGGGCTTTCCGACCTCTGACACGATCACGCGCGCCAGGCTGTCTATATCGCTCTGCTCGCCGGGTCCCTGAACGACGATGGCAAACTCGTCGCCCCCAACCCTTGTCACAAGACCTCGAGGAACCGCAGCTACGAGGCGGGCGGCAGTCGCAGCAAGGAGGGTGTCGCCGGCAACGTGTCCAAGGCTGTCATTCACAGTCTTGAAGTCGTCCAGATCGATGAGCAGAACGGCGGCTCGCTCCGAAAGTGGCTCCGCGCAGAGCTCCGACAGCCTCTCGTTGAGGAAGTTTCGGTTCGCAAGGCCCGTTACTCCGTCGAAGTAGGCCTGTTTCGTGAGTCGCTGCTCAAGTTCGAGTAGCTGACTAAGGGATCTCTCAAGTTCGCCTCGCTCGAGGGCTAGTCCGATCTGCCGACTTAGGAGGTCAACGAGGTCGACGTCCCTCGGGTAGAGCTGGGAGATGCGCTCACCCGAAGAAACGACGACTATCAGTCCTGCTTGAGTGCCGCCATTGAGAATGGGTGCGAAAATTGCGTCCTGAGACGCAAAGACAGAGTAGTCATCAGAGATCACTTGGCGGTTGCGTGCCCGGACCAACACCGGCCCTGGAAGCTGATCGCAGAGCCGTCTGGACGCCTCGTTGATTGTTGGCGTGGCGGTAGTCATCTCCATCGAGATGCTGGGCGTGTTGCCGGCGATACACGTTGCCGAGCCGTCACCGGTGAAGAGAACCGTTCTAACGGTCTGGGCCCTCATGGCGAGCCGAAGCTCGTCGAGAGCATGAAGTAGGCCATCATCCAGGTTCGGCTCATCGTGAAGGGTGGTGGTGGCCTTATAGAGAATCTCCGTGCGGTCGGTCGCCTCTTGCTGTGCCTTAACGCTTCGAAGAGCAAGGTAGACGAGTGCAAGCGGTGGTACGGGTACGAGCACAAAGGCTGGATGCAGGTGCCAGAGCAATACGAACTGCACCGCAATGGCCGCATTACCAAGGGAGCCAGCGAACATCAGTCCGAGTGACAAGAGAGTGGCGCGTTGAGTCGAGGAACGTGCGAGCTTCGTGCCAATAAAGATGCTGATGACACTTGTTGCGCCGACTATTGAGCCTGCAACTAGTCCGGCCACGACCGTTCGGGCGGAGGTAATCCTTCCGTCGTGTATCGCTCCGAAAGCAAGTATCGCCACCGCCGATCCGAGCCACTCCTGTCCCAGGTTGAAGAGAACCTTGGAAATTGGCGCACGATACTGGATCGCAGCGACGGCGATCGTTGCAAGGATGGC
>CAYMEB010000646.1:0-1562 GCA_964389095.1 uncultured Hyphomicrobiaceae bacterium
GTCACGACCTCGTAGACGTTGATCGGCTGCAGCTCGAGCCGCGCCGCGACCCATTCGATCGCCTCCTGCGGGATGTAGCCGACATCCTCTTGGATGAGATGCAGGAGCGGCAGCGTGGCGCTGCGCTTCGACGGGTAATGCGGGATCACCTCGTCGATGCGCGCCAGGGTTTCGGGCTTGAGATTCATCGAGCGAAAAGGAGCTGGTTCAGCGGTCGCACTCGCCCATCACGAAGTCGAGCGAGCCGAGGATCGAGACCACGTCCGACACCATCGTGCCGGTGCAGATCTTCGGGAGAATGGAGAGATTGCAGAAGGACGGGGCGCGGATCTTCAGGCGCCACGGCACGCCGCCGCCGCGCGAGACGACGTAGAAGCCGAGTGCACCCTTCGGGTTTTCCGCCTCGAAGTAGACCTCGCCGGCCGGCATCTGCGGACCCTCGGTCACGAGCATGAAGTTCTGGATCAGCTCCTCCATCGAGGTCAGCACCTTGTCCTTCGCCGGACTCACGATCCGGCGCGCCTCGGTCGCCTGCCACGGGCCCTTCGGGAAGTTCGCGAGGACCTGCTTCACGATGCGGACCGACTGCTTCATCTCCTCGCCGCGGACGAGGTAGCGGTCGTAGCAATCGCCCTTCGTGCCGACCGGCACATCGAACTGGTAGCGCTCGTAGCCCGAGTACGGACGATCCTTGCGGAGGTCGAGGCCCACGCCCGAGCCGCGCAGGTTCGGCCCGGTGAGGCCGTAGGCGATTGCGTCCTCGCGGGAGATGACGCCGACGCCGACGGTGCGGTCCATGAAGATCTTGTTCCGGGTGAGGAGCGCGAGGATCTCGTCGAGGATCGGCAGGAACAGGTCGCAGAACGCATTGACGCGGTCCGTCCAGCCCTCGGGCACGTCACGCGCCACGCCGCCGATGCGGGTGTAGCTCGTGGTGAAGCGCGCACCGGTCAGCTCCTCGAAGAGCTTGTAGAGCTTCTCGCGCTCGGTGAACGAATAGAGAAACACCGACCACGCGCCGACATCGATGCCGTACGCGCCGAGCCCGAGCAGGTGCGAGGAGATGCGGGCGAGCTCGCAGGAGACGACGCGGATGGCCTGGCAGCGCTCGGGCACCTCGAGCTTCGCGAGGCGCTCCACCGCGATGGCGTAGGCGACGTTGTTGGCGAGCGGGGCGAGGTAATCCAACCGGTCCGTGTAGGGCACGAACTGGTTGTAGGTCATGTTCTCGGCGATCTTCTCATCGCCGCGGTGCAAGTAGCCGATGATCGGCTCGCACTTCGTCACGACCTCGCCATCGAGCTCCAGCTGCAGGCGCAGCACGCCGTGGGTCGAGGGATGCGACGGTCCCATCGAGAGGGACATCTTCTCGGTCTGGAACTCCGGCGCAGCCGCCGCGGTCTTCGCGCCGGCATCGGGAAAGGCAAATTCGGTGGCCATCGAAAGGAGGGGTCGGGTCGTTGCGGCGCGGCTTACTCGGGCTTCACGTTGCGCTCGTTCCAGCTCTCGTCCTTGGCCCGCGGCTCGGCCTCCGTCAGGTTCATCTCACCGGACGAGGCGAC
>CAYMEB010000647.1:0-1557 GCA_964389095.1 uncultured Hyphomicrobiaceae bacterium
GCCAGCATGCTTTCTCTGAAATTCTTGAAAGCTCGCCCATGCTGACACGACCCGCTTTGCGCACCCAGTCGGTGTCACTCTTCCCTCAGCCCATTCAAGTTTCCGCAAAAACTGGAGCATGCGATCAAGATCGGTCACCAACCAGTCTTCGCACAGATGCGCCGAGCGACGCCGCAAAACCTTCGAAAGATTCGATGCGTATTCGATGTCCGAGCTGAGATGTCGACAGTAGGACTTGCGATAACCCAGCGCCAATTTAAGTACGCTCATTGAAGCTTCGTCCGAACTTGCCTCAAACGCATGAGCGATGCCAGCCGGGGTGCGGTGTACATACCAGGCCCGCGAATCCTCGATCTCCGCCCGCGGACTCGCTGTGGTCTGACCATCTGGGTAATTAAGGAACACGCCAAGTGTCTGGTCGACAAATTCCACCCTCAGTCGAGGAAGTACTCGCGACTTGAACTCGGTATCACCAGCTCCGCGGAAAGTCTCATCGTAGTAGCCAAATCGATCATGAATATCAGCGCGATACAACCCGCCAACCCATGACACAAAACAGGTCTCGAGGAAGGCGTGTTCCTTGGTCGCGCCCTTGCGATCGTACGCCATGATGTCGTGCTTGAAACAGCCGTTCTCATCGACGGCCGTGACTAGACTGTTCGCCATGGCCCAATCGGCCCCGGACTGGTCAAGGCGATCCGCCAGCACTTCGAGCGCTTCCGGGTACAGCGCCTCATCCACACCCAGGAATGAAAGATATTTCGCGCGTGCGAGTGATATGCCGCGATTCCAAGCGGCCTGAATAGTCTCCCTATCGCGCGTTCGGGCATAGACCACCGACAACGGGCGCGCTCGCTGGAACTGCTTAAACACTTCAAGTTCTGCACCGGGCGAACCACTATCGACAAGAATGACCTCGACCTCGCCCTTCCGCAAAAGCGTCTGATTCGCCAGCAACTCGAGGAACAAACGCAGTTTGTCGGCGGCGTTGTAGAGCGAGACGATGACGGACACTCGCGGACTTTCAGGGCGTCTTTGATCATCCATCAACTCGAACGACGCCGCCGGCAAGGCGCGACATTGCGCTTCCCGTTCAGACAGATACGCGGCAACCGCAGCGTCACCGGCGATCATTGCGCGGACCGCGCCAGCTTCAGCGTGTAGGCCGTGATGTTCAAGTGTCGCCGTCGCAGGCCCAAGCAATCCAAGTCGATCCGAACCCATCAGACGCAGCACCCGCATCTCATAGGCTGCAGCCAAGAGATCGTTTCCACGAAGACGTTCCACCCGCGCGATCTGCGACCAAAAGTTGCAACGGAACAGTGGACCTGATCCCAATGCATACATTAGATGAAGTTTCTCGCGAAGCGCATCGGCATTCTGCTCAGGGAGCTCGGCTATCCGCTCAAATCGGTTCGGGAAACTGACCGACTCACGAATCAGATTCGCGACACGCAGATCGCTGACGCGGACAAGCTGCCTCTCAAGGCGGTCTCGAGAAATCCACCGTAGAGGATGACGAGTCACATTCACGGCCTTGCGAATTGATTGCAAAGC
>CAYMEB010000648.1:0-1553 GCA_964389095.1 uncultured Hyphomicrobiaceae bacterium
CCGTTCCAACCAGAACACCAACATCAACCAGCGTCCGCTGGTGAAGGTGGGTGACCATGTGCGCGTCGGCGACATCGTCGCCGACGGCCCCTCGACGGATCTGGGCGATCTCGCCCTGGGCAAGAACGTGCTGGTCGCGTTCATGCCCTGGATGGGCTACAACTTCGAAGACTCGATCCTGATGTCCGAGCGCATGGTCGCGGAGGACGTTTTCACCTCGATCCACATCGAAGAGTTCGAGGTGATGGCCCGCGACACCAAGCTCGGCCCCGAGGAGATCACGCGCGATATCCCCAACGTCTCCGAAGAGGCTCTGAAGAACCTCGACGAGGCGGGCATCGTCTACATCGGCGCGGAGGTCCAACCGGGCGACATCCTGGTCGGCAAGATCACGCCGAAGGGCGAGAGCCCCATGACGCCCGAGGAGAAGCTGCTCCGCGCCATCTTCGGCGAGAAGGCGTCCGACGTGCGCGACACCTCGCTGCGCCTTCCTCCCGGCGTCAGCGGCACCGTCGTCGAAGTGCGCGTGTTCAACCGTCACGGCGTCGAGAAGGACGAGCGCGCCATGGCGATCGAGCGCGAAGAGATCGAGCGTCTCGCCAAGGACCGCGATGACGAGCTCCAGATCCTCGACCGCAACGTCTATGCCCGCTTGAAGGACGCGCTCCTCGGCGAGGAAGTCTCCAAGGGGCCCAAGGGCGCTCGAAAGGGCACCAAGATCAGCGAGGAGATCCTGTCCGAGATCCCGCGCAGCCAGTGGTGGGAAATCGGCCTCGCCGGCGAGAAGCAGATGGCGGCCGTCGAAGCCATCCAGAAGCAGTACGAAGACGCGAAGAAAGGCCTCGAGCGCCGCTTCGTCGACAAGGTCGACAAATTGCAGCGGGGAGATGAACTGCTCCCCGGCGTCATGAAGATGGTCAAGGTCTTCGTGGCCGTGAAGCGCAAGATCCAGCCGGGCGACAAGATGGCCGGCCGTCACGGCAACAAGGGCGTTGTCTCGATGATCGTGCCCGCCTCCGACATGCCGTTCCTCGAGGACGGCACGCCGGTCGATGTCGTGCTCAATCCGCTCGGCGTTCCCAGCCGCATGAACGTCGGACAGATCCTGGAGACGCACCTCGGCTGGGCCTGCCGCGGCCTCGGCCGCGCCATCGACGAGGCCCTGCAGAAATGGAACGAGTCGAAGGACGGTAAGGCGCTGCGCGAGGCGATGGAACGCGCCTACGGCACGGGCAGCTCCGTCAACCAGCTCAAGGACGAGCAGCTTGCGTTGCTCGGCTCGCAGGTCCGTGGTGGCGTGCCCATCGCCACCCCGGTCTTCGACGGCGCACGCGAGGCTGACATCGTCGAGATGCTGAAGCTCGCAGGTTTCGACACTTCGGGACAGGTGACGCTGTTCGACGGTCGCACCGGCGAGCCGTTCGATCGCAAGGTCACGGTGGGCTACAAGTACATCCTGAAGCTCCACCACCTCGTCGACGACAAGATCCACGCCCGTTCGATCGGCCCCTACTCGCTCGTCACCCAGCAGCCGCTGGGCGGCAAGGCGCAGT
>CAYMEB010000649.1:0-1552 GCA_964389095.1 uncultured Hyphomicrobiaceae bacterium
AAACACCCGCCAAGGGCCTCGCCGGAATTGGCGAGAGCCCAACTGGAGGTCTGCGTACGCGGCGCGTCGCGCCTACGGGCGATCAAGAAATTCGATCTCGGGGCGCGCGTCGAGAAGCGGCATCAGCTTGGCGCCGATGGCCGCGAAGTGCGCCGTTTTCATGTGCGCATCGAGAGCAGCTTGTGATCGGTAGACTTCAAGCATCACGAACTCGTTTTCCGAAGTCTTCGATTTGAAGCATTCGTAGACGAGTGTGTCTGGCTCGTTCGCGCGCACCGCGCTGATCAACTCGCCAATGACACCAAGAAATTCTTGTTCGTGCCCAGACTTCACTTTGATCCGCGCGACTGCTGCGACCATCGCCGCCTCCTTTTTTGTTGCTACGTGCGCCGTGTCGGCTTGCGGGGGGGGCGTCGAGTTTTCCGAACCCGCACGACATCCCGACGCATCGCCCTGGCCAAGAGCACACGGCCTTCAGGCTCTTTGCCGAGGGCCTTCAAGAACCTGAGTACGCTGTCTGTCCGCTCCTCGCCGTCACCTGCGAACCAGCCGTGCGTGGCCAGCCCATCCAGGAGAAACCGGGTGATGTCACGCCGTAGATGGAAACCTTCCGCATTTTGCTCTTGTTCGCCGAAAAGCGCAGAAGCCGTCTTTCTGCGCGCCCAATCATAGGCCGACATTGCCGGACGAAACACCGCTGCGAGGTCAGGGTCGGTGTGTGCGGCGTTGCAAAGCTCGCTATGGGCCCGATACTCAAGCGTCTGGTTCTGGCGCCATGCCTCGTCAATCAGCTTGTCGGCCCAGTCTGGGCCGCGCGGAACCTGCGTCATCGCCGATTCAAACATCTCGATTCGTTGCAGGGTCACGAAGCGGGTCACCGCTTCAATGAGGTCCAATCGCGTCGGGAAATGGTACAAGAGCGTCGATCGCGTCATCTGGGCCTGTTCCGCCACGGTGATCGCATTCGTGCCCGCATACCCGAACTGCGCCAGGCAATACACCGTCGCCTCCATGATGCGACGGCGGGTGTCCGTACTCTTGCGCAATTCGCCAGTTTCGAGATCGGTCGGGTCTGGCAGGGGGGGGGCGGACTTTCGGCTCATGGGTCGACCCTGCCTGTCTGGCGTTGCAAGTTCAAGAGCGTCATTGATTGCAACCCGCATTCCACTTTTGTACACTGATGTCGAAACTTGGGGGTGAGCTCGATGAGCAGTAACTGCGGGGCGGATCGTGTGAGCTTCAGTTTGCGTGACCCGGCTGTCATCGACTCGCCTTGGGAATTCTACCGCACCCTGCATGAAGCCAATTCGGTGCATCATGACGCCGAGACGGGGGTCTGGCTCGTCGCTGGCTATCGCCAGATCCTCGAGGTTCTGCGGGACAATGAGAGGTTCTCTGCGGCTGTCGATCGCCCATCCCTGCGCCCCGGCGGCGTGCCTGAAGCCGTGCGCAAGATCCAGGCGACGTTCGTCCAAAGCGTTCCGACCCTTGTCGGCGCCGATCCGCCTGCGCATGCGCGGCTGCGACCGCTCGTCAATTCGATCTTCAGCGC
>CAYMEB010000650.1:0-1551 GCA_964389095.1 uncultured Hyphomicrobiaceae bacterium
ACCGAGTTTTACGATTCAGGCCTTGAGCGGGGGATCGCTTGAAATGATCCGGCAATCGGAATAGATTGGGACTTCGACAGACCTGTTCTATCGGCACGTGATGCCGGTTGGCCGAGGCTGGACTATCCACGCTGCCGCGCAATCATGCTGCTAGCTAGTTTGAGGTTGAATTTCATAAATTCTGCTCATGCCGAGGGCGAGGTAGCGGACTCGTGAGACCCCGATCGATCGCGCCGCTAACGGTTGCGGTAGCCTCGACCGACCGCGCTGAGGTCAGTAATCTGCAGGCAGCGTCATTGCACTGCGCCGACCCACTGTGTTCAAGGTGTGGTGGGCGGGCGCGCTGCGGCAATTGCAAATGCTTGCGGTTCTGCTTCGAGAATCCAGTCTGAGTCCGGACTTCGAAACATGCTTGATCTGCTGAGGTACATCTGGCGACATCCGTTGAAGGTCTATAGTCTGCTTCTGCGGGGCCGGATCTCTGACCCCTCCTACAAAGGCCCATCTGTCTGTCATCGGTCTGATCGGTGGTTTTGGCTCCGGCGGATATCGGAACGGCGCAACTCCGCGTCGATTCCGGAATATCAGGATTGGATCAAGTCCCATCTCATCATCGCGGAGCGCGACATCGATTTAATGAAGGCCGCCGTGAGGTCCTGGCGAGGCCATCCGACGATTTCAATCGTGGTGCCTGCACTTCAGTCCGCCGCCGAGGCCGTGCTCGAAACGATTTCGGACATTCGAGAGCAGGCCTACGACCACTGGGAACTTCATTTTGTCGTCGGGCCCGGTACCGCGGCTGATGTTCGGAGGGTGGTAGAGTGTGTTGCCGCAGAGGATGAGCGGATTCGAGTCGTCGTCTGCTCCGACGTACCGGACTTGGTCGCCTCGGCTTCGGAGGTCATCGACGTTGTCCATGGCCAGTGGCTGGTGTTCATCGAGCCCGGAGTCAGACTTGCAAGACACGCGCTGTTCGTGCTGAGTGACGCAGCCAATCGGTTGCCTGACTCGCAATTGTTTTACGCAGACGAAGATCGAGTCGGGTCGCACGGCGAGAGATGCGAGCCTCAGTTCAAGCCGGGTATGAACCTTGAGCTTTTGCGGGCATGCAACTACATCGGTTCGTGTGCGATGTATGCCGTGGATCTGCTGAAGCGATTACGAGGCTTTCGTTCGGGCTACCCTGGTTCAGAGCATCACGATCTGATTCTGAGAGCGATCGATGAAGTTGGTACGCAAGCGGTCTCTCACCTGCCCTATGTCCTGTTCTCCAAAGCACGCGACCCCGCGGTTGCGGGGGTTGGTGTTCCCGAATCAAGTGCCAAGGCGGTCAGTGAGCACATCGCTCGCCGAGGAGTCGCGGGCCTCGTCAATGTTGGGCCGTTCGGCCTGCGTGTGCGATACGAGCCTCGTGACGGGCCCGAAAGTGTTTCGATTATCATCCCGACCCACAATCGGTGCGAGGTGTTGAAGGTCTGTGTGGAGAGCGTGCTGTCGACAACGGGAGGTTCCTTCTGTGAATTGATCATTGTCGACCATCTCTCGGACGAT
>CAYMEB010000651.1:0-1550 GCA_964389095.1 uncultured Hyphomicrobiaceae bacterium
GATGATAGTGCGGATTCCCGTGTGAAAGTAGGACATTGTCAGGCTAAATACGAGAAGGGCCCAGTCAATCGACTGGGCCCTTTTTCCTTTGCAGCCCCGACTTGAGCCGCGGCGAGATCCTCAGGATCTCAGCTCGCGCCGCAGGATCTTGCCGACGTTGGACTTCGGCAGCTCGTCCTTGAATTCGATGTACTTCGGCCGCTTGTAGGCGGTGAAATTATCACGGCAATAGGATGCCAAGTCGTCCTCTTGCAGAGTCGGGTCAGACTTCACCACGAACAGCTTGACCGCCTCCCCGGACTTCGGGTCAGGAATGCCTATCGCCGCGCACTCGAGGACTCCGGGATGCTGGCCAACCACCTGCTCGATTTCGGTCGGATAGACGTTGAACCCCGAAACGAGAATCATGTCCTTCTTTCGATCGACGATTCTGATCTGTCCATCGCTCTCCATGATCCCGATGTCACCCGATTTGAAGAAACCTTCCGGCGTAATGGCTGCCGCCGACTCCTGAGGCCTCCCCCAGTAACCGGCCATCACTTGGGGGCCGCGAATCCAGATCTCACCCCTCTCCCCGTGTACCACCGCCGCTCCTGAATCATCTCGAATTGAAATCTCGGTTGACGGGACAGGAACACCGATCGTGCCCGTGTACTCGCGCAGGTCCAGGCGATTACTCGTCGCCACCGGCGACGTCTCGGACAATCCGTATCCTTCAGCGATGGGGCACCCCGTCACACGCAACCACCTATCGGCCGTAGCGCGCTGAACCGCCATGCCTCCCCCGGCGGAGATCAGTAGCTCCGAGAAGTCCAAGCGCGCGAAGTCGGCGTCCACCGCGAGCGCATTGAATAGCGTATTCACCGCGGGAAAGACGTGGACCTTGTGGCGAGAAAGTGTCCGAACGAAGCTAGGAATGTCGCGCGGATTCGGGATCAACAGGTTCATCGATCCGAGCCGCATTCCCATCAGCGCGCACACGGTGAGTGCGAAGATGTGATAGAGCGGAAGCGCACAAACGACGATAAGCTGCCGTCCACCAAGCCGATCCAAGACGGGCCGATACCAGGCCTCTGTCTGCATGACGTTGGCGACGACGTTGCGGTGCAGAAGCACGGCACCCTTGGAAACTCCTGTCGTCCCGCCGGTGTACTGCAGGAAGGCCACGTCATCCGGACCGACGTCCACGCGCCTGCGGTGCAAACGCGAACCCGCCTCGACAGCCACCGGAAACCTCGTCACCGACCGCCCGCCGTCCGTGGGCAGCCGAAACTCGGGAACCATCTTTCGAAGGTGACGAACGGCAAAGTTCAAGAGCCGCCCCTTCCAGTACCCGAGCAGATCTCCCGTCGAGGCCAGCAGCACATGCCTGACCTGTGTGTGGTCGACAACCTCCTCTAGCGTCCCGGCGAAGTTCTCGAGCACGATGATCACCGAGGCCCCGGAGTCGACGAGTTGATGCTCCAGCTCGCGCGGCGTGTACAGCGGATTGACGTTCACGACGGTCATGCCTGCGCGCAGGATGCCGGCGATGCTCACCAGGTACTGCG
>CAYMEB010000652.1:0-1548 GCA_964389095.1 uncultured Hyphomicrobiaceae bacterium
GGTGCCATCGTGCTGATCGCGATCGTCGTGATCTTCGCGAAGAGCTGCGGGTAGTTGCACTGCCGTGCGCGGCGGTGTGGCGAGAGGAGAGGCCGCCGATAGTGCGGCGGCCTTTCTCTTAGGTGTCAGGGGGTTGCCCGTCGATGAGCGACAGGTAGCATTCCAACATGAATCGTACACATCACGAGAATCTCGACAATCGCGTGACGCTGATCTGTGCTCAGGCGCCTGCATCCGTCTCGGCCTTGACGAGCAGTCCGCTGTACTTCCTCCATCTCGCGCGCCGCGAGGGGACGTTGTTTGAGTCCTTGAAGCCAAAGGCCCTTCGACGATACGACGCGCAACGGTCCTTCTTCGCTTCCCAGCTTGCACACGAGTTGGCCGGTCTTTCCGTGAGCCCGACCCACGTCGTTAGTCCCCCGACCCGGTTCCCCGAGCTCTCTGGCTTCTACCGGCAGTACTTGAAGACTCAAATCCCCGGGCTCGTCGACCTGTCACATGACGTAACCCGCCTTCCCTCGGCCAGCCCTGTCTCGCAGGGCGGCAGCGATGTTCAGCAGGCGCGGGACGCGTTACGACTGAGCTCCGACTTCCCATCCAAGGTCCGGCAGGCGGCATGCGTACTTATCGTGGATGACGTGATTCGAAGTGGAACAACCGTGAGGGCGCTGCTGATGGCGCTTGACGAAAGCGGGCTCTCTTCTGGCGCGCCTGTGATTGCCGCCGTCCCTCTGTCGCTCCGTCAAACTCGGGGATGAGTCCCGTCGTGACCCCACGGCTCGTGAGGCATCCCCCACGGCATCTTGCATCGCTATCACCGAGGCGACCGCCGCGACGCATCGAAGCCCTACTCGACTGTTTGGCGCCTTGAGAGCATCGCCTCGATGCGGGCGATCGTGAGCACCGGGACGGGCAACGTCACCAGATATGGGCTCATGATCTCTTGATCAACGACTATTGCCCCTCCCACGTTCCAGCCCTTGCGATCCTGCACGCCTATCTCGGCGAGGACCGAGTCGAGGTGATCACGGATCCACGCGATTCTCCGGCCATGCTTGGCCACGAATGAGTCGTCGCCCTCACCAAGTTGCTTCAGCTCCCTGTGAAGCTCTGGCGCTGTTCGCGCGACGGATAGATCCTTGCACTCGTAGGCGCGTATGCGGCGCGTGCGCTCGTCTGCGACCAGCACGTCAACATCGCCTAGCGTGTGTTTGATCTTATGTGCGCCAAACTTGCCGACCCGATCACGGACGATCAGACTTGCACAGCCGCGTAGGATCCTCGCCACCTTCTGATTGAACCGTGCCCCCTTGGCATCGGTCATGTAGCCGAGTGCCTGGCGCATGGGGCCACTGTCGGCCTTCAGGCGCCCCGAGAAGCAGAGGTGTTTTAGATACTGCCCCGCTCGGTCGACGTGGCTGCTGCCGAGCACGACATCGTCACCATCAAGCAGGAAGGGACGCCTCACGTAGGACCAACGACGGTTGTATCGCCAGGGATACACGTCTTCGTGCTTGGCTGGCGCTGGAACCTCGAAGAAGTCATCGC
>CAYMEB010000653.1:0-1544 GCA_964389095.1 uncultured Hyphomicrobiaceae bacterium
CTGGCCTCGGGTCTTTCTCCGAGTTTTTACTCTGACCCCAAACTCCCAAACTCTCTGACACCAAACTCTGACCCCATACTCTTCGTGGGAGGAATGGCCAGGGCAAACCGCGCATAGATGAGATATCACCGGCGCGCCGGCGACGTCTTCGCGTCAGGCCGCGCCAATTTGCGTCGCGCAGTGGCATCATCGAGGCCCATAGACAAGAATGTCAGACGCTCACCGCATCGCGGCGCCACCCGGGAAAATCATCCAAAGGCCCTTCCAAATGCGTCAGTCCACCCAACGCCTTGCCATCCATCTGGCCGTGCTCGGTCTTGTCTGCACGACGTTTGCCGTCGCGGCGGCTCCAGAACTCAGCAAGGAACCGCGGCCCTATGGGCGGCTGTTTCGCAGCATTGCGGGGGATAAACTCGAACGCGAGCACGGCATCGGCGTGCTGGGTTTCGCCCACATCACGGCGGCGTTTGCGGACAACAACATCGCGACCACCCAACTCGCGCAAGGCCGTGGGCGGAGCGTGCAACCGCAAGGCGGACTCATTCAGGATGAAGGCCTGAATCTCAATCAAGTTGGACTTCTGGTCTGCAAAGGCGCGGGGTGTCCGCCGTTCCGGCTGTTTGAGCCAAATCGTAATGTCTTGAGCCGAGTGACGCCGCTGCCCGGGCCGAAAGGCGATCGTGTGATCGTGGACTGGGCGGTTTCGGCGGTGTTCGGTGAGGACGCCGTGTTCTGGAAGACCAAAGGTTTCGACGACTGGGAATGGGATGCGGACGATCGCCAGCGCCTCGCGATCACGCAGTGGTATCTCGATATCTACCTGCCGATAGGCGCAGGTGCATCGGTGCTGGTCGGCAGTTGGCATTCGCCGCTCGGGAATGAAATAGGTTATCCGTTTGTGCCGCCCAACTGGTTTTCCTCTCGAACCTATGCATTCGCCACCGGCCCGGCCAAACATGTCGGCGTGCTGTCGCAGGTCAAACTACCGCTGGCCCCCACACTCGGCCATGCAAGCCTGAGTTTTGGCGTGGTTACCGATTGGAACGCTGTCGATCTTGGATCGGGTGTGCAGGAACCTAATTTTCTATTTGGGGCGAGCTGGCGTAGCCCTGACATGCAGACGTGGATTGATCTTGAGCTCATCTACGGCAACGGCGAAGACGACTTCGGTGACGTCACCGTCCATAACGGAATCACCTATCCACGCGGCGGCGGCACACAGTTTCTCGCCTTGAGCGCGAACAGCGACTACCTCGATCGGTTCGTCGGCTTTTTTAGTGTGCTGCATAACGTGAGTCCAGCTGCGAGCCTGGCGCTGGAGTCTGTCTACGCGTTCCAGGAAGGTGGTGACCTCGCGCCTCTGCCCTTTGCCATTACGCGCGACTCGTCGATTTATGGCGTCAATCTCGCATTCCGCTATCGACTCCAGGAAAGCCTTCACAGCGCGATACGCCTCGAATGGCTGCGGGACGAAAACGCGGCAAATTTCCTGTGGGGTCGCGTTGGCGCCGGCGGTGGCGATGTTTACGCACTCACTGCCAATG
>CAYMEB010000654.1:0-1538 GCA_964389095.1 uncultured Hyphomicrobiaceae bacterium
AAAGGTCTAGAATGGTGGGTTTCCGTCGGATTGGCCACATCAGATTCTATCCAAATGTTCGCTCGCGGCCAAAAGCACCCGATCCGTCGGGGCACAAACCTGACGTCAATGTCCGAATATGGAAACTCAATCTCTTGGGCAGATCTGATGATCCTTGCTGGCAATGTTGCCATGGAAAGTATGGGCTTTAAGACATTCGGATTCGGGGGAGGGCGTGAAGATATTTGGGGGCCCGAGGAGGATATCTATTGGGGAGCGGAAAAACAGTGGCTAGCCACGAGTGATAAACCTAATAGCCGCTATTCATGTGTGCGTGACTTAGAAAATCCCCTTGCAGCGGTGCAGATGGGACTAATTTATGTGAATCCTGAGGGGCCTGATGGGAAGCCAGACCCTGCCGCTAGCGCCAGGGATATTAGAGAAACATTTGCCCGAATGGCGATGAATGACTACGAGACCGTAGCGTTAGTAGCTGGTGGACATACCTTCGGTAAGGCGCATGGTGCAGGCGACCCGAAACTTGTTGGTCCTGAGCCCGAGGCTGCTCCATTAGAGGCAATGGGTTTAGGTTGGATTAATAGCTTTAAGTCTGGCAAAGGAGCTGATACCACCACGAGTGGAATTGAAGGGGCTTGGAAACCCAATCCTACCAAGTGGGATATGGGATATTTCACAACCCTATTTAAGTATGAGTGGGAGCTGGTTAAAAGCCCTGCCGGAGCGCATCAGTGGCTAGCTAAGGATGTTGCTGAAGAGGATATGATTCCTGATGCCCATCGGCCAGGGATTAAGCATCGACCAATGATGACTACAGCAGATCTATCTCTTAGAGTTGATCCAGCTTACGAGAAGATCTCCCGCCACTTTCTAGCTAATCCTGATGAATTCGCTGATGCTTATGCAAGAGCTTGGTTTAAGCTTACCCATAGAGATATGGGTCCTAAGTCGCGATACCTAGGACCAGAGGTTCCAAAGGAGGATCTGATTTGGCAAGACCCACTACCAGCGGTTGATCATCCTCTAATTGATGCACAGGATATTGCTCAACTAAAGACGGCAATCATTGGATCAGGTCTTTCCGTCAGTGATCTGGTAGCAACCGCTTGGGCATCGGCATCAACCTTTAGGGGATCTGATAAGAGGGGAGGTGCTAATGGTGCGCGTATCAGGCTTGCCCCTCAGAAGGATTGGGAGGTAAACAATCCAACTCAGCTAAGGAGAGTTTTAGGCGCATTGGAGGAGATACAAACCGGCTTCAACAGATCTCAAAATAGTGGCAAGAAGGTCTCTTTGGCCGATCTTATCGTTCTAGCTGGAAATGTCGGAGTTGAGGAGGCTGCTGGTGCAATTATCAACGTTCCGTTTAAACCAGGTCGCACGGATGCATCTGCTGACCAGACTGATGTTGATTCGTTTGCGGTTCTAGAGCCTAAAGCCGATGGTTTTAGAAATTATTTCTTGGGTGGTTTAAGAGCCTCCCCAGAGGCTATGTTGATTGATAAGGCTCAACTGTTAACATTAAGTGCCCCAGAGATGAC
>CAYMEB010000655.1:0-1532 GCA_964389095.1 uncultured Hyphomicrobiaceae bacterium
TTCTCATAGTCAGGGGGCAGCGGATCGCCCTCCAACTGATAAGTCCCCTGGGTATCAACGCTCGCTTGATCAGCCTCGTCGTCGATCACAAGTGTCGGAATAGTTCGCCGGATATCGCTCGGGCAACCATCGAGCCACTCAAGCAGCCTTCGAAGAACCGCACCGTTTTTCTTGATCACAAGCAGGACCGGTTGCGAACCTTGCAGCGACGCATGATTGGCGAAACCGGGCCTAAAGTCGCCGTCGATCGTCGTCCGAGTGAACTCGTGCCATCTCTTGCCGACCGGCGGAAGCGGCACTGATGAGCTTGTAGACGATGAACTGCCGACGAGTTCACTCTGCAATCGCAAATTGGTCTGCAAACGGAGGCCATTGTCGATGCCAGCTAGCACAATCACCAACCGGTAACCGACATCCACCGCCTTGGCGATCAGAGCCGTGTAGTTCGCGGTCTTGCCACTTTGTACGTATCCCAGCACGAGTCCTCGTGTGTCGAAGACCTCCGTCCCAGGCGGCTCAAGTTCACTGAGGACGCGATCAGAACTGTCTTCCAGCGCACCGATTGAGGATCGATCCCAACCTTTCTTGGCGAGTAAGTACTGCCGCAGGGCGGGCCAATAGTGCCACTCAGACCTGTCGAGCTTCTGGAGCCATTCCCTCGGCTTGCCGGTTCGAGAGATCACCACCGGCGGCTCAAGGATGATGGCGAAATCCCGCTCGAGTTCGGCACGTACAGCGTCCGCAAGTCCTGGCGCGATCACGCTGTTTCCAAGCACTTCTTCTAAGGGAATGCCTACTTCCAGCAAGACACGCGCTGCACGCAGCGACCGTTCAAATGCGTCCGTCAAGCACCACCGCCTTCTCGTGCATCGGCGCGGCGATCGTGAAGCCGCTTGACCAAAGACTCCAAAGTTGATGCCTCGCTAGGACTCGCGATTGCGCGAAGTCGATCCGTCCACTCATCAATTGTGAGACGTTCCGCTGATTCGCTGGCACTCGTAACCGGCGAAGTAGATGCCGAGCCCGACGGCAGGCTGCCAATACTGCCATCGCCGGAGGAGCCTGCACCCACAGCCCGGGGGACGCGAGGCACGAAGCCAACCGGTTCCTTGCGGTCGTACACCTTCCTAGCCAAACCGCGAACGGGGCTAATTGCATCTTCGATTGCATCGCGAATCGAAGTGGGCAGCTGAACGCGCATCTTCGCGACGTTCACCTTGAACGCCTCGTCCAGCTTCGGCGAGAACCTAAGTCCCACCCTCGCAAGCTTTGTGTGCTCGTCGTTCTTAACCAAACCGCACCAGCCGCCACTCTGAATCATCCTGCCAGATCGGTAGATGTAGAACCCCTGCTGCTGATTCCAACCAGCTGGCCCGCTAGCCAAACGGAAGGCCTCCGGCGAATCGAAGTCATCCCTGTGCGGAAGCAAGAATGGCTCGACAAGAACCTTTCCAGATACGCCCTCGTGCTCCACCATGAGCTCAATCGGCGTTAGGTGCTCTGTCCGCTTCTGAGACCGGCAGAACGGATCC
>CAYMEB010000656.1:0-1524 GCA_964389095.1 uncultured Hyphomicrobiaceae bacterium
ACAGCCAGTACGAGAAGGTGCTCAGCAACATCGAGGAGGTGCGCAGCCGCGGCGGCGCCGTGATCGCGGTGGCGACCGAGGGCGACGAGCACATCAAGAGCCTGGCGCAGGACGTGTTCTACGTGCCCGACGTGCCCGAGCTGCTCCAGCCGCTCGTGACGGTGGTGCCGCTGCAGCTGCTCGCGTACCACGCGGCGGTGATGCGCGGCAAGGACGTGGACAAGCCGCGCAACCTCGCGAAGAGCGTGACGGTGGAGTGACCAGTAACCAGGGTCGGAGGTCGTTATCGGGCAGTGGCTCGCGGTTTGCGGAGGGTGTAGATGCCGCACCCGTAGTCCATCGCCGGCACGCGTGAAGGATCGGCCATGGCGTGCAACGACCCGGCGTCGTCGACGAAGTCGAAGCGTTCGAGATGCATCGCGCCGTCGAGCCATCCCGGAAAGTCCATGGGGTCGAAGACGCGGTGCGCGTTGAAGCACACGCGGGCTCTCCCGATCGGAGAGGAGACGTAGAGGCGACCGCCGGGCTCGACCATGCGGGCGAGGGCATCGAGACCCTTACGGTGACCGTCAGGGTCGACCGGATCCCCGTAGCGGCCGAGACCGAGGTGCTCGAGCACATGCAGACAGCTCACCGAGTCGCTGCAGGCCTGCAGCGCGGGATCGGGAACATTGAGGTTCGCCTGGATGAAGCGGATGTTGGCATGCTCACTCCGAGGCATCGGCCGGATGTCGATCACCTCAATCGCCCTGAAACTCGCCACATGCGCCACGAAGCCGTCGATTCGGCTTCCGACATCGATGTGCCGCCTCGGAGCGGCCGAGTGGATGAACTGGGCGACGAGCAGATCCTGATGGAAATAGTGCCCACTCGCGATGCCCGCGGAAGAGACGAATTCGTTCAGGATCGGGTAGAGATCGGTGACGTGACCACCTGCGGCCTCGAAGGCTCTGCGATCACGCAGGTACACCGGCAGCGAGGCGAGGCTGCGCTGCTTGATGGCCTTGCGAGCCACGTAGACAAGGTCAAGTGGCCGGAAGGTTGATGCGCGTTTGGACATTCGGTCGGTTTGCGATTGGACGATCTGGCGCGGCTCGACGGGCGAGGGCTTCACGCGATTATGCCACGATAGCCTCCAAGCATGCTTCCGCGCATCGCCATCATCGCCGAAAAATACGGCGGCATCGGCGGCAGCGAACGCTTCGTGAAGGAAGTGACCGACCGTCTCGCCGCGACCGGCAGGTACGAGTTCCATGTCTTCGCGAATCGATGGGAGGCAGGGCGGCCCGACATCACGTTCCACAAGGTGCCGCGAATCAAGTTTCCGCGGTTCCTGCGGCCGTGGTTCTTCACCGCGATGGCGCAGCGCATGATCGCGCGAGGCGGCTTCGACCTGGTGCACTCGCACTGGCCGACGTTCAAGGCCGACGTCTTCAGCACGCATGGCGCCCCGCACGCGTACTGGGTCAGGCATGTGCTGAAGCGCCGGCCCAACCTCTTCGATCGCGCCATGATGATGATCGA
>CAYMEB010000657.1:0-1521 GCA_964389095.1 uncultured Hyphomicrobiaceae bacterium
AACTCGTGGAGAAAGGTGCGGGTCAATTCCTCAGGAAAGGCGAGCAGACGCGGGTTGAGCAGAATCACCGCGCAATCGAGCCGCGCGAGGCCGGCGGTGGTGCGCAGTCGTGCGTGCCAGTGGAGCGTGACGCGCGCGGCGAGTTTGGGCAGCTCCAAGCGCAGGGCCCAGGCGCGCGCCTCGTTTTCCATTTGCTGCAGCACCTCGGCCGGATGTGGGCCACTGGGCTGGAGCGCACGGGCGTGCATGCGGTCAGATGGAATAGTCCGTGCTGTCCGCTTTGGATCCCTTGGCCACGACGCGCACCTGCGCTTCTTCGCAGTAAACGAGCGAGTTTGGCGGAACGCTGTGCATAAGGAAGACGTTGCCTCCGATCGTGGAATTGCGTCCGATCACCGTTTCGCCGCCGAGCACGGTGGCATTCGGATAAATGGTCACATGGTCTTCGACATCGGGATGGCGTTTGCCGCCCTTCTTGATGCGGCCCTGTTCGTCCTTGGCAAAGCTGCGCGCGCCGAGCGTGACGCCGTGATAAAGCTTCACGTGTGCGCCGATGCGGCAGGTTTCGCCGATGACCACGCCGGTTCCGTGATCGATGAAGAAATGGCTGCCGATGCTCGCGCCCGGATGGATGTCGATGCCGGTTTGCGCATGCGCCCACTCGGTCATCATGCGCGGAATGAGCGGAATCTCGGCTCTGTAAAGCAGATGGGCCACGCGTTGGATGGCGATGGCCTCGAGAAACGGGTAGGACAGGATGATTTCATCGCGCGTGGTGGCGGCGGGATCGCCTTCATAGGCCGCCTCGACGTCGGTCTGCAGAAGCGCGCGGATAGACGGCAGTTCGTCGAAAAGACGGCGCACTGTTTCCGCCGCGCGGGCCGCCGATCCACCTTCTTCGCCGAGTGCAGCGTGGAGCACACGCCGCAGGTCGTCGGAGACGGTGACCACGCGGTCGCGGGTCAATTCGGCCAACTCGAGTTTGGCCAGAGCACCGCCGTCGTGGTAACCGGGAAAGAGCAGTTGCATGATCTCGAGGCAGAGCGAGGCAACCTCCGGCTTGGAGGGAAAACCCGGGCCGTCACTCGCGTTCACCCCGCCGTGATCGCGATAAGAGTCCATCAGTTGTTGCGCCCAGCGCGCTTCCGTGTCCGACATGCAAGTGATTCTGGATGTTTCCTTTGTCGCTGTCGAGAAGCCAGACGGGCTTGTTCGCCGGCAAATTATATTGCCGCGCACATCTCAATATAGAAAATGGTGGCCGCTATGTTGACACTCAATACCGCCACACTACGCCGTGCGCTCGATCTTCAGGAACGAATCGAAGATCTGCAGCGCGAATTGCAAAGCCTGCTTGGAAAAAATTCCTCGCTCGCCGGATTCGTTAGCCGCACTGCGGCCGGGCCGCGCCGCCGCGGACGCAAACCGGGCCGTCCGGCCAAGCGCGGACGTAAAAAGCGCACCTCACCGTTCAAAGGCAGGAAGCGTCCGTCCTCACCGAGCGGTCCGCTCGCGCCGGCG
>CAYMEB010000658.1:0-1516 GCA_964389095.1 uncultured Hyphomicrobiaceae bacterium
CGAGTCCGCGACGAGATCTGGAGCCTGGCGGTGGAGCAGGCTGTGCATGCGATGGACGATCGTCCGGGCGAACTACCGGAGGAATTCAAGCGCACCTGTGGGCTGTTTCATGATCAGTCGAATCTGTGCGATCGTCCGCATCTGAGCTGCAGAGTCATGCCGGACGAGGCGCGCGATGCCGACAACATGCATGACAAGGCGGAGCGATTCACATTTGTCTACCGCGGACCGATCGGCGAGGCGAGCAACGCGCCGATCGTCGAGCTCGCTCGGCGCGTGATCGAAGAGACCCGGAACATTTTTCCTACGTTTGTGTCGCCGGACGCCACCCCACTGCCCTCGCCGAAACTTCCGGTGCCCGGCATGCTGTTCGAGGAACTCCCGGTCCGTATCGAGGTCGGTCCCGAAGGCGAACTACGCGTCCTGATCGGAGGTGGCGAATGAGCCTTCGATCGCGCATCCGCGAGGATCTGCTCGGACCGGGATCGTCGCATCCAAGCTTCACCGTCACGAACATACGGCAGGCGCTGCTGTGGTCCGGATATCTGATGCTCGCAGCGATTCTCGTGATCGCCTGGGCTCTCTGGCGTGAGTTGCGCGACAGGAGCCTGCTCGAGACCCTCCGGGCGATCTCGGAGGGCAACGCGATTGCGATCGCGGTCACCGTGCTCTTCTCGTTGCTCGTGCTCATCTCTTCGGCGCTCATCACCTACTTCCTTTCACTGCGGATGGCCTCCACGGAGGGCGCCAGCCGGAATTCGGTCGATCCTTGGTTCACGCTTGGCGTCTCGGCGGTCGTGATCGGCGCAGCGGTCGTGGCGATGTGGTTTGCGCTCGGGGTTCCATTGAGTGCCGAGACTCAGGCGACGAGCTTCAGCGTGATCGGAACGACCACGTTCCTCGGCATGCTCCTGGTGATGTACGTTGTGGAGGGGCTGGACCTTCCAACTCTGGCGCGGGCGATGTTCGGGCTCAGGTCCCTCACCGCGCTCGGCATCCTGACTGGCGCATGGTGGGGCTTCTCGATCCTGGTTCTCAAGACCGAGCTTTTGAACTGGATCATGCGGATTCCAGGAGTGTCGAAGGATCTCGTTCAAGGAATCGTGCCCGCCGCGGCCCTCTTCACCATGCTCGGGCTCTTCGTTTGGGTCTTCAAGGCTTGGCTGATTCCCGCCGCACTTCGAACGATCTCGGAGAGCGCCAAGAATGGAAACATCGACGAAGAGAACGCCACCTCCGGACTTCAGAGGCCTCAGACCGTGCCGTTGACGACGGACGCCTTCCCTCGACCGACCGGTCGACAACAGACGCCGACGTCAACTGCCGAAACCGCTACGCCGGCCATGCCCCGGAAACCGGGATCCGAAGCCGCGCCGGAGGAACCTCAACCGTTCGCCGAGTCGATTGCAGCCTGGTGCGAGGAGCAGTTCGGTGCCGCTCCGCGCGTGTCGGTGCAGCGGGTGCCCGCCGAACGAGGATGTGGTGTGGCGAACGCCCAGGACCTCAGCGTCTTCTT
>CAYMEB010000659.1:0-1514 GCA_964389095.1 uncultured Hyphomicrobiaceae bacterium
GGGGGGGGACTCCCCACCATTCATCAAGTCGGTTTCGGCGTGGCTGTGACCACGCCTTGTCTACTGGGGTCGTAGGTGGTTCGGTCCTGCAGCATTGCGCACGCGACCGCCAGTAGGCGGTCGGCGACGCCACGGAGCGCCCGCCCGTGTGTATGGCCGCGAGCGCGGAGCGCGGCGTATCGCGCTCGACTGCGGGCATCGTGCTGGGTTGCGACGCGCGCCCAATGGTAGACAGCGGTCCGTAATCGACCGGAGCAAGCCTGGCGCATCTCGACGCGGCATGATTTGCCGCTGCGCTTGGTCACGGGAGCGACGCCGCACAAGGTGCGCAAGGCGTGATAGTCTCGCCCCTGGATGGCGTGGTGCGCCTCCGCGAGCAGCGTGGCGAGGACGATCCTTCCCACTCCCGGCAAAGAGCGCAGGATCGTCACGTCATGCTGCTCACCCTGCTGCCCCGGCATGTCATCCGCGTCAGGGGATGAGCCTGAGATCGCCTCGGCCAAGCCATCGAGGCGGCGCGTCACGTCCTTAAGCTGACGGTTCACGAGGCGTACCCGTTCGGCGACGGCGAGTATGTGAGCGCTGGCTGCTTCGGCCGTCCCGGGTGCGACCGACAACGCCGGGCGGCGCAGGATCGCCAGGGCGTCATCAGAAGAGATCCGTCTGATGCGGTGGCCATTCAAGATCCGCGCGATCTTCTTCGCGCTGAGCTTTGAGGTCGCCGCTGGCGTCGGCGCCAACGCGAAAACATCGAGAAACCAATCGGCTCCGACGTCATCGGCAAGGTCAAGCGCCTGGGGGAAATAGCGCCATAGTTGCTGGCGAATTCGGTTCGTCAGACGCGTGCGCTCCTCTTTCAATTCGTCCGACATCCGCGACCACTCACGCAATTCCACGATCAGCGGGTCGAGTTTCTCGAGGCGGCGAAAGCAGTGCCGGTCGGTCTTGAGCGAGGAAGCAAGCACCAGCGCGTCACGGCGATCGTCTTTGGCGCCGGCCGGCGAAAATCGATCGCGGAAGCGGTCGAGCTGCTTCGGGTTGATCGCGAAGACGGTGACGCCACGATCCATCAAGGCCTCGACGACGGGGCCATGCGGGGTCTCGATGGCGACGACGACTTCGTCTGGCGAGGATCCCTGCTGCAAAAGCCAGGTCACCATCGCACCCAATCCATCGGCGTCGTGTGCGAAAGCCCGCTGCTGCGGCCCCCCTGCGCCGATCATGCAGACCTGATGCTCCTTACTCGCCCAATCAACGCCGACGAACAGGGTCGGCTCTCTCTCCATGTGCGCCTCCTCTCAACGATCGGGCCGCTGCGGTGCTTCGCCATTCCCTGTACAGGCGCTCAGGATCATCCCGGCGCGACTCCCCACTGGGCGTGCAGCGCAGCCGACCAATCGAGGCGCGCGTCCCCCCCAGGCGCTCGAAGACGCAGGGGGCGAAAGGCTGCTCTCGATCGGCCGGCCCGAGGCGGATAGGGTGACCCAAACCGCGGCTAAGGGGTACAGGGGGCG
>CAYMEB010000660.1:0-1508 GCA_964389095.1 uncultured Hyphomicrobiaceae bacterium
AAGGATATCGAGCGGTACCGCGACAAATGGCCGACCGCCGGCCGAGAGCGATAGCAGCGACTGCGCGACGATTGCACTACTGCGCCGCCGCTTTTTCCTGACGTTCCCGTAACGTGACACCGTCCGCATCTTTCCACTCGGTACGTCCGTTGGCCGAGCGCCCTAGCACGACGTCCGCCGCTGTGGAGGGCGAGCTGAACACGGCGTCCTGAGTAAACCGATACCCGTCCGCAGAATCACTTCCCGCCAGTACAAGCACGCCGTTGGCGATCAATTCCTCGCGCAGCACGCATACCGCGGGGAGGTGCGCCCGCATTGACGGAGTGATACTCGCCGCCGCCTGTGAGCCCGCCATCACCACAAACCCTTGGCTCGACTCGTACCCCGTCGCGGTCACGCCCTTCCCCTTGCAGTAGAGGAGAACGTTCGCCGCAACGGTCGTCATCGGCGCGGCCTTCTCGAAAGCGTGTACCCCAAGCACGGGAAGCATCCCGAGCATGTTCGTTAGGAACACCTGCATGTCTGCGCGGTCTGCCTCGCTCAGCGACGGCTCCGTGGGCGTGTTGGCATTGTCGAGCGGCATACGCTTGGCTTCCTTCGCCAATCGGACGAGCGAGGACTCCAGAAACTGTACGTGTGCCTTGTTCAGTTGTCCTGGTGCTGCAACGAAAAACACCGCACGGGTCCAGAAGTCCTTACGGGCGTAATGGTCTTCCAGCCGAGGCTTGATGGGATCGCCCTCGCCGAGATAGAGCATCTCGCCATCGCCGTCGGGCCTAGGGCCGATCAGAAGATACACCCCGGTCTGCTGGAACTCGGCCCGCTGCTTAATGGTCGGCAGCAACGGCCGGGGGAAGATAATGGCCTTGCCCACCCAGTTAGATCGCTCGACGATCCGAAGTCCGTCGGGGTCGCCGTCGGTGACGAAGATACGAAGCGAAAATGGCGCGGTGTTACTCATCGATCACTATCCGCTATCGTGGTCGCGGATAAATCCGATGCAATCAATCGAAACTGCTCCAGTGCTGCTTCCAGGTCATCGACAATCTCCTGGGCGATCACTTCGGGCGGGGGCAGGTTGTCGCTGTCGGCAAGGCTTTCGTCCTTGAGCCAAAAGATGTCGAGGCTGGCCTTGTCGCGGGCGATCAGCTCGTCGTACTCGTACACGCGCCAGCGGCCTTCCGGCGTCTGGGCGGTCCAGGTGGGCTGGCGCTGGTGCCGGTTGACGGGGTTGTAGAGGGTGACGAACTCGTCCAGGTCTTCGCGCTTCAGCGGGTTGGTCTTCAGCGTGAAGTGCTTGTTGGTGCGCAGGTCGTAGATCCAGAGCTTGCGCGTCCAGGGCGTTTCCGAGGCTGGCTTGCGGTCGAAGAAGATCACGTTGGCCTTCACGCCCTGCGCGTAGAACAGGCCCGTGGGCAGGCGCAGCAGGGTGTGCACGTCGCACTCGTGCATGAGCTTGCGGCGGATAGTCTCGCCGGCGCCGCCTTCGAACAGCACGTTATCGGGCA
>CAYMEB010000661.1:0-1505 GCA_964389095.1 uncultured Hyphomicrobiaceae bacterium
CAAAGCCGCCGCCTGAGCCATCAGGCCGTCACCAAGATTTGGCGATAGCTCCTCGAGGTCTACGCGCGCCTCTACCCCCAGGATAGTCTCGACAAGAAGCGCTTCTACAACATCGGGGCGGGCTCCTTCCGTCACCCGATGTGGACGAATGTCGACATGCATAGCGAGTGGTACGCGAACGACCAGAGCGGTACGGAGCGCGTCGAATTCGATCTCATGTCACTCGGCCGGCTGCCGATCGAGGACAATTGCGCGGAGGCAGTCTACATTTCGCATACCCTTGAGCACGTCAGCGATGCCGCAGGCGCCAACGCAATGCGGGAGGCTCGCCGCATCCTCAAGCCCGGCGGGCTCATCAGGATTACTGGGCCCGACGTGTCCCGCGATCTGGAAGCCGTGCGCCGCGGCGATCGTGATCACTTCTATTACCTCGATCTCTACAGTCATCCCGACGTCATGCAACGCTGCGACCTCGATCCTGGACAGCCATTCACGAAGGCCTCGTTCCAGCAAATCATCCTGTTCGTCGTCGCGTCGAGTACCAGTTGCTTTGTCAATGCGAAGTCTGCAGAGAAGATCTCCGATGAAGAGTTCGATCGGCTGTTCGCCACAATGAGTGACGAGAAGGCCCTGGACGCCATCTGCGCCAAGGCGGACTACGAGGTGCAGAAGCGTTGCCCCGGATATCATGTGAGCTGGTGGTCGGCCGCTAAAGCCATGCGCATGCTGCGCGATGCAGGCTTCTCCAAGGTCTACCAGTCGGGCTACGGGCAAAGCATTGCGACCGTGATGACCGACGTCGTGCTGTTCGATCAGCAGGATCCGAAGCTGTCGTTCTACGTCGAGGCGGAGAAGACGTGACCCAATCAGCAGGCGCGCTGCCATGAAAGTGCTGGTTACAGGTGCCGATGGGTTTATCGGCTCGCATCTGGCCGAAGCGCTCGTTCGCGATGGGCATCAGGTGCGTGCGATGGCGATCTATACCTCGCTCGGCACGCGCGGCTGGCTCGACCATGCCGACGTCCGGCTTGCTCGTGAGATGGAGATCATCGCGGGCGACGTGCGCGACAGCCAGTGCATGCTCGAGCTGGCGGAGGGGTGCGACGTCATCCTGCATCTGGCTGCGCTGATCGCCATTCCCTACTCTTACCGCGCACCGGAGAGCTATATCGACACCAACATCAAGGGCACTCTCAATGTACTTAAGGCGGCCATGGCCGCCGGCTGCCGCCATGTCGTTCACACCTCCACCAGCGAGGTCTACGGTACGGCCCAGTGCGTGCCGATCGATGAGGGGCATCCGCTGAATGCCCAGTCGCCTTACGCGGCGACCAAGGTTGCAGCCGACCAGCTGGCGATCTCGTTCCAGCGCTCATTCGGACTGCCTGTAACCGTCGTTCGTCCGTTCAATACCTACGGGCCGAGGCAGTCCACGCGTGCCGTGATCCCCACCATCATCACGCAACTCGCGGCCGGGCGAAAAGAGATAACTCTCGGTGCGCTCT